>CAZIWA010000126.1:0-11981 GCA_964542875.1 uncultured Phycisphaeraceae bacterium
GAACCCCGAACCCCGAACCCCGAACCCCGAACCCCGAACCCCGAACCCCGAACCCAATTCCCTCACTCGACCCCATAAGTATAACCCCATTCCCAAACCAGTCAAGAAATAAATAATAAAATTACTACAAAATTTATCCAATATGTACAACTACCGGCCGCACCAAAACTTACCACACGGAACAAATCACCCTCAACACCGACTAACCCAAAACCCATGAAAAACCTCACCTCCACACTCCTCGCCGCACTCCTCCTCACCGCCTGCGCCTCCGCCCCAGACCCCACACCTCCCCAAAATCCCTCCGCTCCATCTCGATCCTCCACCCAATCCCCTTCCGCGCCCACCACCTACCTCTGGCTTGAACCCGAATGGTTCCCCCAGGTCGCCGGCTCCTTCGCCTACTGGACCGGCCCAAACCTCTCCCCGCCCACACACACCTGGCAAATCGCCGGACCCGGCATCTCCCCCGAATGGACCCAAGGCGGCGAATCCGAATGGAACTCCATGGCCGCACCCGCCTCCGAAACCCAAGCCTCCGCCTCCCGCTCCCTCCAAATCCCCCACCCCGGCAAATACAAGCTCTGGGTCCGCTACGTCGACCACCTCAAGCAATCCGAACCCTTCTTCGTCCAGATCGATCAACCCGGCAAACCCGCCATCAAGCAAACCCTCGGCCAATCCGACACCCTCCCCCCAAACGACGAATACCAACTCTGGTGGGGCTTCTCCTTCGCTTGGGCCTCCATCGACGTCACCCTCGATTCCGGCCCCGCCACCCTCACCCTCGGCATCGATCAACCCGCCCAGGCCTGGCGGCAGCTCGACGCCCTCCTCCTCACCGACAATCTCTCCTACACGCCCGCCCATCGCGAAAAACCCCCGTTCCACTATTTCTCCTCCTTCAATCTCCCTCCATCCACGCTCCCGCAAAACCTCCGCGGCTCCGCCAAAAACCTCCCCATCGCCTCCACGTGGGCCACCCGGCCCCTCGCCGGCCGCCGTTTCACCATGTGGACCCCGCTCCCCAATGACCCTGAATTCTGGAAGTCAAAGCCCGCCAAAGACCTCACCCTCTTCGACGCCATCGCCGCCGGCGCCGTCGAGCCCTCCATCAAAAAAGAATTCCTCAAAGACTACGCCAGGCCCACCGCGCCCATCTTGAACTTCCCCAACTACGTCCCCGGCTCGTACCTCGGCTACATCCCGCAATTCACGCCCGATAGCCCGCTCTACCAATGGCTCACCGCGTCCCGCTCGCCCTTTTACATGCTCACAAACTACGCCAACCCCGCTTACACGGACACCACCGGCCCCGCGGTTTACAAAGCCCTCTCCGGCCCGCTCGCCGATCAATTCCTCGGCTTCATCCACGGCGAATCCATCTCGTCCATGGGCGTCTCCATCCCCTCAGGCAAGCTCGGCCCCACCCGCGCCGCCCACATCGACGCCTGGGGCAAAGCCCTCGTTCAAGAGCAATCCAAAGCCTGGTCCAAAATGTTTCACACCCCCGTCCCCGAGTCTTTTTTCTCCAAATCAATCCCCTGCCTCTCCGTCGATTCCATCGCCCTCGCCCATGAATTCCACCACTTGGGCGCATCCACCGTCGGCTACGAGGTCGATTCCACAAACGCCCACGTCCCCATGCGCATCGCCTTTGAACGCGGCGCAGCCCGTCAATTCAACGGCTCCTGGCTCCTCTACGCCAGCTCCAACTTCGGCGATTCCTGCAACACTTTCGCCCAGCAGCCCATCGGCCAACGCGGCGCCGGCGCATGGTTCCACAGCCGCTATGCCATCACCGACGGCGTCAGCGCCTCCTGGTACCGCAAGCTCTATTACATGAACTACATGGCTGGCGCATCCGCCGTCTTTTGGGAGCAAGGCCTCTCCAACCAATTCATCAAGCCCGGCCCCGGCACTCACCCAATCCAGCTTTCTCCCTTCGGCCGCGCCACCCAGGACTTCCAGGAATTCACCGCCCGCGTCCCCGACCCCGGCGTCCCCTACACCCCCATCGCCTTCCTTTTAAGCCGCGCCCACGCCTACGATCCCGTCAGCTACGCCTGCAAAATGCTCCACGTCTGGGACGAAAACGCCTCCGACCGCGAACTCCGCGAGCTCTTCAACGTCGCATGGTTCCCGTTCCCCATCACCCAGGGCCTCCCGCAATCGCCTGACGCCCAAAGCACCCCCGCCGGCCGTTACGGCGACATCTTCGACGTCCTCGTCGACCGCCCCGAAAAATCCCAGGCCATCATGGGCTATCCCGTCGTCTGGACCGCCGGCGACGTCGACCTCGCCCCCCTGCTCCCCGCCTTGAAATCCTACGTCCAGCAAGGCGGCACCCTCGTCCTGAACGCCTCCGCCCTCGCCGACCCCGCCCTTCAAAACCTCGCCGGCATTTCCCTGGAAAACTCCACCCAACAATCCGATTCCTGGTCCCCACCCAATTCCTCCGCGCTCAAATCCACCCCTTTCCTGGTCCAAAAATCCACCCTCGCCGGCGCTCAATCCATCGCCACCGCAAACGGCCTTCCGCTCATCACCCGCCGCCAGCTCGGCCAGGGCGCTGTCATCACCTCCCTCATTCCCCACAACACCGGCCTTGATGAACGCGCCCACCCCGCGCTCCCCTGGCTCATGGACGCCGTCACCCAAAACCTGATCCCCATCCAGGTCGTCACGCCCGAAGGCGCCCGCCCCACCGGCCAGGCCTCTTACACCTTCAACAAAACCCCCACCGGCTTCATCGTCACCCTTTACAACCCGCACGGCGTAGACAAAACCACCAACGGCATCGCCCGCGTCGACCGCACCCAATCCACCACGCTCCTCCTCCGCTCCCGCACCCCCATCTCCGCCGCCACAGACCTCTCCAACCCAAACCCCAAATCCGCCTCCATCCCCATCACCCAATCCCAGGGCTTCCATCAACTCTCCATCACCATCCCCGCCAGCGACCTCCGCGTCATCTCCCTCACCACTCCCTGACCCACACATAAACCCACCCCCCGTTTTACGGCCGAAATTCAATTCCCCCATCAGTCGCCAAACGACGCCCAAGTCCTTTTTCTCGACTTTATGGCCAAAATCCCTGTGAGTTAGGGAGAGGATGTTCTGCTTTCGACGCAAGGGCCAATGCCAATCGCCACCACACCACGCCCTTTTACTTATCCCTTTTCCCTTGTACCTTTTACCTTTCTTCCCACCCCGGATTCCTCCATGCCGCTCCTCACCATCCTCCGAAAAATCACGCTCCAAAACATCTCCCACGTCCTTACCCGCTTCAACCGCGACCCCGCCTACGGCTTCATCGACACCAAATTCAGCCTCATCACCGGCGAAGACTTCTCTATCAACGACCCCATCCGCGGCAAAAACACCATCTTCGGCTGGATTCAGGGCCGCGGCCTGGAATCCCTCGCCACCCACGCGCTCTGGCTCCAGTCAGACCCCGTCGTCGCAAACCCGGCCCTCGCCCGGCAACTTCTCACCGCCACCCGCACCCTCGTTCAAAACCTCGAAACACTCCGCAAAAACGCAGATGGGCACCTTACCTTCATGATGAGCCCCGCCGGCCAGCCCATCGGCATCGCCGACGACGGCCAGGCAAAGCCCATTCACCTTCAGATCCAGCACAACACCCTCTCAGACCTCTTTCACGTCAAAGCCCTCGCCGCAGCCTCCGTCGCGCTGAACGACCCCGGCCTCGCGGCCCTCGCCCATCAACGCGGCCAATCCATCTACGCCGACATCCTCGCCAAAAAACTCTACTTCGATCAGCAGCCCTTCGACCCGAAAAACCCCGTCCGCCAGATCCCAGGCCGCCACATCCTCGGCCCGCTCATGATCGGCATTTACGCCTGTTCCTGGCTCGCCCGCGCCACCAGCAACCCCGCCTGGAACCAAAACGCCCTCACCCTCATCGACAAAATCCTCGTCGAACACTGCCACACCGGCCCCCAAACCCTCACCCGAAAACCCGGCGACTTCTGGGAATTCGTCGACGACAACGCCCAGCCACGCCCCGAAAACGGCGTCATCCTCTCCGACCCCGGCCACGGCATCGAAGTCGCCGGACTTGCCCTCCGCCACATCATCCAATCCGCAGGCGGCCCCCAATCCGCCCACCGCAACCTCTCCCAATCAGACCAAACCCGCGTCCTCCTACTCACCCAGGCCTTCCATCAAAACTTCGCCAACGGCCGCGCACCCTCCGGCAACGGCCTATACAAACTCATTAACCTCGACACCCGCCAGCCTTACAACACTCAGCTCCCCTGGTGGTCCCTGCCTGAAGCCATGCGCGCCGCCGCCGCCTGCGCCCTCCTGGCCCCTGCTTTGCCCGAAAAACAATGCGCCCTCGCAGACCTTAACCACGCTTTTACCGCTTTCACCACGAATTTCATCCGCCCAGACCTCCACAACATGGCCTACCAGGCCCTCGATGAAAACGCCAAACCCCTCAACATCGTCCCCGCCACCCCCGACGCCGATCCCGGCTACCACACCGGCCTGAGCCTCATCGACACCATCCAATACCTCACCCACGCCAACCCCGCTTGATCTTGCATAGCGTCTTGAATAATTTCCTCCCGCTTCTTCCGACCCTTCGCCCTTTGGGAGAGGGCTGAGGTGAAGGCGTTTTTTCTTCGATTATTCCCCCCGGGTGTCTGGGACTGGTTTCCGAACCTGCCCCTGAATACCGGCATATCGCGTCACCTCCCCCGATAACCCGCCGCCCGATAACCCAGGTGCGTGTGCCTGCATTCAAAAAAACTCAACCACATCCCCCCAACCAACTTTTCCCCAAAATAGACATGACGAACAGCTTTAAAAACGCTACGATATCCTCGTAAGTGGGCTACCGCGGCGCTTCCGGTCCGAGCCGCGGCGGACCAAACACCACTACCCCGTCATCACTCCATTCGGATCCCTTCCAATGCCCCCACGCCGCAGAAAACCCCTCCCGATGCTCATGGCCGAGCCCTCACCCGCTCTGGCCTCCATCAACCGCATGAACCAGGAACAACTCGCCGAGCGCATCGAATCGCTCCAGCGCGAGTCCGAAAACCTGCTCAACAAAATCGACCGCCTCAACGACATGAACCCCCCGCCGCAAGAGAAAATCAAGACTCTTGCCATCCAGGTCGAACGCCTCAAGGCGCTCGAAAACATCGCCAAGGACCGCCTCTCCGGCAAACAGGAACGCAGCACCCAGCGCTCCCAAGGCGGCCCAAACCCCGGTAACTCCTCCGGTGGCTACGGCAACCAAGGCGGCAACTCCGGCGGCCAGGGTGGCTCCGGCGGATACGGCAACAGCCGCGGATACGGCTCCGGTGGCTACTCCGGCGGCCGCCCCGGTGGCAACCCCCGCCGCTACTAAATCCCACTCCTCAACCAACCAAACCCAGCACGCCCAAACCGTGCCGGGTTTTTCTTTGCCCACTCCTTCCGAGTGTCTCTTTGCGCCCCGAAGACGCTCGATCTCTAAAGCTCAACAGGGCGTCTGCACCGTAGCCGCGGGTGAAGCGAGTACCCGAGTGAAACCCACGGAAAACGACATCTTTGATTGCTTCTTAAACGTTCAACCCCTTCGATGGGGATTGAACGATCGCTCCCCAGAGACAGCTCCTCTTCTTCCGGAACCTGTCCCTTCCCATTGGACGCCCAATCTCCCCCCAACCCCAAACCCCAAACCCCAAACCCCAGCTTCCCTCCATAAAAAAAAGCCGGGCTCATTCCTGGGCCCGGCTTCTAATCAACTGTCAATTATCTCAAGCCTTGGAAACCTGGACCTTCCCCTTCGTCTTCACTTCTTCCTGTGCCTGCGCCAGGAAGGAGTCAAACGCCAGAGCGCCCAGGTCGCCGCGGGCCGCTTCGCGTGCGCGCACACTCACCGTCCCCGCCGCCTCGTCCTTGCCGCCCACCACCAGCATGTACGGCACCTTCAGCTCTTGCGCAACCTTGATCTTGCCGTTCACCCGATCGTTGGACGTATCGATCGTCACGCGCATCCCCACGGCCTTCAGCCGGTCGTACACCGTCTGCGCGTACGCGTTGAACTTGTCGGAAATCGGCAGCACGCGCACCTGCTCCGGAGCCACCCAAAGCGGGAACGCCCCTGCAAAATGCTCGATCAAAATGCCCATGAACCGCTCCATCGACCCAAACGGCGCGCGATGGATCATCACCGGCCGGTGCGCCTTGTTGTCCGCGCCGATGTATTCCAGCTTGAACCGCTCGGGCAGGTTGTAGTCAAGCTGCACCGTGCCAAGCTGCCACTTGCGCCCGATTACGTCGCGGACGATAAAGTCCGTCTTAGGCCCGTAGAACGCCGCTTCGCCCTCGGCCTCCGTATACGGCACGCCCATCTCGTTAAGCACTTCGCGCAGTTCCCGCTCCGCCACATCCCACAGTTCCGGCGAGCCGACATACTTATCGCTCTTGGGGTCACGCAGTGAAAGCCGGATCGCCACGTCCTTAAACCCAAACGTGTCGAACACGAACTGCACCAGTTTGATCGTCTGTCGGAACTCGTTTTTCACCTGTTCCTGCGTGCAGAAGATATGCGCATCGTCCTGCGTGAAGCCGCGCACCCGCGTCAGGCCGTTCAGCTCGCCGGATTGCTCAAACCGATACACCGTGCCGAACTCCGCAAGCCGGATCGGCAGATCCCGATAAGAATGCGGATCGCTCGCAAAGATCTTGATGTGGTGCGGGCAGTTCATGGGCTTCAGGAGGTATTCCTCTTCGTCCACACGCCCTGCCGCCACCGTCGCCGCCTGTTCCTTCATCTTCACCGTGGGAAACTGCGCATCCGCGTAATACGGATAGTGCCCGCTCGTCTTGTACAGGTCGATCTTCCCGATGTTGGGCGTATACACCAGGTCATACCCCAGCTTCATCAGCTCGTCCGTCAAAAACTGCTGCAGCAGGTTGCGAACCATCCCGCCCCGCGGCTTCCACAGGATCAGCCCTTGCCCTACCTGTTCGTCGATCAGGAACAGCCCCAGCTTATGCCCGATCACCCGATGGTCGCGCTGCTTGGCTTCTTCAAGCTGCGCCAGGTACGCGTCCAGGTCTGCCTTGGAGAAAAACGCCGTGCCATACACCCGCTGGAACCGGTCCTGCGTAATGTCGCCATGCCAGTGCGATGCCGCCACGCTCATGATCTTGAACGCGCCGATCACCGACGTGCTGGGGATATGCGGCCCCATGCAAAGGTCTTCCCAGTTCTTGCCGATCTCGCCCGTCGCATACCACGACAGCGTTGCCGCCCCGCCCTTAAGCGCGCGCTCGGCGTTATCCAGCTTGTACTTGTTGCCTTCCGCCTTCACTTTCGTCAGGCCTTCGCTGGGCGAAAGGTCGTACCGGCTGAACTTCCGGTCCTCCGCCACGATCTTGGCCATCTCGGCCTCAATCTTTTCAAAGTCTTCCGTGCTGATGGGCTTCTCAAGATAAACGTCGTAATAAAACCCGTTGTCCAGCGGCGGCCCGTAAGCCAGCTTCACCTCCGGATACAACCGCGTGATCGCTTCCGCCATCACGTGCGCCGTCGAGTGCCTCAGCAGGTACAGCGCATCGGGGCTGTGCTCGCCCTTCGTCTTGCCGTCCTTGTCGGCCTTGGGCCTCGTGATGATCGCAAGCTTCACGTCCCCTTCGATCTTCCGGTTCAGATCAAACAGCTCATCGTTCACCTTCGCGCCGATCGCCGCCTTGGCCAACCCTGCTCCAATGCCCGCTGCCACCTCCGCCGGCGATACCGGCGAAGAATATTCCTTCACGCTTCCATCTGGCAATTGAATCTTCATACGCTCAATCCTTATCTTTCTTTCTCGTTCTTGTTTCGGTATTCGTTCTCAAACATTGTCCCAAATTCGGCGCCAATAGACGCCCCAAGTCCCCGGTCTGGCATCTCTGGTCTTCTCAGACCCTCGACCCCAGACCTTAAGACCCTTCTTCCTCGGTCTTTGAAGCTTTGTATCACGCGCAGGCGAGTCGACCGGCCTCACCAGCGCACGATAGTGCGGGTCTTGGTCTGCGAGCTTTCCACCGCAGCCAGAACCATCGCCAGCGACTTGATGTTGTCCGTGCACACCGTCTGCGGCACGCTGCCCGTCTTAATGCCGTCCACAAAATCCCGGATCAGCCCCGCGTGCCCCGTGTGTTCCACATGCCGGTCAGGCACAGCCAGGTCGATCATCTCAGACGTAAACGCATGCTTCCCGTTGGGGTTCACGGCCTGCGCTTTGATCTCCGCTCCGCCGCTCCACGTGAGCGTTCCTTTTTCGCCGATCACCCGCCAGTTGCTCTCCCACGTCGTGCTCAGGCCTTCGGCATTCCACGATCCGCGATAGCAGTACACCACCGGCTTGCCGGCCTTGTCCACCATCTCAAAAATTGCAATCGCCGAAGCGTCGCCCTTGTACCACGAGTTCGACGGATTAAACGAGTGGCAGTAAACCGCCACCGGGTCCAGCCCGCCGATATACCTCGCCGCATCAAACGTATGGATCGCCATATCCACGATCAGCGGAAACGGCATCTCATCCCGAAACCCGCCAAAGTGTGCCCCGATGAAAAAGTCCGAATGAATCGTGTGAGGCCGCCCGATCGCGCCGATCTCCAGAAACCGCTGCACCCGCTGAATGTTGGGCTCATACCGCCGATTCTGGATCACCGCATAAAGCTTGCCCGACGCCTTCGCCGCCGCCACCATCTTCTGCGCGTTGTCCAGCGAATCACTCATCGGCTTTTCGCCCAGCACGTGGCAGCCCTTGGAAAGCGCCTCCACCGTCACGCTGTAATGCGCTCCGGGAATCGTTACATCAAACACCGCATCCGGCTTGGCTTTCTCGATCGCTTCCGCCAGCGACCCATAAACCAGCGACTTGGAAAGCCCAAACTTCTCCGCCAGTTTCTCCGCGTTCGCACGGCTGATATCCACCAGCCCCACGTACTCCACGTCCTCCATCTTCACGGCAGGGCCAACCCACGCGCCGGACATCCCGCCGCAGCCAACCTGCACAACACGAACTTTCTTGGAATCAGCCACTGGCGCTCTCCTGGAAGATTGAGCCCAATAGTCTAGCAACGCCACCCCCACGCGCCACCCAAAACAACTCAATCATCCCCAAAACGCGCATGATAGATCCTGCACCTGCACCAGAAGCCGGCGTCCCGCCGGCTCTCGCTCAATCACCTTCACCGGCATAAGTGAACTCTTCAGTCGTTGCCCATCTCCCCCATTCTTCTCTGACCAGACCCCAGCCGTCAGACTCTAGCCCCCATCCTCACCCCCTCCGCCACACATCCGGGCTCCGCCCCTCATGCTGCTTGAACACCTTCGAAAAATAAAATGGGTCCGCATACCCAAGCCGTGTAGCCACCTGCCCCACGCTCAGCGTCGCATCCTTCAACAATGTCCGCGCCCACGCCATTTTCAACGATTCCCAATGGTCATGAATCGTCGTCCCCAGTTCATGCTTCGCCGCACGGCAGAGATGCGGCTTGCTCACATCAAACGCCTTGGCCATGTCATCCAGGTTGATCGGCCGATCGATCCGCTGATGGATGTACTGTGCCAGCCGCGCTTTGGTCACGCCCGGCCCGTCCACCGCCACCGGTGAATCCAGCATCGCCAGCGCTTCGGCCAGAATCGCATCCACCGGGCGAAACCGCTCCGGCCCCGTACGCGGGCCAAACTCAAACCCCGGCCACGCCATCAGCCCCCGCCGCAGCACCGCGGCCAGGTCCCGCCACCCGTCCATTTGAAAGATGTGCGTCCCCCGCTGCTTCACCACCCGCCGGGCGATCTCCAGCGCCAGCGCCCCATTGAACCGTGCATGCAGATGGGCATAGGGCTTTTGCGAATCGCTCGTCAGCACCCCGGTATCTCCTTCGGGCAGCACGATCGCCACGGTCCCCATGCTCATTTCCCGCACCCGCCCATGCTGCTTGAACGTCCCTTTCCCGGAAAGAAACACCATCAGCATCGCGTCATCAAAATACGTTCCGCGCGTCATATGCCCAGGCAGGTTCGCGGTATGCCCCAGCGCCCGCACTCGAAAAGGCATCTGCGTCGCAGGCGATTCGATCCTGAAAAATGGATCCGCCGGCACCGGCGCGCAGCCGATCATCGTCTCTTGCTCGCTCATGATCAATATATTACCGCCCCGTCCCCATGCCGACTCTTACCTCTCTCTCCCCTTGAGAGAGGGCCGGGGTGAGGTCCGCCTATGCACACCCTTAACGTATCGACTTCTCAATCCGATTCCCACCCAAACCCCAAAACAAATCCACCAAAACGCAAATACTTTCCATCCCGCATCAATCTTCTCCATCCCCACCAACCATCACATCCGATACCTTCAATCCATCGCCCTCCCCTCTTTCCGCCCCCAGACCCCAGCCCCAAGACCTTTCCCCTATGAACCCACTCCTCCCCCCGCCGTCGCCCTCGCGCAAATGCCTCCTGCTCGACGACCGCTTCGTTGCCGACGCGTGGAACATCCGCCGCGTCCAGGCCACGCCCATCAAGCACCCGGGCCCCGTCTGCAAACCCTGGATCGACCACAATTGGCGGATGATCTCCTACGGCTCCGTCCAGTTCGACCAATCCACCGGCAAATACCTCCTCTGGTACACCCTTTCAAATCTCCAGGGCATGGCTTCCCAATCCAAAGCCCGCGCCCAAGGCGTCGCCGCCCTCGACCAATGGTTCGCCAACGCCAAACCCACCGACGCCGTCACCGTCACCGCACTGGCCATCAGCGACGACGGCCTTCACTTCAAACCCCACATGCTCACCTCCGGCCCCCTCGCCGGCACAAACGTCGTCGACACCGGCCACTCCGAATCTCTCGCTTCCTGCGTCATGCAGGGCCTCTTCCCCAACGATCCTTCCCGCAAATTCACCAGCTACTACTGCCAATGGTTCTCCACTCAACTGGGCGGCCACTGCTACACCCACTCCCCCGACGGCATTCACTGGACCCCGGACCCCAAAAACCCTTTCATCTTCGGCGAATCAGACACCAACAACACCATCATCAAAAACCCCTTCGGACCCGGCTATTTCCTCTATGAACGCCCCTGGGACTGCGCCGCCTGGGGCTGGGTCCCCGGCAACACCCGCCGCCGCGTCGCCGCCTGCCACAGCACAGACCTCTACAACTGGTCCGAGCCCCGCAACCTCTTCTACCCCGACGAGGCCGACAACTACGAGCATTACGGCCTCGCCCCCTTCTACATGGACGGCGTCATGTTCGGACTCCTCTCCGAATACCACCCCACCCACGAAACCATGGACATGCACCTCTCTTTCAGCCGCGACGGCATCCGTTTTGACCGCCTCCCCGACCGCAAACGCCTCTTCGAGCGAGGCGCAGACACCGAATTCGATTCCACCATGGTCTACGTCTGCCACAACCCCATCCTCGTCAACGGCGACCTCCGCATGTACTACGTCGGCCGCCCCAAATACCACAACGACATCACCGGCCATGACGCCGATAACGAAGGCATCGGCCTCCTCACCTTCAAACATGCACGCCTCATCGGCCGCCGCGGCGACCACAACCTCGGCCTGCTCCTCACCCACCCCTTCACCCTCGACGCAGATCACCTCTACATCGACGCCCAAACCTCACCCGTCGGCTCCATCCAGGCCGAGCTCGTCGTCTTCGACCCCCGTGAGCCAGGCGGCCGCACCCTCCCCGGCTTCTCCCGCGCGGACTTCGACACCTTCACCGGCAACAACCCCCGCCACCAGCTCACCTGGAAAGGCAAATCCATCGCCTCCCTCAAAGGCCAAACCGTCCGCCTCCGCCTGGGCCTCTCCCACGCCACCGTCTGGAGCTACCAACTCTAATCACCCGTAATGAAAGCCCACCAACCCGCCGGCACAGCCTCCGTCCGGGTGGCACAGCACGGCCCGAAGAAGTGCTGTGTCCGAGCCACGCGCCCCCAACAAA
>CAZIWA010000126.1:12081-16010 GCA_964542875.1 uncultured Phycisphaeraceae bacterium
GCCCGACGCGCAAGCGAGGGTATTCGGGCGACAGCCCGACCTCCCGCTCAACCCATGACCACCCGCCGCCAACATCAACGCCAACCTATCCGGAGTGGCACAGCACGGCCCGAAGAAGTGCTGTGTCCGAGCCACGCGCCCCCAACAAACCCCTCACCCGCCATCACACCAAAAACCGCGTTAGCCCGACGCGCAAGCGAGGGTATTCGGGCGACAGCCCGACCTCCCGCTCAACCCACGACCACCCCGCCGCCAACATCAACACCAATCTCACCGCCGACCTCTTCAATTCACAATTCCCTCACCCCCATCTCACCGGTCAGCCGTCGACGCCGGCGTGATCTTCACCGCCGTCAACTTGTAAACCATCTCCGACTTGTGCCCAAACGTCGGCGCAAACGCCATCTCCTTCGCCGGCACGCTTTCCAACTGCCCTTCGATCACCACCTTCTGCCCATGCAGTTGAGGCGTCCACTCCCCCGCCAGGTACACCGGCGTCCCGCGATACAAAAACACCGTCGTCGGCCCCACCCACAGCAGCCCGCGCAGCCGCACCGGCTTGCCCACTTGCGGCTCCAGCGAAACCAATTCCTTGATCTTCGCCTCGATCGCGTAGTGCTTCGCTCCTTCTTCCTTGCTCACCGTTCCCTGCACCTGAATCTCTTTGCCTTCCCATTCCTTAGGCCATGAGTCTGCGGCATCCACCTGCACCAGTTGATCGTCATCCAGCAAATAGGCCGAGCCCTTTTCAGACCGCGCCACGCCCACCAGCGTCACCACCTGTCCAACCGACTTCTCCAGCGATTCCGAAAGCCTTGTAATCGGCTCGCACGTCACCGGCAGGTAATTCACCGACACCACGCCATGCTTGGTCACCGGATCGCTGTCGTACCCGTCATGCGTCCAGTCCGGCGTCTCCAGCCACACGTGCTCAAACCCCACCAGCCGGTAAAACTGCCCAGGCTGCATGTTCGCAATGGACGACAGCGGCCCCTGCATCTTCGCGCCTTCAAACAGTTCCACGCTCTTGGGCGTATTGAGCCACCGGCCATTGAGCCGAAACACCCGGAACTTCATCGGCCCTTTTCCCTTGGTCTCCTGTCCAATCATTTCACCTTCCACCAGCAGCCAGCTCCCCAGCGTCTCCCCCAGCACCCCGATCAATTTCGCTTTCCCCTCTTCCAGGTCCTGCACGCTCACTTTGCCGTTCTCCGCCCCCTTGACCGGCCCGGACAAAAGCGCAGGCGGCCGCTTCACAGCCTGCCTGAACATCACATCCGGCTCCGTCGGCACCGAGTCCATCACAAGCATCACATACTGTGCCCCCACACATGCCAAAAAAACAACAATCAAAAACGACGCTAAGTAGGACTGACGCATCAGGGCCTCCAGACTGGGGAGTTTCTTCAAACAGCCGCATCACCGACGACGGACGACATGGGAGTCCATACGGACCTCAAGCCCATTCTGCCTTGAACCTGTCACCTCTTTCAAGTCCCATTCCAAACAATCCCCAAATTGTGGAAGACCTCCCCCATCAAACTTAATCCAACAATAATGTTGTAGACATCCCTCCGCTTCTCTTTCCTTTCATACACCTCTGTCTGCCAATCCTCGACTCCCTCTTCCTTATCCCTTGTACCCTATCCCTTTTACCTTTCCCTCCCCATCTCCACCTTCGCCCACCGGATCTCATGCACATCGTCCACTTTCGCCCAAAACACCACCATCACCTCATCATCTCCTATCTTCTTCAGGGACGGATATCCGAACTTCAGCCCTGAAAGTTCATTGGCGTTGGATTCCCGTCCCGTCATTCCGGAGCTTGCCCCCTGCCAGATCGGCGCCTGCGAAAGCGTCACCCATTCATCCCCTTGGATCTCGCACACCGCGCCCCACAGCCCCGGCGCATCCTCCCGCCGGTAGGCCATAAACACCCGGTTCTCCTCCAGGTGCAATAGCTTCGCCGTCTGCCCCAGCATTCCATTTTCCTTCAGCGGGCCAAACGTCTTGCCATCCTGGCTGATCGTATACCGTGTCGGCTCGCTCTTGCCGGTTCCTTCATTAAATGACCAGACCACCGCCAGCAGCCGCCCATCCTCCAATTGCACGATCGACTGCTCCCAGCTGATCACCCCGCGCTTGTATTGGTCCGCCACGGTGATGTATTCCGGCCACGTCTCCCCTTTGTCATGCGACACCAGCGCCACCGCCTTCATTCCTTCCGGCGCCTCCCCGTTCCACCCCTTCCAGGTCGATGTCGGCGCCAGCCACCTTCCATCCTTCAACTCCACAATCGAATGGCAAAGCTCAAACCCCACGCTCTTCAAAGGCGGTTCAATCACCTTCACCATCGCCTTCGAATGATCAAAATCATGCATCCGCTTCTTGATCACAAACAATTCCACCGGCACGGACCCCAGATTCACCCGGTTGATCAACCCCGCTTCCGGGTCCGCCCTATGATAAATCGCCCCCAGCCCCACAAACAACCGGTTCCGGTCCATCCGCGACGTCCGGATCGAATACGTCCACGCCGTCGTAACCCCCTTCGCCGCTTCGCTCACCGCCTCCGGCATCAGCGGCGTCGGCGCCTCCCACGATCCCCCAAAATCCTTCGACCGCGTCACATACGTCCGGTAGTTCAACGCTTCCACCGCTTCACCCATGTCAAACGTCACCCACCAATGCCCCTTCTGGCTGACCGAAAGCGACGGATGCCAGGCATGCACAGACCTCAAATAAGGCACCGGATTGCGATACACCACCCCTTGCCGGACAACAACGGGCTTTGGCAACGCTTGGCTCATGGTCTTCCTGACTTCTAACCTGGGTTAAATAAAGCGGCCACATTCTACCCATCTCCGTTTCCCAGTCCCTCTTGGCTGCATCACCCACTGCGCCGTCTGATGCGACAACGCTGCATCCGTTCTTACCCCCTCTCTCTTTGGGAGAACGTTGGGGTAAGGATCAATACGGCTCAATGAAGCCCTTGCATCCTCCTCCGGAGTGCTGAAGGCACGGCCTTATGACAGCCAGGGTCGGAGCGCTTCTGAGCGCGTAGACCCTGGTAAACATTTAAAAACGATGCTCTTGCACGCGCCTGCGTCCATGCCGATCGACCTGTAACGACTCAACTCCCTCCGCCCTCTTTTTTGGCCTTGCCATCCTTAATTAAACCGGATTGGGGTGAGAGCCGCTTGCGAATACTCTCACTCCAACGACTTAACAATTCTGCCCCTCACCCCCTAATTTCACGTGCCACGCTCTCACCTTCGCGAGCATGTCTTCTCCCTTTCCCCCGCATATTTCCCGCCCAATCGCGCTTCTCTCCCCCCGCCCGCATAAGCTACTTCATCATCTCTAAATGAAATCGCCCCAATGATTTATGAAAACGTCCAAAAGGCCAGCCAGCTCAAAGGCGCCAATTCCTACGTCTCATTTCAAATCCGTGAACTAAGCGCTCTCGTCGAAGGCAGGCCCACTTCCGCCCTCACGTTTCACGACTGCCTGACCGTCCCGCTGGGTTTCAACAGCGTCGATGAATACGCAGCCATCATCAAAGAACTGCAATCCAACGCCACCATCCTCAAAGCCTTCGTCGTCACCGGCGGCAAGATCAGCCATCTGCAAACCCTCGACCCGCAAAACCTCTCAAAAGAATTCGCCTCCCCCGCCCAGCGCCTGCGCATCCCTACTTACTGCTATTTCCACCACAACATCGACATGAGCTCAGCTTTCACAAAGCTCTAAAACATCACAAACCCGTTTATGACTTCTTCGCGCCCATCACGCATCTTCTTCGCCCCATCGGGGCATCAGCCCGTAGCCGTGGGTCAGCGAGTCTTCGAGCGCAGCCCACGGTAAACAGACGTTTTCGAATCAATCTTATTTTTCCGCGACCTCGATGGTCGCGGAAAAAGCGCTGC
>CAZIWA010000127.1:0-15762 GCA_964542875.1 uncultured Phycisphaeraceae bacterium
AGAACAAGACGACGAAGGTTTCGAAGCTGAGCGGTGATCTGGAAGCGGATATCACCCTGACATATGCGGCTGTGGGGGTGAAGACGCCGCCTACGGTTTCATCCATCATGGTGTCGGGTGGGGCAATGGGGGATTGGGATTTTGGTGCGCATAAGGTGAACGCCATCACCATCAAGGGGGATTTGGAGCGCGGGATGTGGGCGAGTGACGGCGGGTTTGGCTCAGTGACGATCAGCGGCCGGGTGAACTTGCTTTCAATCACGACAGTGAAGGATATTGCGTCGTTCAAGGGCGGGCAGGTGGCGGGGGCGCAGTTCAAAGTGGATGGTGCGATCGGGTCGCTGAGCGTAATCGACTATGTGGGCGGGGCGATTCATGCCGGCAAGATCGGCGCGCTGAGCACGCTTGGCCGAGCAGGGACCAAGACGGTGAGCGCGGTGGCAGGGGATTTTTCCGCAGATATGGATGTGGCGGGTGTGTCCACGGTGGCCAATGCCAAGAGCGTGGGCTCCATCAACATCAAAGGGTCCGTCACGGGCGGCGAGGAAGATCTTGTCGAATGGAATGTGGCCGGCGGGGTGGGGCCCATCACCATTGGCGGTAGTGTGACGAGGCTGATCTTCTACACAACCACCAAGGGCTACCTGGATGGGAACGTGGGGCACCTTGGTGCGCTGACCGTCGGCGGTGTGGTGCGCGAAACGAACATTGAACCCAATGGGAAAGTCGGGGTGGTGACTATTGGGAGTGCGGATCATTTCGTGTTGATGGCGGCGGGAGATATTGGCGCCACGACGGTGAAGGGACAGGCGGAAAGTTTTGGTTTGCATGCGACGCGGAATCTGGGCGCGGTGACTGCGGTGAGCTGGTCCCGGGGCGTGATTTTTGGGGACAAGATCGCCTCGATCAACATCAAAGGTCAGGCGGCGACGAAGACGACTCCGGCGATTGCGGGGGACTTTTGGGGGAGCGAAATTTACGCCGTGGGGGAAGGGCTGACGCCCAATACGCTGGTGCTGGGGAGCTTGACGATTGCAGGGACGCTCGACAATACATGGTGCTTTGTGACAGGCAAAGCGGGCGCAGTGACGTTGGGCGCGATTCGGGATTCGAAATTCCTGGTGGGGGTGGAGTATGGGATTGCGCTGCCGACGGCAAGCGGGCAATTCAGCCAGCCAGGGGCGGTGCTGCAGAGTTTCACCGTGACGGGCAAAGCGGTGAGCAATGCCAGCACGGTGCCGAGCTTTGTGAACTCCCGCGTGGCGGCGGGGGTGCTTTTGAACGTGTCGGTGAAGCTGGTGGATGTGGGGGAAGATGAGGTCAACGGATTTGTCGCGGCGAGCCGAATCGGGACGTATTCACGGCAAACCGGGCCTAAGGCGATCAATGTGCTGCGGGTGGCGAATAAGACGACGCCAGATCTGTGGGATAGCGCTGGGGGGTATGGGTTGCGGATTGTGCCGTGAGGGGGAAGGGGAGGGCGGTGCGATGGGAGGGAAGCAGATTTTTAACCGCGAAGTCGCGAAGACGCGAAGTTAAGAGGCGGAAAAAGGGAGCCAGGAAAGGGGGAAGAGCGGGTGGAGTTAGGGCGTTATGGGTTGGCCCCCAGGTCGCTTGCATGGCTTGGAAATATTTAAGAGATAATCAGCGCAAAAAGAGAGATGAACGTGGTGATATTGCGTCTTGAGATTTGCTTCTGAGAGGGGTTGGGCTTAGCCTTTTGCTTCTGAATTTTTCAACCCATGGAGTAATGACGATGAAACTGGCTATCAGCACATACAGCCTCTCCCGCTGGCGCAACGAGAACAAGAAGACGGTGGAGGATTCGATTGACTGGATCGCCGAAAACGGCGGGCATGCGGTGGAGTTTTCCGGCCTGGGCGAAGCGCCGGGCGAAGACAAGATCAGCCGGGCCAAGCACCTGAAGGCGTACTGCGAGAAGAAGGGCGTGCTGATTGCCGGGTACAGCGTGGGCGGGGAATTTCTGCTCAACCCGACCAAGCAACGCGAAGCGATCGACGCGACCAAGAAGGAAGTGGATGTCGCGGCGACGCTGGGTGTGAAGACCATGCGGCACGATGTGAGCCGGGGCTTCGGCGAGCACAACAAAGATGTGAAGTGCCTGGATACGTTCAGCGGCGCGCTGGGCGTGATCGTGCCTGCGGTGCGGGAGATCGCCGAGTACGGCGCGACCAAGGGCGTGAAGACGACGCTGGAAAACCATGGATTTTTCATGCAGGCGTCTGAGCGGGTGGAAGACCTGATCAAGACGGTGGGCCATCCCAACTATGGCCTGACGATGGACATGGGCAACTTCCTGTGCGTGAACGAAGACCCGGTGAAGGCTGTGCAGCGCGTGGCGAAATACGCGGTGATGGTGCACACCAAGGACTTCCATGTGAAGCCCAAGTGCCAGCTTCCGCCTAGCGGTTGGTTTGCGACGCCGACGGAGATCGGGCTGCGCGGCGCGATCGTGGGGCACGGGACGATCAACGTGCGCAAGCAGTTGGAAATCCTGAAGGAAGTGGGCTACAACCACTTCCTTTCGCTGGAATTTGAAGGCATCGAAGAGCCGACGTTTGCGATCAAGACCGGCTTGGAATTTTTGAAGAAGCACATGTCTGAGCTTGGGATTCTGGACAAATAAATTGTCCGGAGGGATTTGATTTTCAGAGGAGGCGTCCGCCAATGCGGACGCCTCTTTTTTATTTGGGGGGAGTTGATTGCATGCTTGAAGAGGTTGGGGGGTGGGAAGACCAAGGAGTGATGTGGTGGGCACGTGGATGTGGTGGGAGCGGAACCGGCGTTATGGTGTTGCTTTGTCGGCTCAACGGATTCGGCCGCACGAAAAGGGATCAGTCCTCGCGGAGGAGGAGGGATTCCGTTGGGGAGTTGCTGCGTTGATGCGGTTTGTGGGGGTCTGGGGCGTGGTGGGCCTCGAGGACTCGGCGCCACCCTACGAAGAGAAGGGGTAAGGGCTGCCTTGGGCGGCTTGGAGGATGGCGGGGATAAGGTGGGTGGGGATCTGGTCTTTGGGGAGCACGGCGAGGGCGCCGGCGTTTAGGGCCTGGGTGGTGATGTGGGCGTCGATGTTGGCGGAGACGATGATGATTTTGGCGGTGGCGTGAGAGGATTTGATGCGCCGGGTGACTTCCATGCCGTCGATGTCCGGGAGGCCGATGTCGAGGATGACGACGTCGGGTTTGACTTCGTTGTAGCGGGTGAGGGTTTGTCCGCCTGTGGTGGCTTCGGCGATGACCTGGACCGTGTCCTGTGTGGCGAGGAATTGCCGGACGGTGGCGCGGAGGAAGGGGTGATCGTCCACCAGGAGGAGGGTGATGGGCATAGGAGGCTCTGTGGGCGGGAGTGGGGAGGGCAGTTAAGGGTAGGTGGGATCGAGGGAGAAGGCGTTGGCGGGGGTGGGATTTTTGGGTTTTCAGGGGCGGAAGGCGGATTGGATCAGCGAAAAAGGACTTTGATATGTCGATGCAGTGCAGCATTTTTTTGCGGCCGTCTAGGGCGCGGGAAAGTAGGGGTTATTCAAAAGCATCGGTGATCGATGGGCTGCGCTTGAAGACTCGTTGGCCTACGGCTACGTACGGTCGCCCCGATGGGGCCAGGAGGGTGCGTAATGCAGGCATAGAAAAAGGCACCCGTTTGGGGCGGGTGCCTTTTTTGCGTGGTTGGCTGAAGAGATGGGATTATTCGCCGATGAGGTAGTTGGTTTCCTCAGGGGTGAGCTTCAACGTGACACCCATGCAGGAGGTGCGGGTTTCTTCGATGGTGCGGGGGCCGATGAGAGCGAAGGTGGGGAAGGGTTGGTTCAACACGTAGGCCATGGCGATCTGGGTGGGGGTGGTGTTTTTCTTCTTGGCCAGTTCGCGGGCGCGCTCGAGGCGGTTGGCGTTTTCCTGGTTGTACCAGGTGCGGTAGGCGTCGCGCTGGTACCAATCCGGGGAGCTTGCGATGTCCGGGGTGATGCGGCCTGCGAAGTAGCCGGAGGCCTGGCTGGACCAGGAGAAGATGGGGACCTGATGCTTGGCGTACCACTGGCGGGATTCCTTGTCGGATGCGGTGAGGCAGCCGGCCCACATGGGGGCGTTCCAGGTGGCGAGGGAGAAGTTGGGGCTGGAGAGCTGGAAGCCGGGGTAGCCTTTGGATTTGCAGTATTCGTTGGCTTCCTGGAGGCGCGCGGTGGACCAGTTGGAGCCGCCATAGGCGCGGATGCGGCCGGCTTTGCGGTGTTCTTCGAGGGGTTCGATGAAAGCGGCGACGGGGTGCTTGGGGTTGTCGCGGTGGAGGGCGTAGAGGTCGAGGTAGGAGGTGCCCAGGCGTTCGAGAGTGAGGTTCAACTGGGGGGTGAGGTGTTCGGGATGGTCGTAGGGGGTGTGGCAGCCTTTGCCGAGGATGACGACCTGTTCGCGGACGCCTCGGGAGTTGATCCATTTGCCGACGGCGAGTTCGGATTGGCCGCCTGCGTAGAGGTGGGCGGTGTCGAAGCAGTTTCCGCCGATCTCGAAGAAGTAGTCGAGCATGGAGAAGGTGAGGGGGATCTCCTGGGGCGTGTAGATCATGGTGCCCATGACGACGCGGGAGATGGGCTTGGGGCAGCCGGGGATGGTGAGGTAGCCCATGTCGGCTTTGGGGGACTTTTGCAGGGGGCTGCCGGCATAGGTGGTTTTGATGGCGTCGGGTTTTTCAGAGTCGTATTCGAGGCCGGCCTGCTTGCGCCATTGATCGAGCGTGCGCATGTTGCCCAGGGTGTCGTCGATGGTCATGGCGGGGCTGTCGGCCTGCTTCTTGCCTTCGGCGATTGCTTTGGCGACGGCGTCGACCTGGTGGGTGTAGATGCTGCGGCCGGTGTCGAAGGCGAGGGTTTGCGGCTCTTTGCCGTTTTGAGTGAGGGTGATGGTGGCGGACTCAGCGGGCTTCCAGGGGACGGGGAGGAAGATGCTGCCGGTGGAACCGTAAATGGTGACGGTGTTGGTGAGGTTGCACTGGGAGGCGCAGGCGACGTTGGCGAGGATGTCGCCTTCGGCGGCCTGGAAGCGCAGGGAGGCGGTGGCGTATTCATCCACCTTGCTGGTGGCGCCGATGAAGCCGTGGCCGCGGACTTCCACGGGGTCGACGAAGGGCTTACCCTGGGCAGCGCCGGCGAAGAGCCGGGCGGCGGAGACGGCGTAGCAGCCGACATCGAGGATGGCGCCGCCTGAGGCGTCCTGGCGCAGGCGGATGTTGCCGTAGGAGGGGCCCATGTTGTAGCCGAAGGCGGCATTGATGACCCGGACCTGGCCGATGGCGCCGGACTTGATGAGTTCAACGGCTTTGGCGATCTGCGGGTGCGTGCGATACATGAAGGCTTCCATGAAGAAGACGCCGGCCTCCTTCACTTTGGCGAGCATGAACATGGCTTCGGGGAAGTTGGTGGTGAGGGGTTTTTCGCAAAGGATGTGCTTGCCGGCGAGGGCGGCTTTGACCGACCACTCGGCGTGCAGATGGTTCGGCAGGGAGATGTAGACGGCTTGGACGGCGGGGTCTTTAAGGAGCTTGTCGTAACCTTCATAAGCCTTGGGAACGGCGTAGGCTTTGGCGAATTCATCGGCGCTGGCCTGGGTGCGGCTGGCGACGGCGACGAGGGTGCCGGTGGTGGATTTGGCGATGCTGGCGGCGAGTGCTTTGGCGATGCCGCCTGTGCCGAGAATGCCCCATGTGAGTTTCTGGGTCATGGTGTGTGTCCTTTGATTGGGTTGGGTGAAAAGTTTGATGGTTGAGAAAGCCAGAACATGATGGAGGGCATTGGGGTTGAATGCAAGGCGGCGGGTGTGGGTCAGACAAATCGTTGGGTATTGCGAGGGCACATGCGCCCGGGTATCGGGTTTTCGGGTTGTCGGGAAGCTTCGAAAAAGCCTTGATTCATCCCGGGTGAGTGCCCTTTTGATACTCAACTTCAATCAATCCGTTTTTGGACGGTGATAATCCGATTGTTGTGGGTCAGAAGACGATTTTATATCCGCCGAATTCGAGGGTGGTGTAGAGGTCGGGGTCGGCGGGGTCGTAGAGGACGGTGATGCGGTCGCCTTCGCGTCGGGCTTGCCATGTGGGGTAATCGGTTTGGGATTCGATGGTGGTGCTGCGGTTGGTGGCGGGGTGGAGGAAGGTGCAGTCGATGTGGTAGGTGGTGATGGTTTTGGTGTTGTTGATGGAAGTGTCGTCGTCCTTGTGGGTGGTTGTGATGTATTTACGGCTGATGCTGCCGTAGACGGGCGTGCCGCGGGCTAAAAGCCGGGGGATGCGGATGAATTGCCTGCGGTAGTGATGCCCGATGCAGTAGAGGGCGATGAGAAAGAAAGACGACAGGAGCCAGGTGATGGCGATGGAGAAGGCGGGGGAACTGAAACCGGGAAGGAAGGTGGTTTTGAAGAACGGAAACTCGGTGTGATGGACGACGAGCTGGCGGTTTTCTGTAGGGATTTTACTTAAGGCGTTGAACTGGTCGGCGTTGACGGATTGGGTGTCCATTATGACGCCACAACTGGTTACAAGGCCGTTTTCGGAGCAGAATTGGAAAGCGTATTTGAAGAAGTATTCGGGTTTGCCGTTTTGGTCGATTTTGGATTCCAGCGCGGTGATGCGGCCGGTGGATGCAGTGTAGCCGAAAGAGGCGTAGGTGAAGCAGCAGGCGACAAAGACGAGGACCGCGGTGGCCAGGGCCCAGAGAAGGAGAAAGAAGGTGAAGAAGAAGCTATTGACGATGGTGGCGCCGAGAGGGCGTACGCGCCTGGGGATGGGGCCGAGGTTTGGGGCAAGAGGGGGCGCAGGGGTTTGAGTCATGTGTGGAGCCCGGAATTGGGGATGGTGTGGATTATAAGAGAATGGGCGAGGTTTCGGCCAAAGGCTTATGATTCAGGCATGAAATTGAGTGTCCTGCCAGGTGAGAAGTTTTCGTGTCATGGATGCAGCGATTGCTGCCGCGACTGGCATGTGGAACTGGTGGAGGGGGAAGAGGCGCGGCTGACGGGGTTGAGTTGGCCTGCGGGCGATGAACTGGCCGGGAAAAACGTGGTGATGCGGCACGCGGGCAAGAAGTACCTTTCGCATCGGGCCGACGGAAGCTGCGTGTATCTGAATCTTCAAACCAACAGGTGCCGGGTGCATGAGGCGTTTGGCGCGAATGTAAAGCCCGCGGGGTGCAGGCTGTTTCCATTCAACCTGGTGAAGACGTTCGACACCCAAGTGACGGTGACGGCTCGGTACGAGTGCCCTTCGGTGCAGAAGAATGTCGGGGCCGAACAGGCCCAAGCCGCGGCGGAACTGATGCAATTACTCAAGGCCACGGGGGCGGGGCCGGGGTTTGATGAACGTGTCACGTGCATGCTGGAGCAGGAACAGGTGGAGGCGATCGCCGGGTTTGCTTCGGCAATGCTGGGGACGTTCGCCAGCGATGCGCAGAAAGCGATGTTTTTGTATGCGTTGTGCGAGTGGCTCTCGAGCGTGAGGGTGGGGGAACTGGATCGGGAGATGCTGGCACGGGCGTATCCGACGATCCGGGGTGCGGTGGAAGGGATTGATTCAAGCAAGACAAGCCCGCCCGGGGCGGCGCAGCGGCTGGCGTTCCGGACGCTGTGGGCGATGTACCTGCGGCGGGATGAGGACGTGCTCAACAAGCGCGCCGGGCGCGTGAGCCGGGCGGCGGCGCTGGCGCGGGTGTCTCTGCTGGGGTGGGGTGGGATGACGAGCCTGGGGCTGAAAAACCCTCAAGGGTCGATTCGGCGGGCGAAGCTGTTTAGCGGCAAGCGGCAGCCCGTGGAACCGGGCGCATTCGCCACGCATTGGCGGATGGTGCGCAACAAGCTGGACTCATTGCAGTTCATGGGGTCGGCGAATCACAACAAGAACATGCTGGAGGGGATTCGGTCGCTGGCGCTTTTGTATCCGCTTGTGTGTGCGACGGCGCGGGCGCGGGCGGGTGACCGGGCGGTGAATGAAGTAGATGTGCGGTCTGGGGTGGCGGCGATCGAGCATGCCTTTGGGCGTGCGCCGATGCTGGCGCTGGGGCCGGCGCAGATGCTGGAAGGGACACTGCTGGAGGCAGAGGCGTTTGTGCGGGTGGTGGCGTGGGTGTGAGCGAGGGGGTGGCTAAGTTGAAGAGGATGCCCAGGGGTGTTTGAGAAAAAGCCTGCGGCGGTGAAATAATGAGGGTAAGGTAAGCAGGATGATTGACGTGTTTGAATCGTCTCTCTAACCAAAGGAAGTGGTCATGATTTCACATAAGTTGCGTATCGGGTTTGTGGCGCAGGCAGTGGTCGCAGCGGCGGGGATGTGTTTTTTCGCTTCTGGTGCGTTTGCGGGTTGGGTGATTGAATCCGAAAACGATGCGCCCAAGACGCAGGGGCCGGGAGGCAAGCCGGGTGCGCCCAGCGCGCCGGGTTCCAAGGAAGGGCACGAGACGCAGAAGCTGACGATGAAACTGCAGGACAAGATGACCCGGATGGACGCCGATGCGGTTTCGATCATTTTCGACGGGGAGGCCGGCGACCAGATGATTCTGATCCATGAGAAGAAGACCTATCTGAAGATGTCGGCGGAGCAGATGAAGGAAATGCGCGAGATGATGGAAAAGCTGCAGGCCAAGGAGGCGGCAGGGGCTTCGGACGAAGTGGTGAAGGCGACGGCCACGGGGAAGACGGACAAGATCAACGGGTTCAACGTGGAAGAGTATGTGGCGCAGTTTCCCACGCGGAAGGTGACTTACTGGGTGACCAAGGACGGCGTGAATGTCGAGCGGATGCGTGACGCGATGCTGGATGCGTTCAGCCGTTTGCAACCGACGTCCGCCAACAAGCTGGACTTCAAGAGCCTGCCGGGGTACCCGATCCGGACGATCGAAGAGAGCCAGGACAGGAAGATTACATTGCCAAATGGGCAGTCGGTGACGATTCCCGGCGGCAAGACGACCCATACGGTGAAGTCGATCAAGGAAGAAGCGATCGATGGCGGCGTGTTTAAGGTGCCTGGGGACTACACGCTGATGCAGCAGCCGAAGATGCCCACGGGTGCGGGTGCGCCGGGTGGGGCGACGCGTCCGCCTGCGGTGAAGAAGCCTTGAGGGATTTGTAATTTGTAGAGTTTAGTTTTAAGGCCTGAAATTAAGGGGTGAATCCAACAGGGTGTCCCTGGAAATACCTGTGAAGAAAAACACCCGGGCCGGCGAGGGATCGCTGGTCCGGGTGTTTTTGTTGGCGGAGTGGGGAGTGGTTATTTGGCGGGGAGGATGATCTTGAAGTCGCTGATGCAGAATTTGCCGGTGACTTCAGCGCCGAAGCCGATGAAGGAGAAGCCGTAGCTTTCGGCGTTGGCGAGGGCTTTTTCAAGTGTGCCGGAGTTTTGGTTGCGGGGCCAGGAGTGGTGCCACTTTTTTTCGTTGTTGGGAAGATTGATGATGACGGGGTCTTTGGACCAGGCGTTGGGGGTGATGGGGAGGTGTTGGCTGTCGAGGTGCCAGCGGCCGCCGTTGTAGTGGACCCAGAAGAGACAGTGGGCGGTGTTGAGGTTCAGGTCGTCGCCGCGGAGATAGACGGAGACCTGTGCGTTGCGGAGGTCGATGGGGTCGAGGTTCATCCAGGAGCGGTAGTGAAGGAGGGGGAGGATGGAGAGGGGGTTTTCGGGGGTGTCAGCGGACCAGCGGACGTGATCGACCCAGATGTAGTTTCGGCCGGTGGCGGGGTCGGTGGCCTTGGTGGGGTAGATGAAGATGTTCCGGCCGCCTGCGATCATGGAGGCGTGGTAGTCGTAAGCGGCCCAGGCGTCGGGGCCTTTGGCGAAGGTGTTGTGGACGATGGGGTTTTGAGACATGGTTGTTCCTGGAAGGGTGTGGGTTTGGACAAGTAATAGAAGGTTATCTAATGCCGAAAATGATGCAAGGGGTGTGGAAGAGGAGGTTTCGTGTCCCGTGTCCAAAACCAAAGAGGTTCGGAGTCTAAACTCCGAACCTCTTTGTGTTTTTGCCTTAACGACGCGGGTCAGCGGACGCGGGACGGTTAGGCTTTCCTGGCTTCGATGATGCTGATTTCGGTGGACTTGGTGGGGGTGATGCTGGTGATTTTGAGTCCGGCTTTGGCGAGGAGGGCTTCGTATTGGGCGCGGGTGCGTTCGAGGCCGCCTGGGATGAGGAACATGTTGATGTCGAGGAGCTTGGTGAAGGAGGGATTGTTGCCGGGTTCGACGATGGCTTCGAGGATGAGGAGTTTGGAGGTGGGGGCCATGGCGGCGGCGGTGTTCTTGAGGATGAGGGTGGATTTTTCGTCGTCCCAGTCGTGGATGATGTGGCGCATCATGTAGGTGTCGGAGCCGGAGGGGATGGATTCGAAGAAGCTTCCGCCTTGGGTTTTGCAGCGGTTGGTTAGGCCTGCGGAGGCGAGGTTTGCCTGGGCGCGCTGGACGACGGAGGGGAGATCAAAGAGTGTGCCTTGGATGTTCGAGTGGCGTTTGAGGACGGCGGTGAGGAGTGAGCCGTTTCCGCCGCCGATGTCGGTGATGGATTTGGATTTGGAGAAGTCGTAGGTGTCGACGGCGGCGTCGGCTTCGCGGCCGTGGGCGCCGACCATGGCTTTGTCGAAGGTTTTGGCCTTTTCGGGGTCTTTGGTGAGCCAGTCGAAGAAGGGTGCGCCGTGGATTTTGTCGAACATGAGATGGCCGGTTTTGACGCCTTCAAGGAGCTGGTCCCAGGTGGCATCGAGGCATTCAACGTTCATGATGGCCATGGCGCGCTGGGAGCCGGGGAGGTCGTCGCGGAGCGTGTCGCCCAGGGGTGTGAGTGTGAACTGGCCGGAAGTGTTTTCGGCGAAGACGCCGAGACTGGCGAGCGCGCGGAGAACGCGAAAGAGCGTGGGCTGGTGAGTGCCGGTGAGGGAGGCGAGCTCCTGGGCGGTTTTGGGGCCCGAGACGAGGTGGCCGGCGATGTCCAGCTTGGCGGCAACATAGACGAGCTGAGAGACCCAGTTACCGATGATGTAGAAGCCCATGGTTTCATGGACAGGGGGTTTGGAAGTCTGATTGGACATCGCGGGACTCCTTGCAATGTGTGGGAATGGGATGGGGCGGTTAAAGCGATATTGAACGCCCGGTGAGGAAAGTTTTTTAACAGGATTGATGGGATTTACAAGGGTGCAAGATGCAGGAGGGATTCGGGGCCAAGACAGTGGATTTGAGCAGGTAACCGGCGTGGGCGGAAGTTTTGAGAAAATGTGGGTATTAAGGAACCCAAAACCGGTTTATGTCGTCTAGTATAAGTGTCTCGAATCAATTTCAGCCAAAGGTTTCATTATGACGATCAAACGGTCTTCTTTAATCAAGTGGGTGGGCGCCGCAAGTGTGGCGATGGCGGCTGGTTTTGCCAGCCAGGCGCATGCACAGACAGTGCTGGTGAAGGATGGGCAGCCTGCGGCATCGATTGTGCTGCCGCCGGAGCCGAGTGTCGATGAGAAGCTGGCAGCGCAGGAAATTCAGACGCACCTGGAGATGATGTCTGGCGCGAAGCTGCCGATCGTGGAGAAAGCCGCGGACGCCAAGGGGGTGCCGATTTTCATCGGCAAGGCAGGGGCGAACTATTCAGAAGCGAAACTCCAGGCCAAGAGCAAAGACCCGTTTACGCTGCGCGTGCTGGTGACGCCCAAGGCGGTGGAGCTTTCGGGGAACACTCAGGATGGGACGCTGTCTGCGGCGTATGAACTGCTGGAGCAGCTTGGGGTGCGATGGTTTTATCCGGGCCCGCTGGGGACGGATGTGCCCAGCAGCAAGACCGTGATCGCCAAAGAGCAGGATTTTGTGGATGCGCCGCTTTATCGCGGGCGCGTGCTGCAGGCGGTGGGCGAGAAGGAATGGGAACCGCGGATGCGGCTGGGCGGGTTTGGCGCGGGGGCGCACGGGCTGGGGCCGGAATTTGACAACAAGAAAGAGCCGGAGCTGTTTAACCAGGAAAAGGGGAAGGCGACCAACCAGGAAAAGGTGAGTGAGCCGGAAGTGCTCAAACGCGTGATCGCCTACTGGCGGGAGAAACTGAAGCAGAACCCGAACTTGGAAGTGGTGAACGTGGGACCGCATGACGGGGCGGGGTTTGGCAACGACCCGTGGGATGCGGATGACTTTGACCCGATCATGGGGAAAGTGGCGACGACTGACCGGTATGTGAAGTTCTTCAACCTGATTCTGGCGGACCTGCAGAAGGACTACCCGAACGTGGGGCTGGCGTTTTACGCGTACACGCAGGAAATGCGCCCGCCTGTGCGGGAGACGCCCAACCCGAAGATTCTGCCGATGCTGGCGGCGATCGGGCTGGACCGGTTCCACTCGATCAACAATCCGCTTTCGTGGGAGAAGAAATACCTCAAGACGGTGATCGAAGGGTGGCAGGCCAAAGGCGTGAACATGATGTTCCGCGGGTACCTGTTCAACCTGGCGGACCATGGGCTGCCGTTCTCCATGATCGACATCGTGAAGGAAGAATGGCCGTACTACTACGACAAGGGCTTTATCGCGATGCGTGCGGAATGCATCGTGAACTGGGCATACCACGGGCCGGCGCTGTACTTGGCGGCGAAGCTGTACTGGAACCCCAAAGCGGATTCCAAGGCGATCCTGGATGAATACTTCGTCCGGCTTTACGGGCCGGCTTCGAAGGCGATGAAAGAGCACTTCGACATCGTGGAGAACGCCTACATCCACTCCGACTACTACACGGGCAATGTGTTTGACGTGCCCAAGATCCTCACGCCCGCGGTGCGCAAGGAGATGGAACGGACACTGAAGGAAGCCGAAGCCGCGGCCAAGAACGATGCCAAGTACAGGGACCGGGTGGCGATGATCCGGCTTGGGTTTGAGTATGGCGAGGCGAACTTCAAGATGATGGATGCGTTCAACCGGTGCGACTTTAAGGAAGCCAAGTTTTATCACGACAAGATTCTTAACGAGCTGATTCCCGCGTGTACCGCGCATCGGCCGAGCGTGATCGCCACACGCAGCCATGTGGGGTACTTCAAGCGGTTCTGGAGCCGGAGCGTGGAACACGCGGCGGCGAGAATCGTGAATGGGCGGGAGATCGCCACGGTGCTGCCGGATGAATGGCTGACCTTCCTGGACCCGTATAACGCGGGCGAAAAGCTTTACCTGCAGGACCCCGCCAACGGGACCAAGAGCTGGCGGCCGATGAAGACGTGGTCTGAATCCAGCTCCAATCAGGGGATGCGGTACTACAAGGCGTCGATCTGGTATCGGTCGACCCTGAAAGTGGACAAAAAGTTTGAAGGCCGGAAGCTGCGGTTCTGGATGGGCGGGGTGGACGATACGCCTCGGGTTTGGATCGACGGCAAAGAACTGCCGCTGATATCCAAGGGTGCTGCGCCGATCGGCGTGCCGTGGGAATTTGATGCCACGAGCGCAGTGGTGCTGGGCAAGGACCAGGTGGTGGTGGTGAAGGTGTCGGACAACGCCGTGAATGAACTGGGCACGGTGGGCATCACCGGCCCGATCATGGTGTGGGCGGAGCCTGTGGGCGCGCCTGACCCGGCGCCCGTGACGCCTGCTGCCAAGCCTGCACCGGCCGCCAAGCCGGCGCCCAAGGCCAAAGAGCCAGTGAAGCCGAAGGAAGAACCCAAGGCGAAAGAACCGATCGACAAAGACCACATGTGAAGCAAGCACACGCCTGCTTGAAGTGAAAACTTTGGTTGAAGCAGGGACAGCCCCGGTAAGCGCCGGGGCTGTTTTTATGTGGTGACGGGTGCATGACGGATTCGTTGTGGAGAGCAGATTCAGGGAGATTTGCGACTGAAGGGTTTACTTATGTCGGTGAAGGTGGTTAATCGGGAGCCGGCGGGACGCCGGCGCTCCCGGTGCAGAGGCAGAGTCTGTCATGCACCCTGTGATGATGGGGGTTGACAGGGCGGAGCGGGGGTTTATCATGGGCTAAATAGTTTCCAAGGAAACTATTATGGGGAAGGCACGGACTATGGTGAAAAATAAGCCTGTGAGCTCGCTGGAAACGCATGTGGGGTATTGGCTGCGGTATGTGTCCAACCATGTGTCTCATGCGTTTAAGCTGAAGGTGGAGGCCCGGGGCGTGACGGTTGCGGAATGGGTGGTGCTTCGGGCGCTGTATGACGAGAAGGGAGTGAACCCCAGCGCCATCGCGCAGCGGCTGGGAATGACGCGAGGGGCCATCTCCAAGCTGGTGGACCGCCTGGCCGGCAAAGGACTGGTGACGTGCGACACAGAAAAAGAGGATCGGCGGTACCAGGCGCTGGCGTTGACGGATGCCGGGAAAAAACTGGTGCCGGTGCTGGCGGGGCTGGCGGATGAGAACGATGCGGAATTTTTTGACGGGCTCAAGAAAGCCGAGCGGGACATGCTGGTGGACCTGCTTAAGGAAGTGGTGCGCCGGCGTGGGCTGAGCCATGTGCCTGTGGACTGAATTTCAACCCAAGGAGAATGACCATGAACAAGAACACGAAGCTAGTGGTGGAAGAATGCGCGGCGTTGTCGCTGGCGGGGAAGATCACTTTTCCGCAAGTGGTGGCGCGGCTGAGCGAAGCCGGCGTGGAACGGTATCACGCAGACTACACCCGGAGCGAAACCACGTATTACACAGTGGATGGGCAATCGCATGCGGTGCCGCTAAAGCATGCTTCAGGAGAGATTGCGATGACGTTTTCGGCACCGGGTGTGGAAGCGGCGATCCGGCAAAGCCAGCGGGGGGAGATTGCGTACGCGCAGTTTTTGACTCTGACCCAGGCGGCGGGATGCGTGGGGTATTTTGTGCAGATCGTGGGGAGGAAGGCGATGTACTTCGGACGCGGCGGCGAGGTGCATGTGGAGCCATTTCCCGCGCAGGCGAAGAAGTGAAGATCTTGCGGGGCGGGGGTTAGGAATCGCGGTTGGCGCGGGATTGGTTCCATGGCATTTTGGCCAGGAGGATGCCCATGCCACAGGTGTCTGTGACGCCGGCGAAGACGAGGCCAGCGCCGACAAAGCCGGAGAGGGCGATGAACCAGGGGTGGACGGTCAGGGCGAGGATGACGCCGAGGAGGACCAGTGAGCCGGCGGCGATGCGGACCTGACGTTCGAGGGAAATGGTGCTTTGTTCGCGGGTGACGGGAAGGTTGGCGTGGAGCCAGGCAAGGGTTCCGCCTTGGACGTTGATGGGGGTGAGGTTTGCGGCGAGGAGTTTGGAGCAGGCTTGGGCGGCGCGGCCGCCTGACTGGCAGATGACGTAGATGGGCTGGTTTGGGTCTGCGTGTCCGGCTTTAAGTGCGGCGGGGTCCAACTGGTCAAGCGGGATGTTGATGGCGAAGGGGACGCGGGCGTTGCGAAACTCCGCAGGGGTGCGGACATCGATGAGCAGGATCGGCTTTCCGGCGAGGGATTGGGCGTGAAGATCGCTGGGGGTGATGATGGGCGGTGTCATGGGGGTATCTTAGGAGGAATGGGGGCGGGAGCGATTTTATTTGGACAATGCGAAGACGCATTCACCCGAAGCGTCGGGTTTTGGCGACAAGATAGAGTTCACCTATATCGGTGAAAGGGGTTGATCAGGAGCCGGCGGGATGCCGGCGCTCCCGGTCCAGGTGCGGAATCTTTCATGCGCCCTTGCCCAGGGGGGACAGACCAAAAGAAGTTGCGTTCCGGCGTGCTGATGGTAAAGTGTTGGGCTCAATCTCGGCTACGGGGTGTAGCTCAGCTTGGTAGAGCGCTTCGTTCGGGACGAAGAGGCCG
>CAZIWA010000128.1:0-15744 GCA_964542875.1 uncultured Phycisphaeraceae bacterium
CTCACACTTCATTCAACGGGGCGGGTTTTCGCGCGAACGACTGCTCCAGCAGGTCAATCACATCGTTGCGCAGTTCGTGATAGGCGTTGGTCTCCCGTATCGCCCGCCGGTCGCGCGGGTGCGCAAAAGGCACATCAAACACCTTCGCGACAGACGAACATCCGTTCACCTTCAGCACAATGATCCGGTCCGCCATGTACACCGCTTCATCCACGTCGTGTGTCACCAGCAAAATGGCCTGGTGAAGCCGGTAAAACAACTGCAGCACCTGGTCTTGCAGCAGCCCGCGGGTAAACGGGTCCAGTGCGCCAAAGGGCTCATCCATCAGCAGCAGCTTGGGCTCCACCGCCAGTGCCCGGGCGATGCCCACGCGCTGTTTCATGCCGCCTGAAAGCTCATGTGGCCGCTTGTGTGCTGCTTCCTGCAGATGCATCATCGCGATGTACCGGTCTACGATCTCCTGACGCTCTGCCGACGTTTTGCCCGGCATCACTTCGTCCAGCGCAAGCCGGATGTTGCCCGCAGCGGTCAGCCACGGCAGCAGGCAGTAGTTTTGAAACACCATCATCCGCTCGCTGCCCGGCCCGGTCACACACTTGCCTTGCAGCGTGATGGAGCCGCCTTCGTAGGGCTCCAGGCCGGCAATCATATTGAGAATGGTGGACTTCCCGCACCCGGAGTGTCCGATGATCGCCACGATCTCGTTTTGACGAATATCAAAAGAAAGCCCATCGAAAAGCAGCCGCTCCCCGCGTTGACGATCCGGAAAGGTCTTGTGAAGCCCTTGAACTTTCAGCAGTTCACCCTTATCGGTATTGGATGGTGTGTTCATCACAGGCTTGCTCCTTGCGTCATCGTCGGGCGCGGGCGATCTGCGCGAATCTCAAATTTTTTCAGGTATCCCATCGGATCACTGGGGTCAAAAGCAATGCCATCGGCAAAGCGCTTACCCGGCTCCATCTTGTAGTTTTCCTTCGGACAGGCGATCTCCAGCTCCGCGGCAATCTCCCGGTAAAGGTCCACCCGCCACGCCCTCTTCGCCTTGGTCTGCGCATCAGCCGGAAAGCCGGGGATCTGCCCCCACCTGGTCGCCTGGGTCATCAGCCAAATCGCCTGGGAATGCCACAAAAACGTGGAGTGGTCATTGAGATCGCCTTTGACGTCTTCGGGCACTTCAAAGAAAAGCGTGGAATCCGGCTTTTTCACCACGCGGGATGTCCCGTCAAACCCGCCGTAGTCATACTCCCCCACCAGCGCAGGCCGGGTGTATTTGGGCTTAGCCCCGGTAAACGCCCGCGCGGAAATGATCTGCGCCACCTCGGCCCGGTTCTCCGGCCTGTCGCAGTAACGGCACGCCTCGATCATCGCTTTCACCAGCGACCGGTACGTCTTTGGGTGCTTGTCGATGAAGGGCTCCGTCACGGCCAGCAGCCGGTCGGGGTGCCCGCGCCAAAGCTCGGAGCCATGCGCGAATGTGAAGCCCACACCCTCATTCCCCGCAATGGCCCGCGTATTCCACGGCTCAGCCACCATGTACGCCTGCATCGCCCCAATGCGCATGTTCGTCACCATCTGCGGCGGCGGCACAATGATCAATCTGAAGTCCCGCCCCGGCACAATCCCCGCAGATGCCATCAGCCCCCGCACAAAATATTCATAAATCGCCGAACTCAGCACCACCGCAAAAACACGCTGCTCAGGCGGCAACCCATACAGATGCCGGCGAAGATTCTTCCCCAGCCGCTCCAGATCACCGTTGTATTCCGCTAGCGGCCGCACGCCCGAGTCCCACATCGCCCGGTTCATGGTGATCGCATTGCCATGCCGGTGAATCGTCATCGCCGCGCATAGCGGCGCGCGCACCGCCCCCTCAGCCCCCAGTCTCGCATTCACCACCGCTCCGCTCACCACCGGCGATGCATCCAGCCTGCCGAAAATCACCCCATCACGCGATGTCGCCCAGCTCGCCTCCCGGTTGAGCTTCACACGCAAGCCATATTTTTTGAAGTAGCCCTTGGTGTACGCGATCGCAAACGGCGCGCAGTCGTTCACCGGCACAAAGCCCACGGCCAAGTCCGGCTTCTCCAGCGATGCCGGGTCCACCACAGGCCGCACGTCCGTCGGCTCCTGCACAAGGCTGATCGCCGTGCCGCCCACCGGCTTATCGCAGCCCGGCAGCCAGAGCCCGGCAGCGGCAACGCCGCAACCATAAAGAAAGTGTCGTCGGGTTAAGGCTGCCATGGGCGAAACACCTCCTGAACCCGTGCGATAAGCGTGTCCAGCACCAGGCCTGTCACACCGATGATGATGATGGCCAGGAACACGGAGCTGAGGTTCAGCCGGTTCCATTCATCCCAGATGAAAAACCCGATCCCCTGACCGCCGGTAAGCATCTCCACCGCCACGATCACCAGCCACGCAATGCCCAGGCTGATGCGCAGCCCCGTGAAGATGTACGGCAGGCTCGCGGGGAGAATGATCTTGTAGATCTGCCGCCAGCTCGGCATGCCCAGCACCGATGCCACACGCAGGTAGTCCTTAGGCACGCTGGAAACACCCACCGCCGTGTTCACCACCGTCGGCCACAGCGAAGTGATGAAAATCACGAAAATGGCCGACGGGTTGGCCTGGTTAAACACCGCCAGCGCCACCGGCAGCCATGCCACCGGTGATACTGGCCGCAGCACCTGCACCACGGGGTTCAAGACCCGCATCGCCACAGGCGAAAGCCCCATTAATACCCCAAGCGGAATGGCCACCACCACCCCCAGCAGATACCCCGTCATCACCCGGCGAAGGCTCTGCAGCAACAGCCAGCCGACGCCCACGTCCCCAGGCCCCCGGCTGTAGAACGGGTACAGTATGTAGTCCTTGTTCGCCGCCAGCGCTTGCGCCGGGGTCGGCATCAGCGTGGTCATGTATCGCGCAGTAAACCACCAGACACCCACCAGCAGCGCAAACCCCGCCGCCGCGTACACCAGATGGATGCACGTGCTTCGTCCCCAGCTCACAAGTCCGCGGGCATGACTCATACCACGGCCTCCCCGGAAACAGGCCGTGCGGCTTCATCCTGGAAGCCTTCAAGCGGTTCATCGAATCCATTCATTTGTCGATATCCTTGGATTTTCAAGAAGCACGAAAGGCCATACATCCGGCCATGTGCCCGGTGCCACGCATAAGGCAACCGCGGTGCCAGAACCGCGCCGGGCCGAAATTTATTTGAACGCGTGAATCAAGCCTTTCGGCGCGCGGCCGGAAAACCATCACTCAAAGAAGAACGACATATTCTGATCAGAATGTATGTAAATTATCCATAATGGACAATTTCTGCCCATCCCCTCATCCCTGCGCAGGCCCCGCCTTCACCGAGATTTTGTGCTCCCGCATCTTCTTGCGCAGGGTCGTTCGGCTGATGCCCAGCAGCTCCGCAGCCTGAACCAGGTGCCCCTGCGTCTGTGACAGCGTCTTGTAAATCAGCACTCTCTCCACCTGCCCCACCGCTTTGTCGTACGCATTGCCCGCCCGGCCGCGCTTGAGTAATCCCTCGATCCACGTCCCCAGCGCCTCGTCCTCCGGCCTGCCTTCCGTGACCGCACTCAAAGGCTCAGCAATCCCCGCCCCAGTAATCCGCTCCGGCAGAAACTCCCGCCGCAGCACCGTCCCCCGCGCCATCGCCAAGGCGGACCGGATCACGTTCTCCAGTTCACGCACATTCCCCGGCCACGGGTAAGCCACCAGCGCCGCCACCGTCTCGGGCGCAAATGCCCGCACCTCAGACTTCATCTGCCGGCCGATCCGATCCATGAAGTAGTGCGCCAGCAGCACCGCGTCCACTTCACGTTCCCGCAGCGCCGGCAGATGGATCGTCGCCACCTTCAACCGGTAGTACAAGTCTTGCCGGAACTGCTTTTTGGCGATCATCTCCTCCAGCGACTGATGCGTCGCCGCGATGATCCTCACATCGCTCTTGAACGTCTGATTCCCCCCCACCCGCTGAAAGCTATGGTCCTGCAGCACCCGCAGCAGCTTCGCCTGCGTCAGCAGCGGCAGGTCGCCGATCTCATCCAAAAACAGCGTCCCACCGTCGCACTGCTCAAACTTCCCCACCCTGCGCTTGTCCGCCCCCGTAAATGAACCTTTTTCATGCCCAAACAGCTCGCTCTCCAGAAGCTGATCCGGAATCGCGGCGCAGTTGATCGCCATGAACGGCTTGTCGGACCTTGCACTGTGCTCCACGATCGCCTTGGCCACCAGCTCCTTTCCTGTCCCGCTCTCCCCGGTGATCAGCACGTTGATCTCCCGCGGCGCAATCATCCCGATCTGCCGGTACACGTCCTGCATCGCAGGCGACTGCCCCACCACACGCACGCCGGACCCCGTCCCCTTCTTTCTTCTCTCCAGAGGCGGCTGCAACGCCTCTTCCGCCAGCTTCAGGGCATCACCCAGCCGTTTCACCAGCACATCGTGGTTCATGGGGCGCGTCAACACATCCAGCACGCCGCGCTTGATGGATTCAATGATCTGCCCGCTGTCCGATGCGCTCGCCAACACGATGGTGTGCAGCCCGGGCCGAAGCTGACGCATTTCCAGGATCGCCTCAAAGTGCCCGACGATCAATTCCGCAGACCCGCTGTTCAAGTACGTCATCGCCGCATCGCACGTGCCCACGACATGAATACCCACCCCCAGCGCATCACACGCACGCGTCAGTTGCCGCGCCTCCGCGGCGTTATCCGTAATGACAAGCACCAATCCAATCATTCGGACATCGTCACAGGTCAACCCAGCCGTTGCAAGCCGCCGCCATGTCGCCTGGCGCAGCGCGCTCAGCCGTGCAAGTCGGCTTATCATTCAATCATGAGCCATCCCGACTCAGACCTCATCCTCACTGGCGCCCAGTCACGGGCTGTCGATACCTTCGCCATCAACCAACTCGGCGTCCCCGGCATCGTGCTCATGGAAAACGCCGGCCGTGGCGCCGCTGAGCAAATCATCCTCGCCGCCGCTTCCCTTCCCGGCCGCCCCTTCTTCATCGTGCTCACCGGTTCCGGAAACAATGCCGGCGATGGCTTTGTCGTGGCCCGGCACCTGGTCTGCCACGGCCATGATCCCCTGCTCATCCGCGCGGCTCCGCCCGACAAACTCACCGGCGACGCGCACATCATGAGCGACATCTGCCGCCATCTGAACCTGCCCACCCGGCTCGCCCTAAACCCCGGCGACTGGCGCGACGCCTGGCTCCCGCAAGACCGTCCGCTCATCTTCATCGACGCCCTCATGGGCACCGGCGCCACCGGCCCGGCCCGGCCCCACTTTGCCGATCTCATCCTCCACGCCAACCGCTTGAGACGCCACCGCCCATCCCTCACCATCGCGCTGGACCTCCCCTCAGGCTTCGATGTCGACTCCGGCCACCCCTCAACCCCCACCATCCAGGCGGACCTCACACTCACCTTCTGCACCATGAAGCAGGGTTTTTCCGCGCCCGAAGCCCCTCGCTACACCGGCGGCATCCACGTCATCTCCATCGGCCTGCCGCCCCAGGCCATCCGTGCCAGCCTCGTCAAAACAAACCTCTGACGACAACGCCGCATAACCTCAAATCCGTGCCATGCTCTCATCCGCGTGAGCATGGCACGGATTTCCTTCCCCGCCTCGCCCCACCATCGCTTTTGCCAAAACCGCAATCATTTACGCCACTCTCACAAATTCCCCCTTGTGCTAACGTTAACTCTCCCATGACCTCCAACCTTCACTTTCGCACCGCACTCCCCACCGATGCCCCTGGCATCGCCGACGCGCTCAATGCCTTTGGCGACGCACCCATCGGCACAGACCGCTGGTCCCAGCGTTGCGATATGGCCCGCCGCTCTGCGGCGTACTGGCGCGTGGGTATCGATCAGGACCGCGTCGTCTGCGCCGCCAAGGCCGCACCCTCCGCCGTCTGGTTCGGCCAGTCCCGCATCGCCTGGGCGGACGTCGGGGATGTCTGCGTCTCCCCGCTCATGCAGGCCTCAGGCATCGGCACCCTCGCCATGAACGACATGGTCGCCCACCTGCGCGCCACCGGCTGCCCCATCTCCCGCCTGGGCGGGCTCGTACGCTTCTACAGCCGCTTTGGCTATGAACGCTTCCCCCGCTGCTACATTGAGTTCCCCGTCCAAGCGGAAATCCACGCCGGCGCATCCAAAAAGCCATTTGTTGAAACCCTCAGGCCCACCCCCGGCCTCGCCAAAAACCCTGGCGTCATCCGCCCCTTCTCCGCCACCCGCGATGTCCCCGCCCTCTGGAACGTGATGGAAAAATTCAACCGCCACCGCACCGGCTGCCGGGTCTGGAACCGCCCCATCAGCGCCGACGGCATGGACCACGTCCTGGTCTATGACTCTCCCTCCGGCCCCGCCGGCATGATGGTCTACCACGTCCTCCCGCAAGACTTCACCCCAAGCGAGGCGAAGCTCACCATCTACGAACTCGCCTACGACCCCGACCAGCCCCACGCACTGGAAGCCCTCATCAAGCACGCCCTCCAGGTCGCCTTTGATAACCAGGCCACCCGCGCCACCGCCTATCTCCCCGCCGACGCCCGGCTCCTTGAAGACTTGGACGCCATCGCCGTCGACTACAACCTCTGCCAGACCAACGGTGTCGTCGCCAGCAACATGGTCCAGGTCACAAACCTCTCTGCGCTGCTAAGCGCCATCGCGCCGGAACTCACCCGCCGTTCGCAAGGCATCCCATGGTCGGGCTCCATCACCTTCGAATCAGGCAACCAGCGCGCCGGCATCGCCTTGGCCCACGGACAAGTCAGCACCACCGATGGCGCCCAGGCGAATCTCACTCTGAAAATGACCCACGCCCAATTCCTCAAAACCCTATTGGGCATCACCCCCGCCATCTGGCCCAACATGGTCTCTCCAGCTCATCCCGCCTGCCCCGCACTCCTGGCCATGTTCCCCCCCATCGCAGGCGGCTACAACAGCTAAGCTCTGTCTGAAACCTCTCTTCGTAGGGTGGCGCCGAGTCTTCGAGGCCCGCCACCGCAAGCTGGAAACCCATTGATTCTGCCAAGTCGCAAACAAGCCCCTTCCTCACAGGTGCATCTTCTTCCTTCATCTTCCTCGCCCCCATCGTGCCCATCGTGTTTTCACACAAAGTCTAAGACCGCGACATTTCCAAAAGCGCGAGTGCCTGGGCTGGTGTAAAAATACATTCCCTCCAAATCACCCCAAATATCTCTTGCCTCCCCTCCGCCAACCGATTAGATTAGAAGTCGAATCATCCGGCCCATCGGTTCCTGTTCGCAGCACCCCGCCTCTCTCCACGGAGTTCCCTATGCGTCGATCCGCTTTCACAATCGTGGAAATACTCGTCGTCATCTCAATCGTCGCCATCCTCATGTCCCTCATCCTTCCTTCCCTCAAGCAGGCGCGCGAAGTCGCTCAGACCGCCATCTGCAAGTCGCGCATCCGCACCATGTACCTGGCCATTGAAAGTTATCGGCTGGACAACAAGGACTGGTACCCAGTCAGCTCACTCACTGTCGACACCTACTGGCCTGGCGATTACACCTTCATGCCGCAGATCGACCCCTACCTGGGCATCATTACCAAAAACGGCGTTCCCCAGGTCGCACACCTGGGCATCAAGTCCAGCCCGCGCACCAACTTCACCATGTGTCCCTCTTCCACGTTTCAGCCCAACATGACACTCACCGAGGCCCGTCTCCACGCATTCGACGCCGCCAACAATCGCTTCTGCAATTACTGGATCAACGCCCGCTTCGGCGTCGACGGCACCTCCGCCGCTTCCGCCCCCACCAAAACCCCACCCGGCCGCCCCTCCACCACCATCCTGATGGGTGAACTCGCCACCCTCCTCGCCGGCCGCTTCGGCGCATCCTCCACCGGCATCGCCCCGGTCCGGTATTACCACCCCCTGGAATCCACCCATTACCTTATGGCCGACGGACAGATCCGTCAGACCACCGCAGACACCACCGCGCTCTTAAACGCCCAGGGCATGTACCTCGTCAATGGCCCGTAATCCCTCTCGATGCGGCTTCGCCCGGAGACTCTAAGATAGGTCCGATGAGACGTCTCGCCGTAGTCCGACATCACGTTTTACAACCGATTAAAAAAGCTCTTCCACACGCCCACATTCACGCCAGCCAACCCCGCAAGGCCCCCACCCCGTCTGCTCTTCACCCTTTCCCGACCCCGCTTTTTCCGCCTCGTAACTTCGTGCTTTCGCGGTAAAAAATCAGCCTCTTCCCTTGCGCTCATCCACTGCTCATTGCCTCAGTGCTTGCTTATCCCACTTCGCCTCAAACCACCCATTGCCCCACGCCGGCCATCACCAGCACCACCGCCCATGCCGGGGCTTTCCAGATGTGCAGCGCGCAAAACGCCATCACCGCCGCCGCCACATCACGCCCGTTGTGAACCCCCTCTGTAATCACCGGTTGGTACAGCGCCGCCAGCAGCACCCCCACCACTGCGGCGTTGGCCCCCTTTAGCGACGCCTGCGCCCACGCCATCCCGCGCACCTTTTGCCAAAACGGCAATGCCCCGCCCACCAGCAGCCACGCCGGCAGAAATATCGCAAGCAGGCACCACAGCCCATAAGCCCAAGCCCATGGCCCCGGCCGCATCGCCGCCCCCAGATACGCTGAAAACGTAAACAGCGGCCCCGGCGCCGCCTGCACAAAACCATACCCCGCTAAAAACGCGTCATCGCTCATCCAGCCGGGCCTCACCACTTCCGCACGCAGCAGCGGCAGCACCACATGCCCGCCCCCAAACACCAGCGACCCCGCCCGGTAAAACCGGTCAAACATCTCCACCAGCGGGCTCTTGCTCCATGTCGCCGCCAACGGCAAAAGCACAAGCAGCGCCATGAACAACCCCAGCGCCGCCACCGCTCCCCAATGCCCTTTCACTTCCTGCGCACCCTGCTCCGTCGACACCGTTGCGGGTTCACCGCGATAGATCAGCCAGCCCACCAGAGCACCCAGTGCAATCACCGCCACCTGCGCCACGGCGCCGGTTGTCATCAGCAGCGCGCCTGCCGCCGCAAGACACATCGTCACCCGCGCCCGGTCGGGGCACAGGTTCTTACCCATGCCCCACACCGCCTGGGCCACCACGCCCACCGCGGCCAGCTTCAGCCCATGCAGCCAACCGGCATGTCTTAAATCTCCCATCGCCCCCACGCCGTAGGCCAGCGCGATCATCATCACCGCCGCCGGCAGCGTAAAACACAGCGACGCCAGCAGCCCCCCCAGCACCCCGGCCCTTCGCATCCCCAGCGCATACGCCACCTGGCTGCTGGCCGGCCCCGGCAGAAACTGGCAAAGCGCCACCAGGTCCGCATATTCAGAATCGCTCAGCCAACGCCGCTTCTCGACAAACTCGCTCCGGAAGTAGCTCAAGTGCGCCACCGGCCCGCCGAAGCTGATCAGCCCCAGCTTGCCGAATGCCGCCAGCACCTGGCCCAGTCTGTGGCCTCTGCTCTGCGAATCCGCCTCCTGGGGCTGTATATCCATCACTGCTTCTCTCATCACATTCTCAATTAATTTGAGGCTCTGCCGTTTGTTCGTCTGCCTTTGGCAAAACAGAGTGCTGAAGGCTGGTACGGCTCAATAAAGACTCGCGCTTCTTCTCTAAAGGGCCAAAAGGCCCGGCCCTATTGCATGGAGCGCTTCTGAGCGCGTAGCCCCACATAAAATCGCATAAAAAAGACTCTTGCACGCGCCTGCATTCATGCCAATCCACCTGTAACGGCTCAACTCCCTCTGCCTTTTTTGATCTCACCTTCACCAATCGAACTCAATTGAGGGGATCGCCTCCTTGGGATGCGAAAAATAGGCCGCTCACTCAACGCATATTTCCCGGGCCAATCATATGTTTATTATCCCTTACGCCCAAAAAAAAGACGGACCCGCGATCACGCAAGTCCGTACATTAAAAGCACATTGTCAATCAAACGTTACGAAGGCTTCTTCGCCCTCAGCACGTCCTCGATCAGCGGCCCCGCATCGATGATCGCCTTCGCCAGTTCCACCATCGGCTTGCGGTTGTCGCGCGCGCGCCGCTGCAGCAGCTTCCACGCTTCTTCTTCATCCAGCTTCAGGTTCTTCATCAGCACGCCTTTGGCGCGCTCGATGATCTTGCGATCCTCGATCTTCGAGTTCAACTGGTCGATCTGCGCCGTCAGGTTCGTCTTGCCTTCGTACTGCGCCCAGGCGATGGTCAGGCCCACACGCAGCTCTTCGGGTGTCACCGGCTTAAGCAGATAGCCGTACACACCCATCTCCACGCCGGCTTTCACGTACATCGGGTCGCTGTACGCGCTGATCATCATCACAGGCAGCTTGAGTTCTTCAAACAGCACCCGTCCCGCCTGGATGCCGTCCATCACCGGCATACGGATGTCCAAAAGCGCCATCTGGGGCTTGTGCAGCCGGGCCATCTCGATGGCTTCCTGCCCGTTTCGCGCCAGGCCCACCACGCGCACCCCGAGGTCCGTCAAATCGGCCTCCAGGCTCATGGCCACCAGGTGTTCGTCTTCCGCCACCAGAACTGTTTTCGGCAGTGCCGCGGGAATGGGCTCCGCCGGTTCTGCCATGTCTTGCTGCTTCGTTGTCATCGCGCAACCCCTTGGAGCAAATAGCCGGCTTCTGGATCAAGCCGAGAAAAGCCCACGAAACACGCTGGACTCTGCCACCGGTCATCTCTTCTGACCAGTCTGGAACAACGTTGTTCCCAAGCCATTCACTATCTCAGCAACCCCTGAACCCCAGCCTGCGACATGGCACACTCGGTTTGGAGACTGTTTCTAAGCGTAGTACCTCTTTGGCTGATGTTCAATGTCGAATATCACTTTTACCGATATTCGTAATAACATCAGCCAATGAAATATCAGCGCCGCCGCCCGATTTATTCCACTTCTTCTTCGACCGTACCGTCCAGGAAGCCCGCCAGCTTTCGGCTGCGCACCGGGTGCTGCAGCTTACGGATAGCCTTGGCCTCCACCTGGCGCACGCGTTCGCGCGTCACCTTGAAGATACGGCCCACTTCTTCCAGCGTGTACGTGTAGCCGTCGCCGATGCCGTAGCGCAGCTTGATGATCTCGCGCTCGCGGTACGTCAGCGTTTTGAGCACTTGCTCGATGCGCTGGCGCAGCATTTCCTGCGTCGCCGTATCCGAAGGATTATCGACACGGTCGTCCTCGATGAAGTCGCCAAAGTAAGAGTCTTCGCTCTCACCCACCGGCCGGTCCAGCGAAATCGGGTGGCGGCTGATCTTCATCACCCGACGCGCTTCGCTCACCGGCATCTTCGCCGCTTCTGCAATTTCTTCGATCGTTGGTTCGCGCCCAAGGTCCTGCAGCAGGTTCTTGGCGATGTTCCGCAGCTTGCTCATCGTCTCGATCATGTGCACCGGGATGCGGATCGTCCGGGCGTGGTCCGCAATCGCGCGGGTAATCGCCTGCCGAATCCACCACGTCGCGTAGGTCGAGAACTTGTAACCGCGCTTGTATTCGTACTTGTCCACCGCGCGCATCAGGCCGGTGTTGCCTTCCTGGATGATGTCCAGGAAAGACAGGCCACGGTTCCGGTACTTCTTGGCGATCGAAACCACCAGGCGCAGGTTGCCGCCCGAAAGGTCACGCTTGGCGTTCTCGTATTCGTCGAACACCGTCGTGATCTCAAACACCTTCACATCCAGCTCATGCGGGTCTTCCAGCACCAGCGAACGCAGGCCCGAAAGCTCTTCGCGCATCACCATCACGTCTTCAGGGTCAAACGCGTCAGGGTCCTGGTCGGCTTCGTGCAGCTTCGCCGCCAGCTCCAGCATCTTGTCCTTGATCGCCTTGAGCTTCTTAAGCAGCGGCTGAACCTTGCTGGTGCGCAGCGAAAGTTCTTCCACCAGCGTCGCCATCTTCCGGCGGCGGGTCTTCACGCGGAAACGCGTGTCGGCGATTTCTTCTTCCGTACCCTGTGCGGTCTCAAGCAGGTTCCAGTCCGTGCGGTTGAGTTCCACCAGCTTGTTGACGGTCTTCAGGTTCTCGGGGATGCGGGCCGCGATCTTCCCCTTCGCGTCCTCTTCCGCCGTCGAGATCTTCATCGTCCGGTCAAAGGGAAGATCCCCTTCGTCCACCAGCTCCAGGATCTCCACCATCGCGCCGATGCTGTAATCGTTCTCAAGCACCTTCCTGCGGAAGATCATCCGGGTCGTTTCGATCTTCTTCGCCAGACGGATTTCTTCTTCGCGCGTCAGCAGGCTGATCTCGCCCATCTGCGTCAGGTACATGCGCACCGGGTCATCGATCCTCCGGGAAGACGCTTCCTGCAAGGCCTGCGCGATATCCGCCTTGATCTGCTCTTCGTCGATTTCTTCTTCAACGATCTCCACCGCGTCCAGATCGCTGGCTTCGGGACCATCTTCGTCCTTGGGTGTTGCCGCCGCTTTGCCCTTCTTGGCCTTGCCCGAGCGCGCAGCCAGTTCCGCTGCCGCTTTGCCCGCCTTGGTCTTGCTCGCCTTGCCGGTCGCAGGTGCTGGCTCTTCCGGTGCCTCTTCGTCCTCGGGTTCAACGGGCGCGCCCTTGACCAGCGGCTTGATCTTCACAGGCACGGGAACCTGCGACGCCGCCATCAGTCGAATATTCATCCCATCCAACAGAACCAACAACTCATCAATACGGTCGGGTTCGACCATTTCATCCGGAAGCAGGGTGTTGAGCTCATCGTAAGTGATGAAGCCGCGAACCTTGCCGCTTTCAATGAGCTCTGCAACTGCTGGGTGAGTATCAAACTTCATTTGTCAGTCATCCGATAAATCAGGCATGGCTCCACTAGTCCACCGGGGAGCAGGCAGGTCGGGCTCGACTAGGAGCCCTCGCAATAAGCCTAAGCGCTTTTCACCAAACGGCTTGTCGCACCAATCGCCGTTCAATTATAAGCACCGTATAGAACCAGACATTTCCTCAAAAGGAATATCGCGGAGTAATTGAATAGTCCAAATCTGGAAAATCAAGTAAATCGTTGCTTTCCGATCCGGGCAATTCGAATTTTGGGAGCTTGCGCTGAAGCCATGCTTTCCCTGGCTTCGGCGATCTTTCTGGACGCCACACCCATGTCCGGCGTTATTTTAGGCCCTGTTTCCCCCGTAGGCACGAATCCCCCCGAGGATTTTTTTTCCCGTTCCTGACGAAACGCCACCAACATCGTCGTGACATCCATATACAACGCACGCACATTCTCCGGCTTATCCATACTCCCCTTGTGCACCTCATCCTCAATCTGCGTCAAACGCCCCGCCAGCATGTGCGCATCTTGTGATGCCAAAAGGGTTAACATCGATCCGATGCCCACCGCCTGACCCTCCGCAAGCTGGTCGTAAATCATCTCGTAGAGCTTCTGGTTCAGCCCATCCACCAAGTCGTACGCCCCAATCGACTCATCCACCATCCGCCCGTCCGATAATACTTGGCCATGGAATAATTCATTTTGCGCCAGCAGGCATCCGATCATCAGCCGCTCGGCTTTCAACAGCGCTTGCTGACGATGCATCGGCAACAACTTCCATGCCTCCTGCACCGTTAGCTCCCCGGTTTTCTCAATCGCCCTATCACTCGCTGAACTATGTTCCGCAAGCTCATGAGCGCTGGGCTCCTCAAAACCCACGCCCTCTTCGATATCGGGAACCACCATCGGCCCATTGTTGGGAACCTGGGTAAAACTTGTCCCCTGCCCCTCAGGCATGCCCCCCGGCACCGGCTCTGCCTGCGCCAACGGCCGAGGCCGCGCCGCCTGCGCCAACCGCTTCAGCAGCGCGTCCACATCCCCGGGCGTCAATCCCAGCAGCTCCCCCACCCGCTGCTCGATCATCACTTTCCGCATCGGCGACATCGTCATCACACCCATCTCCACCAGCTTCGACAGGTATTCCTCCGCCACCTTCTGCCGGCCGGTGATCGTGTCCGCCCCATGCAATTTCTGCTTCACGCGCTCAAACTGGTAGCTCAGCGCATCACGCGCATCCTTGATCGCCTTATGCCAGATATCCAGCCCCTCAGGCCGCTCAAACAGGTCCGCGGGGTCTTCCCCGCCCGGGATCACCGCGATGTACACATCCAGCTCACCCTCCAGAAATACGCTTACCGCCTTGTCCGAGGCATTAAGCCCCGCGGCGTCGCCGTCATAAATCAGGATCACCCGGTCGCAAAAGTGCCTCAGATGCTTCACATGCTGCAAGGTCAATGCGGTGCCCAGCGTGGCCACCACATTCCTCACCCCCGCCTGATGGCACGCGATCACGTCCGTATACCCTTCCACGATCACCGCGGTCCGGCCATCCTGGATCGGCTTTTTCGCCAGATGCAGCCCATACAGCGTCTGGCTCTTATTAAAAACCGGCGTCTCCGGGCTGTTGAGGTACTTGGGCTCATCCTCCGCCCGGATCTTGCGTCCCCCAAACGCGATCGGCCGCCCCGTCACATCGATAATCGGGAAAATAATCCGGTGCCTCAGCTTGTCGAAGTGGCTCACTCCGTTATTTTTCGTCCCGATCAGCCCCGCCTGCTCAAACGCCGCCAGGTTCCACTTCTTGCTCTTGATCATCAGCACCAGCCCGTCCCAACGGTCGGGCCCGTAGCCAAGCTGAAAAGCCTCCACCATCTCCGGGCTGATCTTCCGTTTGGCGATGTATTCCCGGGCCGTCTTCCCGTGCTCTTCGCTGTTTAAAAGCGCCCGGTAAAACCCCACCGCCTGCGCATTGGCCTCATAAATCTGCGTCCGCGACACCCCGGATGTGTTCTCCGCTTCCTTGCGGTTGAATTTGGATTCCAGCTTGATGTTCGCCCGCTCAGCCAGGTATTTCAAGGACTCCACAAACGTCATCTTGTGGTAGTTCATCACAAAACCGAACACATCCCCGCCCGCACCGCACGCGTAGCATTTGTAGATCTGCTTGGTCGGGCTCACGTTCAGCGACGGCGATTTATCGTTGTGGAACGGGCACAGCCCCACCCATTCCTTGCCCTTGGGCTTGAGCGTCAACTGCTCCGACACCAGCCGGATGATGTCCGTGGCGTCGCGCACCTGCTGTACTTGGATATCACCACCCGCCATATAAGCTCCACCCCGTTTATGAACCTAGATTATAGGAGCCATTCCCGCCCCTTCCCCTTTTCTTTAAATCTCTTTAAAAATCCTGTAAATCCTGTCAAAAATCCCCCGCTTGGCTTCTTAGAATCTAGAATAAACCGCACAACCCCCCAGCCAAACCACAAAGCCATGTCCAAAACCCTTCGACAACCCATCGCCAACAAAGCATGGTGCTGCGCCAACCGGGATGACCGCAGGGAACTCATCGTCGCCACCGCCATGGACCTCCTGGACCGCGAAGGCCAATGCGCAGTCACCATGCGCAACATCGCCTCCAACCTCGGCATCGGCACCATGACCCTCTACACCTACGTCAAAAGCCTCGAAGACCTCCGGCACCTCATCACCCAACGCGGCTTTGACCTCCTCAACGATGGCTGCAAAAACTGCAGCACCCTCGCCTCCGAAAAATCCTGGCGAGGCGGCGCCGAAAGCTACCTCCGCTTCGCCATCGAAAATCCAAACCTCTACAACTTCATGTTCTCCACCCCCGTCTCCAACCGCCCCGAAGACGAAAAACTCCTCCAAGGCGGCTTCAACGTCCTCCTCGATAAAGTCCGCGACCAACTCCA
>CAZIWA010000129.1:0-10177 GCA_964542875.1 uncultured Phycisphaeraceae bacterium
GAGAGGGTTAGGGTGAGGGTGTTCCGTTTCTCCATCTGCGCTGCTTCTCCATCTGCACCTTTTCTTCAGGGCCAAAGGCCCGCCGCTATTACAGCCAGGGTCGCAGCGCTTCTGAGCGCGTAGGCCCTGGTATAAACACCCCCTGATTGATTCTTCTCTTTCTTTTCTGCAAGCGCTGAAAGCGCGGCCCTACCACTCTTCTTCTCGATCACTCGAACTGAAATCGCGTCACAGCCGTAGCGTTATCGTATTAGCCGCAAAAGCCAGCGAGCGTACTCGGGCGCAGCCCGACCTCACACCAACTGCTCTATAAAAACAACTTCACATCTGCCGTCTTCACCCCGCGCATCTCCGCCATCGCTTGACCACCCCTCGCCGCTCCGCTATTAGTCATTACACAGACAAAACCAAATCCATCGCCCAAAAGGACACCCCATGAGTTCTTCCGACAAGTTCGAACCCTCCGGTAAGCCTTGCGCAGTTGATGAAGTCCCCATGACTGAAGATCAGAAGTTCACCTTCGATCTCAAAGGCTGGCTCCTGGTGCCCAGCGTCCTCAATGAAGCCCAGATCCAGGCCTGCCGCCAGCACCTGACCGCCTTGGTTGAAGCACCTGAAACACTCCCCCCCGACCAGCGCCACCACTACGCCGGCCCCGTCGCCGATCTTTGGGATCACCCCGTCATCGTCGGCATCCTCCGCCAGATCATCTGCAAGGACATGAACGAAAAAGCCTACGGCTTCCGTGCCGACGGCTCTTACATCCAACGCCGCAAAAAAGGCAACGACGGCATTGAGCCCCATGGCGGCGGTCCCAACGTCCACCCCAACTTCAACTACCAATGCAGAAACGGCGAAATCTACTCCGGCCTCACACGCGTCGTATGGGAGCTTAACCCCGTCGAAAAAGGCGCAGGCGGCACCCTCCTCATGTCCGGTAGCCACAAATCCGGCTTCCATGTCCCCAAATCCCACCTCGTCAAATCCTCACCCCTCTACGAAACCTACAGTTGTCCGCCCGGCTCTGTCCTCCTGTTCACGGAAAACCTCTGTCACTCCGGCGCGCTCTGGAACTCCGACACCCCGCGCCTGGCCGTCTTCAACTGCTATTCGCACCATCAGTGCCAGTTCCACAAAGGCAACTGGAACCACGACACCATCATGACCTTCCCCGAGAAACGCCGCACCCTCTTCCGCGGCGTCTGGGGGCACGACTTCCACGCCAAAGGCTCCAGCCCCAACGACTACTACGGCAAGGACAACCACTCCTGGTAAGCCTTCAGCCTTGCGGATGCCGGACCGATTCCCGATAAGCCGACGGGCTTTGCTTCAGCAGCAGCGTGAAGTTATCCCAAAGGCTATCTGCGTTTCCCATCCCGCAGATGGAGGCGATCTCTGCCACCGTAAGGCTTGTTTCTGCCAGTAGCCGTTGCGCGCGCTCCATCCTTATGCGTCGGATTTCATGATGAGGCGAAGTCCCCAGCGTCTCCTGAAACCGCCGCTCAAGCGACCTCCGGTTGATCCCCACCGCGTCCACCACGTCGCCGACGGAAATGGGGTCGCAGGCGCGCTCGTAGATAAACCTCAACGCCGCGGAAAGCGGCCCATCGGTAATCGCCAGCGAGTCCGACGACTGACGCGTCATGATCCGCCCAGGCGGCAACAGCACAAGCCGGTTTTCCACCGGTTGCCCCGCAATCAGCTTGTCGAGCATCTGCGCCGCGGCATACCCCCGGTGCGCAATGTTGACCGACATGCTCGACAGCGGCGGATAGCAATATCGGCTGATCGTGGGAATGTTCCCCACGCTCACCACTGAAACCGCCTGCGGTACGCAAAGATCAAACTCCACGCACGCATCCAGCGCATTGGCGCCCATGGTGTCCGTGGAGGTCATCAGCGCCAGCGGCTTTGGTAGCCGGCTCAGCCACCGGCCGATCTCCCGCCTGATCTTGGGAATGTCCAGCGTCCGCGGCATCGAGAAAGTCGCCACATCAAACCCCGCCTGATGAACCTTGCTGGTAAACGCGGCTTGCCTGCGCTTGGGCGTCGGGCCCAGCGATGAGCCCAGGAATGCGAAGTGCCGGTACCCCCGCTGAAGAAAGTACTCCGCGGCCTGTTGCCCCACCAGCCGGTCATCGCTCCGGACGGTGGGCAGGCACGCATCACGAAGAGAGCCTGAAACGTTCACGCAAGGCACGCCTGTGGAGGCAATCAATCTTGCATACCGCTTGTCGCTCACATGCGCGATGACGCCTTCTACGTCCTCCGCAATGCTTCGGATATGACGCAGATCCATCCGGGATGTTTCGATCAGCCGCCAGCAGCCGTGTTTTTTCGCATACGCATGAATGCCCATCTTCAGTTTCGGCAACTGATCTCCAAAAGCCTGCACAATCAGCCCGATCCGGCGGACTTTTTTCATACTGATCCTCCAGGTTTGAAGTATTCAGGGGGCGTTTATACCCCATGTCTCGACAACCCAGATTGTCGCAAAAGCAAGGAACAATCCGCGTCTAAGCGCGCATTAGAGTCGGCTCGATTCATTAAAAGGCCATGAATCACGGCAATGCCAAAAAATAAGTTCGCCTGAATTGTTGTTTTAAAAATTTGTCGCAAAAGATCGGACACCACGCCGCGTAGTGAGATGGACCCGCCGCATCATGCCGCTCTATTGTTGAATTCCTCGCAGCGTCCGTCGTTTGGTTTCTAAAAGCGTCACGGATTTGAGTCTCTTCCCACCCCACCCTTACAGGGAGCAATATATGTTTCAGATGCCTCAATTCCTTCGTGATTTCCGGTTCCAGCGCGCTGGCAAACCAAAGCGCAATGCCACACACCGGCAATTGCGACCCGTCGTTCTGGAAGCGCTGGAGCGCCGCGCGCTGCTTGACGCGATCACCGTTGCCTCCGGCAATTGGAACGACCCGTCCACCTGGCAAGGCGGGCTTGTCCCCGTCTCCGGAGACATCGTCACGATCACCGCCGGCCACACCGTCACATACAACGACACGACACCCGACACGCTCGCAAGCCTCAACATCCATGGCCTCCTCTCTTTTAACCCCAGCCTCACCCTTGAACTCGTCTCCAAAGGCAACATTCATGTGACGGACACCGGTGAGCTTGAAATGCGCCCCGCCAGCGCCTCGGTGAAGCACACCGTTACGTTTGTCGAGGTCGACGAAAGCAAGTTCGTAGGCACCGCTGACCCCGCCAACGGCATGAAGGTCCTCGACACCGATGTGGGCCTCTGGGTCACCGATGGTGGTTTGCTTGATGCCGTCGGCACTGAAAAAACACCCTGGAGCCGGCTCGTCGCCGGCGCCACCAAGGGCCAGACGACCATCACCGTCACCGATGCCACCGGCTGGCGCGTGGGCGACCAGATCGCCATCGCACCGACCATCGCCCCCACCGTCGCCAAGAGCTGGACGACCTATGACGAGGTTTCCATCACCGCCATCTCCGGCAACACCATCACGCTCAGCAGCGCGCTGGCATGGGATCATCCCCTCGTCAACGGCAAGTGGGCCGCGGAAGTCATGAACCTCACCCGAAACGTGGTCATCAAAGGCACACCATTCGATGGCACCGTCAACCATCGCGCCCACGTCGAATTCCTCATGACCCACAAAGCCCAGACCCTCAAGAACGTTGAGCTTCGCTACCTGGGCCCCAAGATCGGCGGCAGCACCACCAACCACGGCATCAAAGGCCGTTATGCATTGCACTTTCACCACGGCATGGACGGCACGGTCGGTTCGCTTATCGAAAACGTGGTCGCCACCGACATCGGCAACCACGTCTTCGTCACCCACGCCAGCAACGGCGTAACCTACAAAGGCACCATCTCCCACCGCACCTACGACGACGCCTACTGGTGGGATGGCGGGTTTGAGCACCAATCCCACAACGTCACCTACGACGGCGCCATCTCCTCGCGCATCCTCGGCAGCGGCAGCACCGCCACCCGCATCGCCGGCTTTGAGCTCGGCGGCGGCACCGGCAACAAAATGATCAACAGCGTCGCCGTCGGCAACGCGGCTCTGAACCTGCAATCCGCCGGCATCGAGTGGCCGGAAAACTCCGGCTCAAGCGTTTGGGAATTCCATGACAACATCTCCCACAACAACGGTCTTTCCGGCGTATTCACCTGGCAGAATTCCGCCTCGGCCCCGCACTTCGTCACGGACTTCGTCGCCTACCACAACGGTACGCACGGCATCAGCCACGGCGCGTACAGCAACGTCTACGCCTTTGACAACCTCTACCTCTACGGCAACGCGGAGGTGAATTTCATGATCCACATCGCCCCATACCTGGGCATCCATCAGGAATTCGTCGTCAAGAATTCCATCATCGATGGCGCCGGCATTTCCACCCATGGCTTCTTTGTCGCTCGCCACACCAATCAATCCGCCTTGCATGCCCCGGCCTTCCTCATCAACAACACCATCACCAATCTCGGCCCAGGCGGTATCGGCATCCAGTTCGCCTACGACGCCGTCGCGCAACAGCCCGGCGATATGGGTGTCGACATGGGCACCGGCCCCAACGAATGGTACGACCCGCCGTATCCCGGCTCCGGAAATTCATCCACCCATCGCGAGTGGTACCGGATTGAAGGCACCAATTTCGGCAACATCCCCGCGTCCAAGCAGATCTACGCCAACGGCTACGTCGACCCCGTCAACGGTCTGCCTTACGGCATTCTCGGTGACTCTGACATCGTCGTCCGCACCCGCGAAGGCGGCGTCTACAATCTGCGCTCCAAGCACTTCACCCCGCAGTACGACGTCGACTTCTACAAGCCCACCTACGACACCGCCGCCTGGCGCTGGTTCTGGGTCGGCTCCGCCGTAGGCGATGGAAATCTCGTCACCGCCACCCACGTCAACGGCGAAGGATACTTGACCTCCAAAACCGGCGCGGTCGGCACCCAGATCATGTCGCTTAAGCAGTTTGAGGCGATCGATGTCAACCAGATCGTCCAGACGCGTTTGAGCGAGAATCTCGCCACCGCGGGCCTCATCGCCCGCAGGTCAGAGGACGACCCCAACACGTATTACAAAGCCACCGTGGGCAACGCCGCGGGTGGCAACGTGCTCACCATCTGGAAAGTCGTCGATGGTGTCGCCACCAGCCTCGGCACTGCCCCCGTCACGGTCACCAACGGCGTGGACTACAAGATCCGCTTTGAAGTCACCACCAACGGCGCCGGCACGGACCTGCGCGCCAAAGTGTGGGACGCCTCGCTAGCTGAACCCGGCACCTGGAACGCCCAGGTCCTGGGCAATACGGAGCCGCGGCTTCAGAAGGTCTGGGGCGATTACGGCATCATCGGCACCGCAGCCGGCGTCAACCCCACCATATTCGACAACTACTCCAGCACCATCCTCGACAGCATCGTGTTCGACCCTGATAAGAACGGCTACATTCAGCGATGGGTGGCCGAAGGCACGCCCATCGTCAAAGCCGGGCAGGATCAATCCCGTTCGCTCTGGGTCGCCGGCAACGCCATCGCCATCGATGCCACCGTCACCGATGGCGGCGTCATCGATCCCACCGTCGGCATGACATACGCCTGGTCGGTCGTCTCCGGCCCCGGCGCTGTCACCTTCTCTTCCGGCAACAAGATCGACACCGCAGCGTCCTTCAGCGTGCCCGGGCACTACACGCTCCGGCTCGTCGCCAGTGATGGCACCCTCTCCGGCAAGGACGACATCCAGGTGTATGTCGCGCCCACCAAAGCGGCTCAGATCACCGAAACATGGACGGGCACAGCAGGCTCGCCATGGCCCGCCGCCTGGAAAAACTACCACCTCAGCGGCGGTGGCGTGGCCCAGGCCACCATCATCGCCGGCAACAAGGGCCAGGTCATCAACACCGTCACCCCCAACTCCGGCCAGGTCTTCACCCACAACGGCCTCGAAGCCGAAAACGTCGATATCACCACCACCATCAACGTCGGCTACAGCAGCGCGCAAGGCGGCGTCGTCGCCCGGCAATCCACCGCCCGCCCCGGCACCTTCCTCTACGCTCGCTTCGCCCAGTACAGCCTGAACTTCTACATGGTGGTCGATGGCAAGGAAACCATGCTTTACGAAGGCCCAAACAACGCTTACCTGAGCCTTACTGATTATCGCGTGCGCTACCAGGTCATCACCAACACCGACGGCACCATCGACATGCGCGCCAAAGTCTGGCTCGCCACCGACCCAGAGCCCACGCCATGGACGGCGGAATTCACCGGCTGGAAGAGCATCGAAAGCGAACGCTTCGTCGGCCAGGCCGGGCGCGCAGGCATTTATGCCAACCAGATCTCCTCCGGCCTCAGCACCACCAAGCGCGTTTTGTTTGACGACTTCGTGGCCACCTCGCTTGATGAAGGCGCAGCACCCATGCCCAACGCCTTCAGCGACGACTTCACCGGCACCTCCGGGCCCTGGTCCGCCAACTGGACGACCGTTGGCCCCTGGCCCACGATCAATCTCTCCGGCAACACCGGACACGTGCAGGCAGGCGCCGGCACGCAGGTCGGCCGCGCCTCCTACAACGGCGTGTCATTCGTGGATTCCACCCAGCACGTCAAATTCATGATGGATGCCACCGGAGGGTACTTCGGCCTCCATGCCCGCCGCCCCAGTTCCGGGTCCGATTCCTACTACTCCGCCCGCACCGGCGTCCTGGGCAGCGGGACCGGCAACCAGCTCTATATCCAGCGCATCACCAGCGGCGGCTCCGCCACCATCCTCGGCTCTCTCAACATCGGCCAGTATCTCGCCGCCGGTAGCTGGTATCACCTCGCCTTTGATGTCGTCACCGTCGGCGCAACCACAGAGCTGCGCGCCAAGCTCTGGGCCGATGGCAGCCCGGAACCCATCGCCTGGCAGCTCAGCCTCACCAACAACACCGCTTCCCATCAGAATCTCGTCGGCCAAGGCGGCATCTACGCCAGCCTCCCCGCCAGCGTGAACATGTACATTGACGACTATTCCCTCACTTACACTTGATCGAAGGTTGTCACACTCACCAAAAACAGGAGCCGGCCGATTTCGCATCGGCCGGCTCTTTTGTTTTGCTTCAAACGAATCGAGGTCGCTTAACCCCCGGAATCACTTCCATTCTTTGGAGGCTTCCTGCATCGCCGCGTGCATTTCCGCGGGAGTCATGTCTTTCTTATGCGTCGCCAGAGACCAGCTATGGCCAAAGGGATCAGTCACCAGCCCGTACCGGTCGCCCCAGAACATATCCATTGCCGGCATCACGACTTTCGCCCCCGCGTCCACGGCTTTCTTGATCGCCGCATCACAGTCTTCCACATACCGGTGCAACGTCACCGGAGTGCCCTTAAGCGCCTTGGGGGAAACGGATTGGCCGCCGCAATACTCCGGAAAGTCGTCCACCAGAAACACAAATTGATTGCCGATCTTGATCGCCGCATGCATGATTCGCTTGCCGTCCGGCGCCGGCATCCTGTGCATCTCCACCGCGCCAAAGGCCTTCTTGTAGAACTCGATCGCCTCCGAACACGGATCGCACACCAGATGCGGAATCAAACCTTCTTGCCCGGCCGGAATCGGCTTTGTCGCATTGCCCATGGTCATCTCCTTGAGAAAAATAGTGATAGGGTTCAAGAACTATAGTGCCACCACCCCTTCAAAATCTCCATCGGGAAACCGTTAGGAATCAAAGAAAATCACGGCCTTTCTATTTCTCTTCCAGGGCCGCAAATGCTTTCAGCACAGCCTCGCGCTTCTTTAGCAGCCCCTCCGGCAACTGGTCGAAGTAATGCGGATGCACAAACACCTCCGGCACCGGCGAAAGCCACCCCGGCGTGTTCCCCAGTTTCGCTTTGATCGCCTCGAAAATCGCCACGTCTTCCATCCCGTCGCGCAGCATCTTCAGCCTCAGCGACGACACCACCGCGCCTCCTGCCGCACGAGGCGGATACACCAGAAAACCATTCCCATGATGCGCCCCACCGTAGGGGAACGTCGCCATATCCTGCTCCACCTTCAACGGCTTGTTCTTCCAGAAATCCTTGGCCGTCAGCTCCTCATTCCCCGCCCAGATAAATACACCCCGGGCCCCGTAATGCCATGACATCCACATCGCCAGCCGCTGCTCCAGCGCAGGGTTGTCGATCATCATGTTCGGCGCCTGCACCACGGGAGCCCGATAGTCCGCCTGGATTGGCAAGTGGCAGTAGTAATGCCACATCTCAGGCGGTTCCACAGGCCGCCCCTTGCTCGGATCGTAGGTCGTCGTCGAAAGATCATTGAGCTGGATATCGCACCCCTGCGCCATCTCCGGGTGCCTTAACGAAGCCAGCAACACCCGCATCCCGGGGAACTTCGCCCGAAACGCCTTCACCTCGGGAATGTTCTTCTCCGCAAACGTCGCCGCATCGGGCTCATCAGGCCCAACCTGCGTGATGAACTGTCCCAGCAATCCCTTCTCTTTCAGGAACGCATACAGCTTTTCATCCCCGGGCGGCGTATAAAACACCGTTTGACCCCTCGCCTTGCGCGCTTGAACATGCTTCTCAAGCCCTGCACCCCCCTCATTTTTCCATACCTCGCTGATAAGAAACCCAGGGTCCAAAGGCTGTACATGGTGCTGGAGCATCAAGTCAATCGATGCCGCGTAGTCTCCATCTCCCACCCGGCTCTTGTTGAACATTGCCACCAGTGGAAACGGCGCCGGACCCAGTTTCAGCTTCACCACGCGCACCGGCACCCGGATCGCCACGCTCTGTCCCCCCGCCTTCTCCACCCGCACCGTGCACACGAAGGTCTTCTCGTTAAAGTCCGCCGGCACGGACATTTCAATCAAAAACACCCCCGCCTTGGTCGTATCCAGCACGCATGAGCTCTCTTCAAGCAGCGGGTCAGGCCACACGTTCGTCTCAAGCCGCGGGTACGCCGCCGCTCCCACATCCACGAATTCTTCCCGGTACACCCGCGTCGGCACGGGAGACTCGCAGCGCACCTTGTACTCCCCCGCGGCCTGTCCCATCTTCGGTAACACCGCCACTTGAAAGCTCACGCTTCCTCCGGTCACGCCCCACACCGGCGCACCGACCGTGTTCTCTGCCGCTGTAAAAACCTCACCCCCATGAAACCAATATTTGTTGGGCCATATCTTCACCAGTGAATGCGTATACCCCACCGCCATCACGGCGTCGGGCCGCCCAGCGAAGTACCCCCGATGAATCGCCAATTGGTCGCTGAATGAGCTTCCCCACGGGTCCGTTGTATGCACCAGTTTCTGCTCTTCCGCCGGCAGATCCGTGGGAATCGGCTGCGCAAAGCATCGCGTAGCCCCATCCGTGGCCCCAAGAACCGCCCCGACCCAGAAAACCACGCCCATCCAGAATCGCGCTGTCCATACACCCATGCTGCTTTTTCCTCAAAAGGATCTTTTTATGGTTCTAAACGGCATCACACTTTAAATGACTTCGCAAACGCATATCGGTTCCCCCCTCATCTCTTTCTTTCCGCTATAATTCACCCCAGTCTCTAACCCAAGGCACAGCCCCATGGCGATCCGTGATGAAGATGTGATGGTGATCTCTCCGACTGCAATCAGCAGGACCGAAGCGATCTTCTTGCCCGAGGTCTTCAAAGGCCTGGGAACCACGTTCAAACACATGATCGGCTCCATCGCCCGCGGCAAGCGCAACAAGGCCATGTGCTACCCCGAGGAACGCCGTGAAGACCGCCCCATCGAAGATGGCGGCCTCTACAAAGGCAACTTCCGCGGCGTTCACCGGCTCAACCGTGATGAAGACGGCCGCGTCAAATGCGTCGCCTGCTTCATGTGCGCCACCGCCTGCCCCGCCCACTGTATCCACATCGAAGGCGCTGCCTCTCCCTGGGATGACCGCGAAAAATACCCCGTCAAGTTCGACATCGATGAACTCCGCTGCATCTACTGCGGCATGTGCGAAGAGGCCTGCCCCGTCGACGCCGTCGAGCTCACTTACACCTACGACATCGTCGGCCTCACCCGCCAGGAAATGATCTTCGACAAAGAAAAACTCCTGGCCGTCTACGATCAAACCATCAAGCAAAAGCCAATGTGATTGCCGATCGACCCGTAACGACCGCAACACCCCGCGCCTGATTAACACCCCAATCATCATCTAAAGAAAAACGAGCCCCATCTC
>CAZIWA010000129.1:10277-15339 GCA_964542875.1 uncultured Phycisphaeraceae bacterium
CCCCGCGCCTGATTAACACCCCAATCATCATCTAAAGAAAAACGAGCCCCATCTCAGGGCTCGTTTTTCTTTAAATCGTTATCTCATCTCAGCCCCGCCCTCACTCCACGGTCCACCCGTGATAGCTGGAGGGCACGCTGTCGTGCATGTAGATCAGGTCGTAATTCAGCAGCATCTCGCCGGTCACCTTGCTGTAGTACCCCGTCACCTTTCCTTGCTTCTCGTCAGGCGCACCGGTGGTGACCAGGTCCATCTCAAATTGAATCTCAGCCGGCAGTTCGCGTACTTCTTCTACATTGGGCGTCGTGAACCGGAGGCTTGATACCTTAAAGGAGAGGTCCTTGGGCACTTCCACGCCGTCAGCCTTCACCACTTTCGTGGCCAGATACTTCTCCGCCTGCTTTTGCACCCGCAATTCCGTCAGCTTCAGCAGTTCGGCCCCGTCGGGTTGCTTGTTCTGGTTCAGGAGGATCATGACCACGCCCACCGCCAACGCCGCGATCACCACCGCCAGAACAATGTTGTACGCCGGGCTGTTGCGGAATCCTTGCTGCGCATTTGCACCACCAACCACCTTGCCCGCGGCAAGCCCGTCACTATTTCCCTCGTTGCCCGCCATACCTGCTCCCTCTATGAAAAAAATCAAAAAAAACCAAGAAAATTATCCCATCCGAAGTGCTAAGGCAGTTTACCGAATCCCATCGCAGCCTGTGAAAACCATTCGTCAGACAATCTCCACAGTCACTTAGAAAAAACAGAACTAAACCTTAAACCACACGGAGCGTGAGTATGTCACAGCGCCATCTGAAAAGCAACGCCGGATATCCCTGCAAATACCCATCTTTCCACCCATACACGCATCATTTAACTTCATCCAAAATCAGACATCTCCCCCGCCTGGCTCACGCTCGACTCTTGCTTTGTGAATGTCGAGTAAAATCCGCCACCATTGATGAACGCGCTCCCTAACAGCCGAGCCTCCACCGCCGACTGGCTCTGGCCTGCCGTGTTCCTTGCTCTCTGGTTGGCGGGCGCTGCGGCGCTGCGAATGCCTTTTTGCCTGGAGCCCGGCCGATTCCTTTACGGTTCAGACGCCCTGCTCCTCTCCACCAGCGCGCTCACCGGTTCCGGCCTTACCTCCACAGCGCTTTCCGGCCAGTTCACCACATACGGCCTGTTCATCCTTGCCCTCCTCATGCAGGCCGGTTTTATCGCCACGCTCTGCATCTCCGGCCGCCTGGCTCGCGGCCTCTTCCCGCTTTTCACGCACAACCGCCAGCCTCTCAGCCGTGAAATCACTCAAACCGGCATGAAAGTCATCCTCGCTGGCCAGGCCCTCTTATTGGCTCTATGGCTCATCTGGCCTCAAACCGGCCCCACCACATTCAACGCATACGACAACCTGGTCTCGGACATCTTCAATGCCATCGGCGCCGCCAGCACCACAGGCTGGACGCTCAACCCCACCGGTTTTCTCGGCACCCAGTTCACTGGTATCGGCCAAGCAGCGTTCCTTCCCCTCTTCCTGCTACCCGCCCTGGGCGTGGTCCCTGTGGGAGATGCCTGGCGCTGGGCCGTCACCGCCGGTCGACACACCGTCCATCCCGTCAGCCGAAAAATCTGGTCTGCCTTTGCCGTCACCTTCATCGCCGGCGTGCTTCTCATCACGCTCTCCATCCTTGTTCCCTACTCCTACCAACTCCTTCACCTGGGCATGGAATCCAACGCCAGCAGCACAACCGGCATCACTGCCGGCATCGCTCAAAACGCTTTCATGACCGGGACCTTCGCCGCCGGCCCTGCCCGGCTCAGCGGCGCACAACCCATCGAGCCCGGCCAGGCCCTCCCAGGCTACCAGTTCATCATGCTCGCGCTCTCATTCATCGGCCTGGCCCCCCTCTCCCTCGCCGCAGGTGTGAACGTGCTCTCCCTATCCACCCTCGCTCAATCCGCCTTCAGCGCCTGGCGAGGCAATCCCTCTCCCAGTTGCCAGCCCACGTCCCGGCTCACTCAATGGGCCCTGGCCACGCTTGTGTTTTACATCTCGCTCACCGCTGCGGGGCTCTTCCTGCTCCTGCTCAGCGAGCCCTACCCGGCCATCACCCTCGCCGCGGAAGTCATCTCCGCCGCCTCATGCGCGGGCTTCTCCCTGGGCATCACCTCGGACCTCACTTCCATGGGCAAGTGCGTCCTCATCGCGCTTATGGTGCTTGGCCGGCTGGGCCCGCTCTACCTGGCGGCCCGGTTCATCACTGCTCGGCCACCGGCACAAACTCCCGAATCGCCAGATCAAACCCGCTGAGCGCCGTCGGGTGAAACGGATGATTGGTGATCAGCCGCATCTCGCTGATCCCAAGATCACGCAGAATCTGCGACCCGATCCCGTAGTCGCGCTTATCGCTTGCCGGCCGGATGCCCGGTGCCGTCTGGCTCTGGCCGATCACCGTCGCGCTCTCCTGTCCTGGCTCGTATTTGCGTGTCTGCAGCCGCTTAAGCAGGCCAGACCCCATGCCTTCATGCCGAAGATAGACCACCGCGCCCTGGCCTTCCCGGGCGATCATCCGCATCGCCGCCTGGAGCGTTTTGCCCGAGGGCTGAGCCTTGTCGCCAAACACATCGCCCAGCAGGTTCTGGCTGTGCATGCGCACCAGCACGGGCGACGGCACCGGCACCGGCGTGCCCTGGTTGTCCACCTTCCCCAGCGCATCGCCCATCACCAGCGCCACATGCGGCATCGCATCCACCCGGCTCATGTAAGAGAACAACCGGAAGTCTCCCACTTCCGTGGAAATGGGAGATTCCTCCACCCGCTCCACCAGCCGTTCGCGCTGCAGCCGATGGTGAATGATGTCGGCGATGGAGCACATCTTCAGCCCATGCTGTTTGCAGAACGCTTCCAGTTCCGGCCGCCGCGCCATCGTGCCGTCGGGGTTCATGATCTCAATGCCCGCAGCCCCCGGCCTCAGCCCGGCGATCCTGCAAAGGTCCACCATCCCCTCGGTGTGCCCCGTGCGAACCAGCGTGCCGCCCGGTCTCGCGCGAAGCGGCTGAATATGCCCCGGCCGGTCGAAATCCCCAGCCACAGCATCCGCCGACACCAGCTTCAGGATCGTCGCCGCCCGGTCCGATGCCGAAACGCCGGTCGTAATCCCATACTTGGCCGCCGCATCCACCGTCAGCGTGTACGCCGTGCCCCGCTGCGTCGTGTTCTGCCGGCTCTGCATCGGCAGGTCCAGCCGGTCGCAGCTTTCCGCATCCAGCGCCACAAACAGCATCCCGCGCCCTTCGCGCAGCATGAAGTTGATCACGCTCGGCGTGACAAACTCCCCGGCGCAAACAAGGTCTCCCTCATTCTCCCGGTCTTCATCATCCACCAGCACAATCATCTTGCCTTGCCGGAGGTCTTGCAGAACTTCAGGAATCGAGTGCATACACGTCGCCTTTCATTCCCCGGACATTATCTGCGCACGAAGGAATTTGCTTCTCACCAGACCTTACACCCCAGCCCCAGACCCCTTCTTCGCCTCTTCAGGCGCCATCGTCGCCACCAGCCGCTTGTTCACTGGAAATTTGCGCAGCAAGACTCGGAGCATCGTCGGCGTCACCGCCTGGATCTGCGCCATGTCCTCTTCCAGCGTCTGATATTCGCCGCGGTAGGTCCACGTCCCGCCGATGGAGCTCATGCGCCCCATGGTCGATTCCCCCTGCAGCATCGCTTCCGTCGCGATTTTGCTCTTGGCCCGCTCCAGTTCAGCGTCATCGATGCTGTCGGCATAGCCGTCAAGCGTCTTGGTCAGAATCTCTTCCGCTTCCTGGGCCCGTTCCGGGTCGCACACCAGTGTTGCGGCGAACATCCCCAGCCGATCCTGCGGGTCGTAGCTGAACGATGCCTCCTCCGCGATGCCCGGGTCCACCAGCGCCCAGTAAAGCCGCGAACCTTCCGAATCCCCCAGCACATCGGAAAGCACCCTCGCGGCGTACCGGTCGGCATCCTGCGCGCTGGGCGCATCTGAAAACACGTACGCATAATGTCGGTTCACCGTCGGGTCTTTGATCTCCAGCCGGTCCAGGTTCAGCACAGGCTTGTCATACCGCCTGCTCGCTCCCGAAGGCTTCCAACCCTTGGTGGACTTTTCCAGTTCCTCCACCAGCTTGTCCAGATCGATGTTGCCCGTCGCCACGAAGATGGTGGTGTCCGGGCCGTAGTGCATGCCGTAATACGCCCGCATCTCTTCTGCGGTCATCGCCTTGATCGTCTCCGCCGTCCCCAGCACCCGGTAGCTCATCGGATGTTCACCCAGGTACCGCTCGTTGGCCAGGTTCCCCAGCCGCCATTGAGGCCGGTCGTCATACATCCCGATCTCTTCCAGGATCACCGGCCGCTCCATGTTGAAGTCCTGGTCCGTCAGCGCCGGCCGGAGCATGTCCGAAAGCAGGTCCATCGCCTTGAACTGAAACTCAGGCAGCACATGCGCGTAATACACCGTCGTTTCCTGGCTGGTGTACGCGTTGTAGTTGGCGCCCATGTCATCAAACTCACGGTTGATGTCATCCCCGCTGCGCCCGCGCACCGTCGTCTTGAACATCATGTGTTCAAGAAAGTGGCTCACGCCCATCAGCTTCTTGTCTTCATCCCGCGTCCCAGCCTTCACGAAAAATCCCACCGCGCTGGTATGCGCACTCAAATCCGGCTCGGCGAGAACCGTCAAACCATTCGAAAGCGTCTTCTTGATGAACTTGTTGGGCACTGTGTGGACCTCGCAGGTGGAAAGAGCCATGAATCATACCCCACCTTCGCCCCATCAGTCGCTTTTCAAGACAAGGATCCAAGGCAAAGGTGCATGACAGGACCTTCGCGTCTTAATTCTCTTTATCCCGAAGGGATTTCAGCGATTAGTCGGCAGAAGAGCGGATTTTTATCGCGAAGGTGCGAAGACATGAAGTTAAAAGCCGGAAAGCGAAAGAGAAAAATCGGCAAGGCGATGGGCTGACAGTCGCAGAACCCGGCTTCTAATCAAATTTATCCTGATTCGCTTTTACTTTCTGCCTCTTCCCTTCGCGG
>CAZIWA010000130.1:0-5991 GCA_964542875.1 uncultured Phycisphaeraceae bacterium
AGTTCGAGCTTGAGGTTGATGCCTTCGCGGTCTTCGAGGCCTGCGGCCCAGAGGCGCCAGGGGATGGCTTGTTCCCAGGTGAGGGGGATGGGATCGCCGGTTTCGCGTTCGAGGAAGGCGCGGCCGGTGTCGCAGATTTTCTTCAGGAGGGTGCGCCAGCCCGCATAGATGATGAAGGTGTCGGCTTCGGGGGTTTTGATGGCTTCGGAGGAATCCAGGTCGTTGTAAACGACGGGTTCGGCGCCCAGGAGCGCGGCGCAAAGCTCGCGGTCGATGGGGTCGGGCAGGCGGGGTGTCTGGCGCGAGGAGATGCGGTAGCGGCGGGGGCGCGTCCAGCCGGCGCTGGTGGATTCACGCTGGCGCAGGCAGACGACCAACGCGCCGTGCATGGCGGATTGCTCGGTGCTGACGCAGTAGCAGAGCTGCTTTTGGGCGAGGTTGATGCCGGCGTCGGCGTTGGGGTCGGGCTCGTTTGGGCGAAGGAGGGAGAGGCGGCTGCTCCAGGCGGGCTCGCTGTGGCGCTGGGTGGGGGCCGAGCCGTCCTTCTTCTTGGCCTTGGGCATCCGGTTGGTGCCGGCATCGTCGGACTCAGGCTGGGATTGGCCGGCGGATGTTTTTTCGATTTCGGGCTCGTCGGCAGGCTGGGCCGCGGGCTGGCCGGCGGTTTTGGCCTGGCCGTAGGCGGACTGGCCCAATTCCAGCAGGGTGGCCCAGATGTGCTTGCAGTAAACGCCGGAACGGAAGACCGGGCACGTGCATTGCACGGTGGAACCGGCCTGGTGGCCCATGACGATCACGTTGTAAGACTGTGAGCCCTTGACGAGCGCGCGCGCGACTTCGCCCTTTTGAGGGGGTTGAAGCTTGACACGGCCCTCGCGTTGATAGGCTCTTCCCTTGGCACGGATGGCGCTCTGAAAGTATGGCGCCCAACTCGTAATCGTCGTCATGCGGCTCCCCACCTGGGTCAATCAAACAGGCCAAACCCCTAGACTACCTAAACGGTTTGGCTGGTCAATAGCGGACTTTGAACGTTAAATCAGACGTTGAAGAGGAAATGGCAGATATCGCCATCGTGCATGACGTAGCTTTTGCCTTCCTGACGGAGCTTTCCAGCGGCCTTGATGGCGGCTTCGGTTTTGTATTGCTGGAGGTCGGCCACGGTGTAGACTTCGGCGCGGATGAAGCCGCGTTCAAAGTCGGTGTGAATGACGCCGGCGGCCTGCGGGGCGGTGGCGCCGACCTGGACGGTCCATGCGCGGACTTCTTTTTCGCCCGCGGTGAAGTAGCTTTGCAGACCCAGAAGCTTGTAGGCCTCGCGGGCCAGTGAGGCCAGGGCGGGTTCCTTAAGGCCGACGCTTTCGAGCATTTCCTGGCGGTCCTTGGCGTCGAGCTCGCTGAGCTCCGACTCCAGCTTGGCGCAGACGGGGACGACTGCGCCGTTTTCCTGTTTGGCGCGCTCGCGGACGAGGGAAACGTACTTGCCCTTGCCTTCGATGTCGCTTTCGTCCACGTTGGCGACGTAGAGCACCTTCTTGGCGGTGATGAACTGGAAGCTTTTGATCATGGCCTGGGTGTCGTCGTTGGAGCCATCCAGCAGAGTGCGCACGGGCTTGCCCGCGGCGAGGACGGCGAGGCACTTTTCAAGGGCTTCGGCCTTGGCCTTGGCTTCCTTGTCGCCGGACTTGGCGAGGCGCTTGGCCTTATCGACCTGGCTTTCGACGGACTGGAGGTCGGCGAGCATGAGCTCGGTGTCGATGGTGTCGATGTCGCGGATGGGGTCGACGCTGTTTTCGACGTGCATGATGTCGGTGTTGTCGAAGCAACGCACGACGTGGAGGATGGCGTCGACGTTGCGGATGTGGGTGAGGAATTTGTTGCCCAGGCCTTCACCCTGAGAAGCGCCGCGGACGATGCCGGCGATGTCGACCAGCCGGAGGGCGGCGGGGATGACTTTCTGGGTCTCGACATACTTGTGGATGATTTCCAGGCGTTCGTCGGGGACGGGAACGACGCCGACGTTGGGCTCGATGGTGGCAAAGGGGTAGTTAGCGGCGAGCACATTGGCCGCAGTGAGGGCGTTGAAGAGGGTGCTTTTGCCGACGTTGGGGAGACCGACGATTCCAGCTTCCATGGCGTATCCTAAATGAGTGCAGGGAGGGCCCCGAAAAAGGCGCTCCATGCTACCCCAATACCGAAGAATTCACCACATGGGCTGTAACTGGGGCTTGAATTGAGCTGGGGTGGGGCTCTATGATGTTATGGAACCGGTGGGAGCATGGTGCGTCTGAAGCTGTAAGAACATTTCAGCCGGTCGTCAGGTTCCAACAAAGTGGTTCAATCGAAGTCGATTGAACAAAGGCCGGTAGGTCTCTCTTTTCCGGGAGGGCTTTGTCATATGCGACAGCATGGTGGAATGATTCAAGGTCTGGCGCTTTTCGCCCTGGCGCTTACGCTGGGCGTGGGTGCGCTGGTCATCTTCAGCCGGCACCAGGCGCAGGCAATGGCACCGACGCAACAGGCTTACGCATACAAGATGCAGGAGAGCGATGCCAAGCGGCTGATTCAAGCCGGGCAGCAGCTTAGCCGCGGGGATTCGCTTGAGCAGGCTTTGGAGCGGCTCGGGAAGCCCAATACGACATTGAATGTGCGGCAGACGCAGACGACCGGTGAGATCGGCGTGACGCAGGAGATGTACTACATCCTGGCGAGCCGCGGGCCGATTGTGCCGTATACGCCTCACACGGGGGATACGGCGGTGATCGTCGGCATCGGGCCGGACAAGAAGGTGTCGTATATCAAGTTCGTGAACATCACGGGAGCGATTCCCGGGTTCCGGAGCGATCAGAGCTGAAGAAGGGCGCGGGGCTCTGGTCTGGGGTTCGGTCAGAGTTTGGTTTCCAGGGGCCGGGAAGGTCTTGAGGGTTTATCCGACAATTCAACGATGGATTCGCCGCGGTAGCGTTGGCCGATGTGGTTTTGGGCAATGTAATAGCAGAGCATGCGGCCGGTGTAGAGCCTGTGGGTGCCAACCCAATCGATGGTGTCGATGGCGATGCGACCTGGCTCCAGCAGGGCGTCGGGACAGTTGTACCACTGCGCGAAGTCCTTGCCGGTGAAGGGTTTACCTGTGGTGGTGCCAAAGACCCAGCCGTCGCCACGATCGATGAAGGCTCCGAACTCGGTGACGGTTAAACGCTCACGGATGGCGGTGACGCAGGTTTGAAATTCCCAGGTGTACGCGCAGCCGCTGGCGCCATTGGCGCGGGCATGCACAACGGTGGGGGCATGGACGACATCCAACCCGATGGGAAGCTGCTGAATGCGCTCAAGCTGAAGGACTTTGATCGGCACGGGCTGGCCGGGAGCCCTGCTTTGGCTAAAGCCGGAGAAGAGGCGGGTGATGAAGGAGGGGAAGGGCATTGGGGGGAGGTTTACTTGGCCGCCTGGAGGCGGATGGTGACTTTGGTGTCTTTGGCGGGAATGGCTGTGGGGTTAACGGCGAAATGGTCGTTGCCGTCTTTGCTGGTGTTGTTGTTGGCACGGGTGAGGAGGTCGTCGCCGAAGTTGACCAGGGAAAGGACGGCGCCGGAAGCGTCGGCGTAGTAGATCTTGTCTTTGCCCTCAGTGCCGATGCGGGAGCCGGCGAAGAGCCAGATGTCGTTATCGAGGGGTTTTTGCGAAGGGACGTCGAGAATCCACTGGTTTGCACCGACCTGGACCTCCTTGCCCTCTTTTTCGTAAATGAGCGTGACTTTGACCCTTGCGCCCGACGCGGGGACGACCTGGACGGGCTTGTCCGGCCCCTGGCTGACCCACTGCATGGGGCTGCCGGGCTCCAGGCCAATCATGAGGAGCGCCAGATGGATGTGCGTGGGCCGGGCGCTGACGGTGAGGATGGATTCATATTCCCGGGTGCCCTTGGTGCAGGCGAGGAGCTCCAGCCATTTGGCGTCGGGAGTGGCGACGACGGCCTGGAGATCGACGGTTTTGTTTTTCAGATCGACGGTGATCCCGGGGAGCTTGTCGGCCAGGCCGGCGAGCTTTGAGGCGTCGGAGGGTTGGGTGGCTGCGGGGGCCGTGGCGGGCTGAGTGGAGGCTGGCTGCGTGGAAGCAATGTCGTCGGCGAGAAGCAGCGCGCCTAGAAGGCCAGAGAGGGCGAGGGCACAAAAGTAAGTCGCGTGCTTCATGGGTTACATGCTAAATTAACGTGACCAGGCACGCAGGCGAATTTTGCGGGCCGGATACAAGGAAGTTACAGGCATGAATTTCAAGCGCTTGGCCCTGGCGGTGGTGTTTGTTTTGTGCGCGCTGATGGCCGGGGGAGTGGGTGAGGTGGCGCAGGCGCAGGAGACGCAGCCCGCAGAGCAGGCGGCGCAGCAGCGCCAGGTGCCGGTGGGGATGGAGAGCCCCCGGGACACGATGTTCACGTTCCTGAAGGCGATGGAGCGGGTGCGCAACAGCGACGACCGGGCCGGGCTGGACGCCGCGGCATGCCTTGCGCCGTCGGAATCCAAGGTAGACAGACAGGTGCTGGCGGAGCAACTGCTGGCGATCCTGGACCGGATCGGCGAGGTGAAGGCCGGCGATCTGCCTGATGCGGGGGAAGTGGCCCGGACGAACATCGAAAAGTATCGGTACTTTCCCAGGAATAAATCCCATGATTGGCTGAAGCAAAAGATTCCCGCGAGCGTGGACCCGCGAATCACGCTGGAGAAGGATGCGACGGGGAAGTGGCTGTTTTCAACGCAGACGGTGGACAATATCGGGAAGCTTTATGACGCGGTGCGGGATGTGCCGCCTCGGTATGTGGCGGATGACGGACGGATGGTGACACTGCTGGGGCCGAGCATCACCCGGACGAGCTGGGTGGGTTGGGGCCTGCTGCTGGCGGGCATCCTGGCTGGGGTGGTGGTGGGCAAGGTGGTGCAGGCAGTGCTCTCGAAATTCGGGCAGACCATGCGCGACCGGGGCGCGGTGCTCAGAGGAATCGCGGTGCAGAATACGGCGGCCCCGGCGAGCCTGGTGGTGGTTGCCATCGGCATGTCGGTGGGAATGCAGTTTATTTACATCGAGCCGAAGCTGACGGACGTGACGGACTCGGCCATGCTTTTTGTCTACATCGTGGCGGTTGGCTGGCTGGCGTACAACCTGGTGGATGTGCTGGACGCCATCATGCGCAAGCTGGCGGAGAAGACGGAGAACAAACTGGATGACCAGGTGGTTCCGCTGGTGCGCAAGACGCTGCGGATTTTCCTGGTGATCGTGTTTCTGCTGGTGATTGCGCAGAATGTGTTCGGGATGGATATCACGGGCTGGCTGGCGGGGCTGGGCATCGCCGGGCTGGCTATTTCGCTGGCCGCGCAAGACTCGATCCGAAACCTGTTCGGCTCTGTGACGGTGTTTTTTGACCGGCCGTTCATGGTGGGGGACTGGGTGAAGATCGGCGCGACGGAAGGGGAGATCGAAGAAGTGGGGTTCCGGTCGACGCGCATCCGGACGTTTGACGATTCCCAGGTGACGCTGCCGAATGCGAACCTGATCAACGCGGAAGTGAACAACTTCGGAAGCAGGCGGTTTCGGCGGTGGCGGTCGTTCATCAATGTGAGGAACGATACGACGCCTCAACAGCTTTTGGCATTCACCGCGGGGGTGAGGGAATTGATCCGAAACCATCCGTACACCCGGAAGGAAGGGTACGACGTGTGGGTAAACAACTTTGTAGGCGGTGCGTTTGAGGTGGTGGTTTCGGTCGGGTTTGAGGTGGTGGACGGAACGACGGAATACCGCGAGCGCGAGCGGCTGGTGCTGGACATCATGCGGCTGGCGCGGGCGCTGGATGTATACCTCCCCGGGCAGACGCCGGGGTCTGCTTTTGATGCGGGTGCGCAAGAGGCAGCGGCAAGGACCAAGGGCGTGGAGGCGGCACGGGCGATTTCTCCCGCAGGTGCATGGGAGCACAAACCCGAGCCCCGCAGGCTGCCGGAGTTGTGA
>CAZIWA010000130.1:6091-15229 GCA_964542875.1 uncultured Phycisphaeraceae bacterium
TCCCGCAGGTGCATGGGAGCACAAACCCGAGCCCCGCAGGCTGCCGGAGTTGTGAATGCTTACGAAGAAGGCGGCATGCACGCGATTTTGAGTTGTTGCGTAAGAGGTGGGTGCAGGCGGCCTTGGCCCCATGATCGGTGGATGGGCAGAAGGGAAGATGCGGATTTTTAACCGCGAAGGCGCGAAGTTCAGAGGCGGAAAAGCAGAGGCGGGAAAGGTGAAGATTCGAGTAGATGGAGTAGGGTCGTTACGGGTTGGCTGGCCTGGGCGTGTGCAAGCGTGTTTCTTATTGCTGTGAAACGTATTGACCTTCACCCCGTCCGAGAGGGGGCCGGAAAGAGCAGAAGGGCATTTTTTAATGGCCGCCGGTCTAATTTTCGAGCTTTTCTTCCCAGGCGGGTTTTGAAATGAGCCATGCACCGGCACCTGTGAGGGTGGCGGTGAGCGTGGTGCCGGCGATGAAGGTGACGAGGATGAGCTTTTCAAAGGAGTAGATGCCGATCTTGCCGGTGAGGGAGAGGGCGATGGTGGTGGCCATGGCGATAACAAAGAGAAGCGACGCGCCCGCGGCAAGAGACAGGAGGGTGAGAGAGGCGAAGTGGCCGCGGGCTTTGGCGCGGTGGCGCAGACCGTAAAACAAGGTGGACCAGAGGATGGAGCGGGTGAGGAAGTAACCGCAGGCGATGACGATGATGAAAAGGCCGGTGCGCTTGATGAGCGAGCCGATCACGATGAGGCCGATGATGAAGGGCCAGGCGATGATGAGATTCCAGAGCCAGTGAGCGATTTCAAGAATGGGGTATTTCTTGAGAAGGCCTGGGGTTTGGGCGACGGACATGGCGCCACGGAGGCCCAGGCTGGCGACAAGTTCTAAGACGATGGCCAGAAGCAGAAAGAATCCGCCGCCCCAGTTTGGGCGGAAGGTGGCGATGAAGAGGCAGAAGTTCCGGGCGAGGATGAGGACGCAGACGCCGGTGAGGCTTTGCGTGGCGACGCCGGCAACGGCCTCCTCGGCGATCCAGGCCCTGCGCGAAAGCGCCACCGAGTGACGGCACTCGGGGCACTGGCCGTCGCGGTGAACGCCGATGAGCTGATAGCTGCACTTCTGGCATCGGAGGTTGATGCGCTGGAAGTCGGGGGAGGTGTCGGACATGTCACGGTAATCGTCGGTCATGCGGGGGTGGGGGTCTGTGGGGGCAGAGGTGCGTTTTCCTTGATGCCGGTGTGGATGTCGCGTGCGAGGAGGTAGATGCCGATGATGCAGGACAGGTGGAAGAGGCCGATGAGGGCGGTGTCTGCACACGCCAGAGTAGCGCCGAATGCGTCTGCGGGGTTCATGGGGTTTGGCCCGCGTTGGTTGAAGATGTACTCGCCGGCGAGGAAGTTGATGAAGTAGCCGATGGGGAAGGTGAGCAGGCCGTACAGGCTGAGCAAGGCGAGCCAGATGATCGAAGAGCGTCTTTTGCTGACGATGGCCAGCAGGAGCGCATCGACCAGGAAGACGGCGGAGACGAAGGGGAGGAGCATCCGGTGGACCTGATAGACGTAGCCGATGGCATGGCCGTTTTGAGGGTTTGGCAGGTGGCCCAGATGGTGGGCGAGCAGGGCGAAACTGACGAGGGTGCAAAGGGCGGCGGCGAAGATGAGGAGGGATGCGAAGGGGCCGCCCAGCGAGCTGTGCCGGGCGCAGGGGCTGGGCTTGCGGAATGCGATGGCGACGTAGAGGTATGCGGGGGCGCAGATGGCCATGGTGTAGCCGATGACATGGCCGCGGGGGGCGAGAATGAGCGTCGAGCCCAGGCCATGGTAGACGGTTTGCCAGTGGAGGAACGCTTCGCCCAGCCAGGCGAGACCGAGGATCAAGAGCAGGGCTTCACAGACGATGTATCCGGCGTAGCGCTGCTTGAGCCATTGGAGGTCGATGTTGGTGAAGCCGGGATTGGCGAATTGGATGGATTGAGCGATGGGAACGCCGCATTCGGGGCAGTTGCCTTGAGGTGATAGCCCAGTGAGCGGGTAATGGCAGCCGATGCAGGTGTAGCCGCTGGTTGGGGGGGCTGGTGAGGGGGATTGGGTCATGGCGGGGCCTCCTGGTGCTTGCCTTCAAGGGAAAACACGATGGCGGAGAGAGCCATGAAAAGAGACCCGGCGAGGCTGACGAGGGAGAGCAGGGAGGCTGCGGATTGGATGGAATGGATGGATGGGGCGGGGTCCAAGGTTTTGGTGAGGATGGCGGGGATGAGGCCGACAAAAAGAGCAAGGGTGAGGGCCTGGGTGACCTTGAACAGCTTGGCGGAGACAGGATGGTGAACGGCTATGGATATGCGGACGGCGCTTTGCAACACGGAGAGCCAGACAATCAAGCGGGCCAGAAAATAGGATGCGAGGACGACCAGCGCGGTTTGCCTGGGAAAAAGGACACACGGAAAGAAGGAGATGATGGGAAGCGCCATCATGAATACCCAGCAGATGCGGGCGAGTTTTTGCTGGCGCAAGGCATCTGGAGACACCAGCGCGGTGTAATGAAAAACCGCTACCAGCAGGAAGGGGAAAAGGAGAAGCACTTCAAAGGCGGCGGCAATGATGAGGGCGAAGATCATTGAATCCGAAAGCGTGGCAGTGACGATGAAAAGCGAGATATCACGCCCGGTGCAGATGCCGGAGAGAATGCTGAGGCGGTTGACGTGGGCGACGTCCTTGGTGAGGTGGGCGCGCAGTTTGTGCTGGTGGAGGGAATCGGCGGTGGCGCGGCCACACTCCGGGCAGACACCTCCCGGCGGGAGGCCATTAAGAGGGTAGGCGCATTGGATGCAGCGTACGCCGGAGGCAATGGGCTCGGAGGGCGGTTGGGTCATGTCTGCGCGGGGTTTTGCGATTTCTGGTTGAGGTACTGGTGTGCTGCGATAAAGAGCGAAACGGAGCCCGTGAGGCTGATGAGGGCCATGACGGCGTGAGCGAGGCTGACGCTCCGGGGACCGGCGATGATGAGGTTGGCACCCACCACAAAGATGCCCAGGATATAGATGCCGTACCAGAGGCAGGTGAGCTTGAGGGTGAGGCTGAGGGTGGGGAGCGCGGCGGGCTTGTGGAGCTTAGCGGCGCTGGCGGTGATGCTTTGAAGGATGAAGACCCAGACGCCCAGGCGGAAGATGAAGTAGGCGGCCTGAATGCCGGCATCGAGCCAGGGTAACTGCCGGCTGACAGGGAGGCAGGCGGCGAACACGCATAGGCCGGCGAACCACCAGCACCAGTTGCCCCACTCGCGTCGTTGGGCGGAGTGGGCGAGGGGAATGAGATGGGTGTGGGAGGTGAGGCTGTAGAGGAAAGTGATGAAGAGAATGACGTCGATGGGGTAGGCGAAGGCCAGAAGCCAGTGGAGCGGGCCATTGGCGGCGATGGAAAAGTAGGCGATGGCGAAGAGAATGTCCCGCACGGTGCATGCGGCGGCGAGAATGCGCAGTTGATTGGCGCGTTTATCGGTCAGAGCCGCTTCCTGATGGTGTTCATAGAGAGATGCGCCGACGGATAGCGCGCACTCGGGGCAAGCGCCATCCAAAGGCTGACCGTGGAGCAGGTAGCCGCATTTGGCGCAGACGAGGCTGGGGGTGAGCGTGGCGGACAATCCGGAAGATCCCCGAGGAGTGAATGGCTTCCATGGTATCCCGGTGTCCTGGGGCATGCCGAAACGGGCGGGTTAAGGCCGGGGCGGGGGAGTGAAGAAGTTGACCAAAGGGGCGGCTTGCATGGCACGCAGGGCGAGGGTGGAGACAGCGAGGGTGTAGAGCGTCAATGCGGCGAGCCTGGCGACCGATATGACGTTCATGAAATAGAGGGGTATGCGGGTTTGGTAGAAGTAGGGAATCAGCGTGAATAGCACGTCCTTAAAGACAGTGAGACAAAGCGGAAGTGCGATGACACCAGCCAAAATGCAAAGGCGGGTGGTGATCTCCTTACGCGGCTTAAGGCCCAGAAGCCCGATGGCCAGGTAAGCCAGCAGAATCTGCAGGCAGGCATCCAGCAGCGGGCCGATGGCCATGAAGCGGAATGCGGTGAACTGCTGATATCTGATGAGGTGGAGTTTCCAGTCAAAGACATAAAAAGAGAGGGCAAGAGCGGCGAAGCCCAGGGCCAAAAGCGCCGCAGCACGCGCGGCCCAGGCCAGGAACGGGGGCATGAGGCCCAAGTAGCGGAAGGTGGGGTCTGGCGCGGTAAGCTGCCAGACGACCATGAGCTGGACCAGCCTGGCGGCGGCGGCGATGGTGAGCGACCAGCCAAGATCCGGCGGATTGGGGCGGGAGAGGCCGATGTAGCCGACAAAGGCGGTGATCCAAAGCGTGAAGTTAAAGAAGGTTTCAAGAGAGAGGCACAGCGCCCAAACGGCCAGGAGAATCCAGGTTTGCTGGAGCCAGTCATAATCCAGTCGAAAGAGGCCGCGGGGTTTGAGGCTTTCCTGATAGGGGGTGCCGCAATGCGGGCAACGGGCAGCGGCAGAGACACCGGCCAGGGAGCCTGCACAGCCGACGCACGTGAGGGGTGAGCCGGGGCGGCCGGGTCCGGGGCCGGAAGCAGATTGAGGTTTAACGGGGAGATAGGTCATCGCTTAAAGTGTGATTGCAGAGATGGAAGAAGGGATGTGCTAAGGAAGGGTGCCCGGGTGTGTGTGCACATGGTATTGAGTTTGAAGCGAGCGGGACAGCGGGGGGCGGCGTGGATTTGATACAATCCCGGCCTCAAAATCGGCGGGCAGGCCCGCCTGGATAAGGACAATCCCATGAGCATCGTTGTCTTCCAGCATCATCCTGAAGAAGGTCCCGGACGTTTGGGCGAGACATTGGCCAATCAAGGGCATCATTTGCGCTATGTGCGGCTGGACCTTGGGCAGAGCGTGCCTGTGGACCTGGACAATGTGGACGGCGTGATCTCCATGGGCGGGCCGCAGAATGTGGATGAGGGGGAGAAGTATTCGTGGATTGCGCAGGAAATTGCGTATCTGAAGGCAGCGCACGACGCGGGGCTTCCCGTGGTGGGCGTTTGCCTGGGTGCGCAGATGATCGCGGTGGCGCACGGCGGGAAGGTTGGCCCGATGATGACGCCGGTGCCGGCTGTGAAGCCTGGAGAAACGCCGCCTGCGGATGCGCCGGCGCCCAAGCCCAACCCGGAAGTGGGTTGGCACAATGTGAAAATCGTGTTCCCGGGAACGATGGAGATCATCTACCAGGGCATTCCCTGGGACACGATGCAGTTCCATCATCACGGGCAGGAAGTGACGGCGTTGCCGCCTGGGGTGATGAGCTTCTGCGGGAGCAAGCAGTGCCGGACCCAGGCATTTAAGATCGGCTACAAGTCATATGGCTTCCAGTACCACTTTGAGTGGAACCAGGCGCAACTGACCCGCTGGGCCAAGGATGCGTTTGTGGTGCAGGCGGGCGGGAACCCCGAGGCGATCGTCGCGGATATTCCCAAGTATTACGACGACTACCGGCGCGTGGGTGATCGGCTTTGCGAGAATATCGCGACACTGCTGATGCCGGTTGATAAGAGGAAGTAAAAGAGACGTCCCGGGTCAAGAGTTCAGAGTTTGGTCAGAATAAGAAATGGAAGCGGGACGCCTTTTGGGCGTCCCGCTTTTTTTGCGGCGAGGTTTTCAGAGCTGGAGAAGAGCCGGCCGTTGAGTTCCAGAGGCAATGGCAGAGCTATGCGGCGGGTGTTGGGGAGCGGGCGAAGCCGAAGGGTTTTTCGGAGGTGGTGGGGAAGCCCCATTTGGCGGATTCGCCGATGCCGGTGACGTGGCTGGCGGCGGCGGTGAGGTCGGTGGGGAGTCGGGTGTCGCGGCCGTCGTTCATGGCGATGATGCCCGAGAGGAGCACGATCTCCTGAAGATGGGCGTAACTTAAGTCCTGACTGGTGGAGGCAAGGGAGGCCAGAACGTCCTGAGGCATGTCAGGGAGCTTGAGCTGGAGGTAACGCAGGCGAAACACTTTGTCCGGCAGAGGGACGTGGATGGGCATGAATCGGCCCGGGCGGTTGATGAGGGATTCGGGGAGTTTATCGGGGTGGTTGGTGGTGGAGAGGATGAGGGCCGGGCCGGAGCGCGGGGAGTTAACGCCGTCAAGGAGGTTCAGGAAGTTTGAGGTGTTGATACGAGCTTCCGACCCGGTGACGAGGGAATCCAGGTCTTCAATGAGCAGGATGGAAGGGCCATCGTTGACGATGTGCTTGTAAACCTCGGACATGTAGTCGTCGTTGAAATGACTGTCGGGGGTGAGGTGGTAGGCATTGACACCGGGGACGGCGCGGGCAATGGCCTGGCAGAGGCTGGTTTTGCCAGTGCCGGGCGGGCCATAAAAAAGGGTTTTACGGATGCGGGGAAGGCCGAGCTTTTCATGGAGAGCCTGGATGGATGGCGTGAAAAAGCCGATGGCCTGCTGGTTGATGGCTTGAACGAGAGCGTCCGCGAGGATGAGGTCCTGGAGCTGGGCGGGCTCATCAATGGGACGGGCGTAGTTTTTGTTGTACAGGCCGCTGAGTGAAATCCAGCGGCGGAATTGCCGACGCTGATCGCGGCTGATGATGCGGAGTCGGTCAAGGAAAGCGTGCAGGACGGAGTATGAAGGAGCCGCAGCAAGCGTGAGCCAGGAGGAATGGAGCTCCGAGTCGAGACAATGAATACGGGCAATGATGATCTCTGAGTCGCGGAGATGACACAGACCGTAAGGCTGATTGTCATAGGTGACTTCGTCAGTATTTTTTTCGATGACGCTGAAGGAAGAGACGCCGGCGTGAAAGGCCAGATCGATCCAGGCGGCCTGCGGCCAGGCTTGTGTGATAAGGCAAGCGGTTTGATCGTCAAAGACGTCACGATAGAGCGCAAAGGGGAGGTAGTGGCCGAGGTTTGCGCTTGTAAGGTAGGACTGGAGGCCGGCGATGAGGGTTTGATAAGGCGCGTAGACATGCGCGGGCTGCGACGGGAGGGTCGCGAGCGCGGCGGCGGAGAACGTGGTGGGCGCGGTGAGAGGTTTCATGGTTTTTTGTTTTGGTGAATGAGTTTGGAAGCGATGGAATGGCAGAACTGGATGACTCGCTGTGGAGCGGCACTTAGTGAAAGCCTTTTTCATCCGATGACGGCCCTCACCCCAACCCTCTCCCAAAAGGAGAGGGGGCCGGAAAGAGCCTTTTAACTGGGCTTATGCCAGTGGATCGCTCAATGGGACGCTGGCGGACAAGCCGACCAGCGGCACGGCAGACTCAAGGAAATTGAGTTATGCGTACGTGGGTTGGAATGTGACGGAGCGCGTCCAGCGGATGAGCCGGATTGAGATTGGCGATGGATTGTTTGGTGACCTGCGGCGATGCCCGTCAAGGATGCCGTCAAGAGTCTGCGGAGTCTTTAAGGAATTCGGCGTGCCGGTTGGTTCCGGTGCCGCTGCGGTTGCGTTTCGAGTCGTTTATGTGGTTTGCGAGGGAGGGAGTATATCGGAGGATTTTTGGATTTCAAGAGTATTTTCGAGAGGATTGGATGGATTTTTCACATGCAGGAAGAGTGCGTGGTAAAGGAATGCAGCGATGAGATAGATGGGGGCGATGAACCAGGCGAGGAAATAAAAGCCTGCGTAGGCGAGGGGCATTGCGGCATCGTCGGAGCCGGGTGTGGGAGTGCCGGAGAACCAGGCGGTGTGTGCCCGCCAACCCAGGGCGTGGAGAGTGAGGAAGGTGATGATGATGAGGATGCCGATGATGGCCAGGCGCAGCGGGGTGCGGTTTGGCCGGGGGCGGGGAAAGAAGGGGGGCGTGTTCATGGGGTGAGTGCGCGTTTCCATAGTGGGCCTTGGGTGAGGGCGTAGAGGAGGACGGCGTCGCCGACTTGATTGCCGGCGGCGTAGTAGATGCCGCCGGCGGGGGATGGGGTGGGGAAGCCGCCGAGGTTGAGAGTGGTGAGAAGGCGGGTGAGTTTTGGACGGTCGTTAAAACTGGCGGCGGCGAGGATGGCCAGACCGCTGGAGCCGGTGCTGAGGTTGACGACGGGGATGGTGGGGCCGGAGTCGACATCGTCTGCGCGCGGGGCGCCGGACGGCCACTCGCTGGCCCAGGTGAAGCCCAGGAAAGTGTGGTCGAGGAAACGGGAGGCGCGGCTGTATTGATCCTGGGCAAATTCAGGATCGATGAGCTGGAGGCAGTGGGCCGTCATCCAGAGCGATGTGCCTTCGGGGCCGTCACCGGCCTGGCCTTTGGTGGTGGCGTAGGAATTGAGCATTCCGGTGTTAAAGTCGACAAGGTGTTCCTTGGCGCTGGCGAGCCATCGGTTGATGAAGGGGGAATGGTCTTGATTGTCGAGCTTGTCGGCGAGTTTCAGTGCGGCGAGGGCCATGGTGTGGTCGAAGGCCCAGCACTGATTGGGGTAGCTTTCAGCGAGCATGACGGGACTTTTTTCAATGCGCTCGATGGCGGCGTGCAAGCGGGACCACATGGCGTCTTTGTATTGAAGTTTTTCCGCGACCAGCCGACGAGCGGCGATCATGAGGGCGATCTCGCCGTCGATAAAGAGGCTGCGCGGGGGCTGCTCGACAAATGTCCGGTATCGGGCGTAGGGCATGAGGAAGATGTAGATGCCTTGCTGGGCTTCCATGCGAAGGGTTTCATCAATGATGTCGTCGATGATTTCGAGGTTTTTGGCGGTGGTGGAAGAATCGCGCAGGCTGATGTTGGCAAGAGCAAGGACAAGGTAAGTGCGGCCCATGAAGTCCCATTCGGGATTGGTCTTGCGCATGAGATCGAGCTGCTTTTTGCGGTCCTGAGGGTTGGCCCAAAGAGCAAGCTGGCGGTCGGCGAGAGAGCGGGCCAGGGGCGAGATGCCGGTTTGAGCGGGGAGGTCCATGGGCGAGGGTTTGAAGAAGAAGTGGACACAGGGGAGCCAGAGTGCTGCGGCGATGAGCAGGCACAGGGGCGTGCGGAGTGATTTTTTAATTCGGTGTGGCATGGTGTGGGTATGCTGAATGGTGTGTGCTGGTGGATACTTTACGATGCAAAGTGAAGGTTGGTTCAGGCACAGTTGAAGGGGTTTATGGATTTTTGGAAGTTGATGGAGTTTGTGGTGGAGAGTGCGCGGTAGTGTGATTGCGAAAGTGTTGTTTTTTGAATCGA
>CAZIWA010000131.1:0-15200 GCA_964542875.1 uncultured Phycisphaeraceae bacterium
CCTTCGTATTTGTAGACGAGGTCGTACATTTCGCCGTGGACGGTTTTGGCGACGCCGGGGTCTTTGATCATGGCGGTTTTGATGGATTCGCAGGTGAAGCGGGCGTCGTAGTTGCTTTCGATGGCACGGCCCATGCCTTCAAGAACGATCAGGTCCACGGGGTTCTGGCGGATGTGGGAGGCGAGCTCCTGGGAGATGCGGGTGAGGTCGATGAGGGGCGTTCCGCAACCGGAAGGGATGGCCTGCAAGGCGCGGGAAGACCAAGCGTTGGCGAGGGGTTTATCGAACTTGAAGATCTCCGGCAGCAGAACCATGAGCTCCGGGTGGGTGATGTCGTTGAGCGCAGGCGTGGTGTTGGATGTGATGGTGACCTGGGTGCCGCGGGCCAGGAGATAACGGGCGAAAGGGATCATGCCAAGAAGAACGTCCGGGCCGGCGTTATCGACAAAGAGGAGCGCGTGTTTGTGCGTGCCGGCGGCGAGACGGCCCGTCCAGGCCTTGAAGGTGTCGATGAGCCAGGGGCGGGGCTTGAGCTTGGCGCGGATGTCATGGAAGTGGACTTTGCCGTCTTCAAAGAGCGCCGCGGTTTTGGTGGCGCCCAGGTCGTAGATGTTGCCGGCGAAGACGCCTTGCGCGATGAGATAAGGGAGCTCGTGCGCGGGGGCGCTATCGAGCTCTTTTAAGAGCGCCGGAAGAAGGGCCAGAGAGGATTGGTTTTCGCTGGTTTTGGCCAGGAGGTAGGGGTCGGGCAGACCGGCCTGACGGAGGAAGACTTCACGGGTTTCACAGATGGTGAGGATGTCCAGCCGGGATTGGGTATCGCCCCAGGGAGTGGGGCGGTTGGCTTCCAGGTCGTCCAGATATGCAAAGAAGCCGTGCTGGGCGGATGCGAGGGCTTTATCAAACGTGGGGGAGTGCTTGCCTTCGTGGATGGCTTGCTTTTTGGCTTCGGAGAGGGTTTTGGGGAAGTGGACGCGAAAGAGGCTGAGCCAGTAAGTCAGGTCGCCAGGGTCGTGGCGAAGGTTGTGCCGGCAGGGCCGGTAGGCGGTGGGATCGGCTAGGAGGGAGAGGGTGGGCATGGGGGGAAGAAGGGGCTGGGGGCTAGGGTCTGGTCAGAGAGAGGAGCAGGAATCAGATAGCGGCGAAGTTTTTGAGCATGGTGAGGCCGACGTGCTGGGACTTTTCCGGGTGGAACTGGGTGGCCCAGACGTTGTCTTTCCAGACCGACGACACGAAGGGGCGGCCCTGGGGGTATTGGCACCGGGTGGTGGCGTAACCCTGGGTCTGGGTGTCGGACTTTACGTAATAGCTGTGGACGAAGTAGACGGAGCAGTTTTGCTCCAGGCCGGTCATGAGGGGGTCGGGCCGGTCCCAGGCGAGGGTGTTCCAGCCCATGTGGGGGATCTTGTAGGCGTCGCCGGGCTTGCGGGTGAACTGCACCACGCTGCCGGGGAGAATGCCAAGGCCGGGCACCGGCGTGGAGGTGGAGGCTGCGCCTTCCTCAGAGCCGGTGAAGATGAGCTGCATGCCAAGGCAGATGCCCAGGAAGGGCTTGCCGGTGGCGATGAAGCCCTTGGTGTAGGCGTCCCAGCCGCGTTCCTTGAGGTGCTCCATCCCGTCGGCAAAGGAACCGACGCCGGGGAGAACCAGCTTGGTGATACCCTGGGTTGTGGCTTGATCGGGCTGACTCATGATCCTGGCCTGGACCCCGAGGTGTTCAAAAGCTTTTTGAACGCTGCGGAGGTTGCCCATGCCGTATTCGATGATGCCGATCATTGATTTACTTTCCCGCAGCCTGTGTTTCGTTCATGAGGACGACGATCTCAACGCGACGGCTCTTGTCCTTGGTGGACCGAGGCCGGAATTCACCAAAGCCAGCGGCGTACATGCGGTTGCCGGAGAGGCCCTTGGACTGGAGGAAGCGATGGACCGCAGCGGCGCGTTCGAGGCTCAGGTCCAGGTTGTCGGTCCACTTGCTCTTGGAGATCGGGTCGGTGTCGGTGTAGCCTTCGACACGGATGGTTTTGCCGGCGTATTCCTTCTTGAGGACGGCGGCGATCTGGTCGAGGGTCTTCTTGGAAGAGGACTTGAGGTCGATCTTACCGGGTTCAAAGAGGACGTCGCCGGGGACGCGGACGGTGATGACGCCGGGGCCGGTGGTGACATCAATGCCGTCGATTTCGCCGAAGGCGCCCTTGGAGGGGGTGGGTTCGACAACGCGAGCGGGGACGGGTTTTTTGGTGGCTTCTGCGAGGGCGTTTTCGGCTGTTTTGAGGTTGGCTTCGCTCTTGGCAAGCTCGGCGCGGGTGGCGTCGTTTTCGCTGGCGAGGCGTGCGTTTTCAGCGGCGAGGGCGTTGCGTTCGTTGGTGAGGGCTTCAAGCGCCTGACGGGTGCGGTTGAGCTCTTCCTGGGCTTCGCGGTTCTGGCTGTAGAGTTGTTGCCGTTCTTCTTCGAGCTTGGGTCCGCCTTCGCAGCCTGCGAAGAGGGCGGTGACGCCGATGAGGCCGACAAAGAGGATCGAACGGGTGATTCGGTTCTGAATGGTCAAGCTGGTCATGGGACACTCCTTTGTGTCAGGCGCGGCCGGCATCCTTGCCGGCGACGTGGAGATTATACCCAGGAAAGGTACAAGGTAAAAGGTAAAAGGGATAAGTTCAGAGTGGAGGCGGGGTGGAATAAGGTTGCTGGGTAAGAATCGATGTATTAAGGGCATTTGCAGGCGGCCCTTACCCCAGCCAATACGGTTCAGTTAGTGACGATGAAGACGAAGGAAAGTAGAGGGAGTGGAGTCGTTACGGGTTGGCAGGTGTTGAAGTTGGCGCGTGTAAGAGCTTTCTTTGTGTGTTTTTGCCTGGGGCTGCGCGCTCAGAAGCGATGCCCCCCAGGCTGTGATTGCGTCGGGCCGTTGGCCCTTAAGAGAAGAGGGGGCGAAGCTTAAGTGAACCGTATTGGCCCCTCTCCCGGGAGGGAGAGGGGCTGGTTTTCCGGTGCTTGCGTGAAATGCGTTATTTTTCTTTGAAATTGTCGACCAGGACTTCCTTGTGGACGGGAGAGGGCTTGGAGAGCTTTTTGTCTTTGGATTCCCAGACGATCCAGAAGTAGAGCGGGATGCCGGGGCGGAAACCGGTGACGAGCTGGCCGGGCTTGATGCCGTTGATATTCATGTTGACCGCGCCGGAGCCATCGGCATAGGGGCTGCAGTAGAGGTAGTACTTGGCGGCATCTTCCACAGGGTCAAAGTGGAAGTGCATGCGCGTGCCGTCGTAGTAGTGGGAGGGCTCCACGAGTTTGGTGATTTTGGTGGGCGCACCGATGCCGGTTTTTTCCATTTCGGCAATGGGGTTGGAGAGCTTGATCTCACCCTTGGGCATGGGCATGCGGAGTTGGCTGAGGCGGACGGCCTCCGGCGCAGCATCGGCGGGGTTGGCATAGAGGACCGAGAGCTTGCCGAACTGGACGGTGTCCGACGCGGCGGGCTGGATGTCGTTGACGTACATGAGGTGGGTGCGCTGTTCGACGATGATGGAGTCCAGCGAGAGGGGGAGGGCGACATTGCCGTCGCCGGAGTAGCGCCACCAGGTGGAGCCGTTTTTGCGGTAGAGGTCGTAGCCTTCGTTGCCGGGGAGTTCGAAGGTGAGGTACCGCCAACCGTCGAAGTTGAATTGGCTCCAGGAGTGGACGTCATCGCAGTTGTACTGGTCTTTGAAGCCGATGGAGTGGAAGACCTGGCCGTTGGCGTCCTTGAGGACGTAGATGAACCGGCCCCAGTCGGAGTTGCCCTTGACCCAGAGGCCCAGGTGAGAGGGCGCGCCGGGGATGGCGATGGGTTTGGCGGGTTTGAGGATGTTGTACCAGGGCATGAGCTGGTGGACTGTGTCCTGCTTGAGAAGTTTGGATTGCAGGACTTTGCCGTGCTTGCCGTCAGACTCGATGGTGGCCTCGAACTTGCCGGGGTAGTGCATCACGGCCCAGTGGTTGTTTTCGAGTGTGAGATCGCGTTCGTTGGTGAACTTCCAGGAGCCGTCGGCGAGGTCTGCCAGGGGTTTGGCGTCGGCGGGCTGGACGCTGTCGGAGTTATCGGGTTCTTTGAATGTGACTCCGCCGATCGCGCCTTCCTTGAAGGTGAGGTAGATCACGGATTGATCGCAGGTGAAGCTGCCGCCGGTGTCGGGCATGGGTGTGCCATCGAGTTGGGTGCCGTTAGGCCGCTTGAGGGGAACGGGGTTGCCCATGGAATCGACAATGGAGTACGGGTGGCGGGTGGCGAAGGAGACATCGCGCTTGCCGCGGAGCGTCCAGAACGCGTGGACGAAGGAGCCGTCGGATTTCTTGAACCGAAGGCCGTAGCAGGAGAGGGAATTGGTTTGGATCCAGCCGTCGAAGTTTGCGCCGTCAAGCTGCTGGGTCATGGTGGCGAAGGCGGCGTAGGCGGGCTTGGGGTCGCAGTAGGGGATGCGGCGTTGGATGCCGCATCCGCCGTAGTGTTCTGCGCCGTAGTAGCTGGCGCAGTCGAAGGCGAACCAGGAGGAGTAGAAGCGGTTGACGCCGTAGGCCATGGCCAGCAGGGAGGTGCGGTGGTAGATGTCCATCTGCTCGCGCCAGGTGACTGCGCCGGGCTCGGTGGGGACGAAGATACCTTCGCAGAACTGGAGGCGGGGGTTGGGGATGCCGGCTTTCTTGTATTCCTGGGTGAGGTAGTAGAGGCGGTGGATGGATTGCTCGTGCATCTGGCGTTCGGGCATGCGTTCAAAGCCGGGGATGTCGATGCCGGAGCCGTCGATGAGCTCTTTGGGGAAGCCGGCGCGAAGGAGCGGCCACACGAAACCGGGATCGCCCCAGGGGATCATGATTTTGAGGTTGGGCATTTCCTTACGGACGGCTTCGGCGACGATCTTGGAAGTCTGGAAGAAGGCGGTGAGCCGCTTTTGTTCGTCGGGGGTGAGCTCGAAGGGTTTTTCGTTCCAGTAGTCGGGGATGTTGCCTGCGGTGAGCCGGGAGGAGACGTGGGGCTCGGGGAAGAAATAGACCTCTTCAGGCATGAGCCGGGGATCGATGTTTTCACGGAATTTCTTGAACTTGGCGATGGTTTCATCCTGAAAGGTTTTTACTTTTTCAGGGTCAAGCGGGACTTTGAGGGCGACGGCGTCGGGGGTGATGAGGACGGGTTTACCGGGGGTTTGCGGGGCGATGCTTTGGGGTGCGTCGGGGGCGGTCCAAGGTTGGATGGTGACTTCCCATGCGCCGGCCTGGGTGGGAGAGAGGTGTTTGTTGATGAGGTCGTTGGCTGCGGGGTTTTCCGCGGCTTTGCGGATGGAGCCGATGCCGGTGCGCGCTCCGGCGAGGACCATGAGGCGGAGGATGTTTTCGGCTTTGGGGGTGTAGTGTCCGCCGTTGTAGGACCAGTAGCCAAAGAGTGCGCCTTTGCCTTCGGTCCAGCGTGGGCTGCGGGTGTCGGGCGCGAGTTTTACCAGCGAGCGATTTTCGGTCCAGGTGTAGGCGGAGAGGTCGCCGGTGGCGTCAAGCGTGAGCGTGGCTTTCACGTCGTGGTAGCCGTAGAGGGCAACCGGGATGGGGATGGAGACTTTTGTGGCCTGGCCTTTGGCTGGGAGGGAGACTTTGGCGATGCTGGTTTTGGTCTGGGTTTTGTCGTAACTGACCGCGGTGAGGGTGAGCTGGCCGGTGCGTGGCGAGTCAGAATTGTTAACGAGCGTGGCGGTGTAGCCGGGGGTTTGATCGCTCGTCCAGACGTGGCCGAAGGAATCGGGATTGAAGGCGAAGTCCACAGGCGTGGACTCAAGCGTCAGCGCGTAGACATGCACACCGGAAGGGAGGCCGGCGGGGTGGACGCCGTAGGAGATGGGGTCTGGATAAGAGCGGAAAAGCTGGACTTTTTTGGTGAGCTCGACTTCGATGGTGTCCAGGTCAGAGAAGGCAGAGAGCTGGCCGGGATCAAGCGGAATGGTGACGTGGTAGAGGTTGATGGCTTTGCCGTTGACGAGCTTGGTGGCGAAGGGTTTGGCGTCGGCTGCGCCGGTGGCCGTGGCGAGGGGCACGGTGCCTTCAAAGTTCACATGGAAGCCTGCGCCGGGCCGGTAGAACTGGGCGGTGACAACGGGGATGCTGTCGGCAGCGCCGTCGCTGGCGGCGATAAGGTGGAGGGCTTTGTAATTGCCGAAAGGGATGCGCATCTGGATGCGTGCGGGGTCGCGCTGATCCGCGCCGCCCAACCGTGGGCCGGTGGTGGGGAGGTAGCCGGACTGGTTGCCTTGGCGGAGGAAGCTTTTTCCGATGTCGATGTGGTCGTTGCCTTCGGGGTTTTTACCGGAGAGGGTGAAGGGAACGCCGGCCAGCGGCTTGCCATCGGTGGGCATGGCGGACCAATCAACGCCCTGGCCATCGGCAAACTCCAGCGCGTTGGCGTAACCGGCGATGGGCACGGGCAGGTACTGCGCAGCGGGAGCATACTTGGAGACGGTGACGCCCATGAGCTGTGCGCCGGGCGCAAGCGAGATGCGGGGGAAGCCGTCGAGCATGATCTGGCTGTCGGAGCGGGAACCGATTAGCCGGTCATCCACCCACATTTCGATGCGGCCGGGAGTGGTCTGGATTCGGAAGTTGAGCCATTTGTCGTTGAGTGAAGGAAGGGTGCTCATGTCGAGCACGACGCGGTTGCGGAATTCCTCGGGCCAACCGGGGAAGATCTGGTTGTAGGCCCGAAGCTTGTAGAGCATGGAGGTGGGGTTTCGGGTTTCCCAATCTTTGCTCTGATTGCGGACGGCGTCATCGCTATAGGTGGTGGAACCCAGCAGGCGGCTGGTGATCATGACCGCGTTTTGAGCCGGGTTGCCCAGGAAGACGAGGCCGGTGGGCTTTTCTTTAGGGTCAGCGGGATTTTTAATGCCGATGCTTACTTCCGCAGTGCCGGGGCGGGTTTCGGTGGTGGGGACGCGGAGCCAGCCTTGGATGACGGAGTTTTCCCGGTAAGCCTTGGTGGAGGTGAGCGTCAGGCGCTTGCCGACAGCGGTGAGGACAGGTGCGCCGGTGGCGGGGTCTTTTTCAATGGTGTAATCCCCCGCGGCCTGCCAGGGGGCGGCGTCGATACCGGGGAAGATGGGGTCGAGGCTGGGGCCGGCGGGTTTGGGCGCGGCGGCGGGCCGGGGGGCAGGGGCGGCAGGTTTGACCGCAGGCTTGGTGGCTGGGGTTTGCGCGATAAGGGAAGGGACGGCGATGAGACCGGCGAGGAGGATGGCGGCGGTGATCTTGGAAGAGGTGCGCATTGAGGTTTCCCGGGCAGTGATGAAAGTAATGTCGGCAGAGGATAGCAGAAGTAGACCTTCGGGCGGCGTGCGAAGTTCCCTGTTTTTGTGAAATAAATAACGTTCTATATAAAATGGTGGTTCGGGGGTGGATTTTTAGATTTAAGGAGAGGAGAAATGGGCATGGTGTTTTGAGGATAGGGTCTGGGGTCTAGGGGCTGGGGTCTGGTCAGAGGTGGGGAGGAATGCGGAGTCAAGAGCACCGGTTTGATGGTGGGGCGGTTTTGGTGATTCGTATGATGGGGGGTGTTGGGTGCGGCGTGGTGGGCCTTGGGGACTCGGCACCACCCTACGGGAGGGAAAATGAAAACCGTCCAGGCGTTTTTGACGTCTGGACGGTGATTGGGCCTGGCAGCCCTTTGAGGATCAGCAGGGGCTCTAAGAGTGGGTTAGAGTCCCTTGATGTGAGACATTCGAATTAGAACGCCAGGGTGATGCGTGCCGTGGCGATGCCAGCGACGGGACGGTCGCTGTTGAATTCCTGGGTGTTGTTGCCGAACACCATGAGGGTGCCGCCCAGGGCGAGGGTCCAGGTGCCGGCCTGGGGGGGGATGAAGTTAAGGGGGATGTACATCCATGCGCCGACGGAGGCGTACCCGAAGGTGGAGTCGGTGGTGGATGCGTCCTGGTAGTAGTCGTACATGGAGAGGCCGAGCTTCACCGGGAAGGAGAAGGTGATCGGGATGTCCTTGGACTTGAAGATGTCGAGCTTGGGTTCGACGCCCAGTTCGCAGTAGCCGCCTTGGTGGAAGCCGGGGCCGAGGTTGTTGATGCTGTTGCCCAGGTCGGCTTCGTTGGAGACTTCAAAGGCCATGAGGACGTAGGGGGAGAGTGCCCATTCGCCGAGGATGTCAGCGTCGTTGTAACCGACCTTGTAGGCCAGTTCGTGAACGGCGCCGAAGGAGCCGTTGGGGCTGTAGTAGCAGGTGTAGAAGAAGTCGACGGCGACCTTGTCATAGGCGAGGGCGCGCAGGCCGACGTACATGTCGGTTTCGTACCAGGACTTGGGGTTATCGCGGAAGGAGCCGTCGTCGTCATGGCCGGTGGGGCCGGAGTGGATGGAGTTCCAGGTGCCGCCGAAGACGGAGAGGCTGTTGAGCTTGTTGCCTTCGCCGGCGCTGTAGAAGTTGATGGCCAGTTCAGCGGAGGGCTGAGCGATGAAGCCCTGGTTTTCCTGGAGGATGCCGCGGAAGAAGTAGGCGTTGGTGAAGTCCACGCCGGCGGTGAAGGACCAGATTTTGGCGGGTTCTTCGATTTTCTGGGTTTCAGCGGCGGGGGGCACGTTGGCGGACTTGGGCGCATCGGACTTGGGAGCATCGGCCTTGACAGCGGCGGCCGGAGCGGGCGTACCAGCTTGAGCCATGGCGTTGTCAGCCATTGCGAAGCATGCCAAGCCAGCGAGAGCCATGAATAGAGAACGGGTCGTCAGAGACATGAGCCCCTCCTTTATGGGGATTTGCCGCAGGCGATGCGGAATTGCAGCGCATGGGCGGGATTAACGAGCCAGAACATATGAGTGTCGAGTTAACTACGCAATTTGGGTTTTGTAAGGATATTTTTCGAGGCGACTAAGAATTAAGCAGTCGCTTGTACCCGTAGATGCGTCAAAGGTGAGCAATCGGGAGGATGGATGCCCGAAAAGTGATCGCGGAGGCGGTGAGTGTGTGAAGTGGGGCAAAATTGGGTGGTCGACAGTTGTAGGACGCAAGAATATTTGCCTGCTAATTGAGCAGTGAGTTTTTTTCTAGGCAATGAAGATTTTTGGGGTTATCCACAAAGATTCGCGTTTTCATGGGGTTTTATGGCAATTCCGGGGCGTCTTGAAGATTCCCGGAGATGAGGGAAATGAGGTTTGAAAGGGTGCTGTGGTTTAAGGCAGTGCTTTTTTTGAAACAACAAGCAAAAGGCTCACATCCGTGGGATGTGAGCCTTTGTTGTGGCGGGAGGCAGTGGCGGTCAGACGTAGTTGAGGTTGTAGTTATCCACGTAAAAGTGGGCGTTAGCGGTGAGGCTGGCGAGCATCCCGGTGCGGCCGGCGTAGTTTTGCAGGGTGGCGGTGGAGTCCGTGAGGGAGAGATTCCAGGCGGAGGGGATGGGGTCGCCGTCTTTCCAAAGCTTGGCGCGCAACTGGGTGGTGGCGCCGACGGTGGCGACATCAAACACGAGGTGGTACCAGTTGCCTTGCGAGACATATTGGCCGAGATTGACCTGGCCGAGGGTGTAGGGTGTGGCGCCGATGACCTTCTGGATGTAAAGGGTGTTGGCGTTGCCGGAGGTGCCGATGGTGCCGGTGCGGGCGGTGTAGTACTTGTCCGTGCCTGAGGCGGGGCGGCGGGCGAAGAGGCCAAAGTACGAACCATTGGCTCCGGCCTGGAACATGATCTCCTGGGTGGAGTCGATGAAGGAAGCGCCGTTGTAGGCGGCGGAGCCGACCTGGGTTGCGCCGCCTGCCTGGATGTGGCCGGTGTTGGCGGCGAGGTCGATGGTGGGCCAGGGGCCGACGAGGGACCAGGAGGATGACCATGCGCCTGAGGTCCCCGTCCAGGTGTCGGAGAAGGCATTGGGAACGGGAGCGGCGCCGGCGTCGAGGGAGACGGCTTTGAAGTCGTCAAAGAGGACGCGGTAAGTGGCGGCGTTGCCGGAGACCAACTGGTTGGCGAAGATGCCGGTCTGGCCGGCACGGCCGATGAAGCGATTACTTTGCGGGCTTTTCCATCCGAGGAACTCGTGCGTCCAGGCGGAGGGCTCGGAGGGGAGGCTGGCGAGCCAGACTTTCACGCGCATGTCGATGGAGCCGTCGGCGTTGGTGATGGTCTGAAAGCGGACGCGGTAGTCGACGCCATTGGAATTGTTCATGACAGGGCCAGTGCTCAGCAGAGTCTGAACACCATCGACGACCATGTAGAACTTGAGCTGGGCCATGCCCACCCGAACGCTGAGGAAGGTGCCGGGGCTGTCGGTGGCGTTGCGGGCGACGAGGCCGGACATCGCACCATAGCCAAGGTTGATGGTGGCGTAGACATCGACGTTTTCAGCCTGGAGTCCATTGTTGAAGGAGACCATGTCGGAATTGGCAATGGAAGGATTGCGGACCATGCCCTTGCCGGCGGCGGTGATGGTGGTCTGGGAGACGGCGCCGGTGAGCTGGTAATTGGTCCAGGCCGAAGGCCAGGGAGCATTGGTAGCACCGGTCCAGGATTCGGTGATCTGAGCGTCTTTTGAGGGAGCAACATAGACCTTGATATCGTCCTTGCCGGCCAGCGTGCCGTCGCTTGCCACAAGGCGCAGGGTGTAAAGCCCGGGCGTGGTGAAGGAGGCGAATGTGTCGATCTTGCTTCCATTGGAGAAGGTGACTGCGCCGGGGCCGGTGACTTTGGACCAGGTGTAGGTTACGCCGGAGGCCGGGTTGGTGACGCCGTTGTCGATGACAGTGGCATCTATATAGATGGCGTTGCCGGCGACCCAGAGCGCCGTGCTCTGGTCCTGGCCGACGTTCACGATCGGCGTGCCGGGGGCGACAATGGATTGGACGTAGCCGTTGTGGTTGGGGTCGAAGGTGATGGAATCCAGAATGGTGCCGGAATAGTCATCGAAGACGGTGGGGTTGGCGCCGGCAGCGGTGCCGATGATGCCGTAGCGGCCGTAGACTTTCTGGAGGCGGGCTTCGGTGTTGCCCAAGACCTGCGCGTCCCAGGTGCCGGGCTCGGTGAGGCTGGCATCCCACAGTTTGGCTTTCAAATCAGTGCCTGAACCGTTGGTGGTGACGGAGAAGCGGATTTTGTAATTAACGCCGTTAACTACGTTCACTGCCGCGGTGCCGAGGCTGGTGACGATGCCGTCAACGACTTTCCAGATGGTGAGGATGTTACCGCCTGCGGCGTTGCCGACGGTGACTTTGTAGTAGGTGGATTCATCGTCGTCGGACTTACGGGCGATGAGGCCGCCGGTGGCGAGGTTTTCGGTCAGCCGGAGTTGTACCGTCTGGTCGACATCAATGGCCTGGAATTGCTTGAGGGTAAAGAGCTGGGTGCCGGGGACGGTATCGCGGGCTGAGATGGTACCCTCGCCGGAGACAATGGAAGCGCTGGTGAGATTGCTGCCGATGGAAGACTGGACCCAGTACCAACGCCAGGCTGCTTCGCCGGTGGTTTCATAGGTGGGTTTGTAAAAGTCCGAGGTGAAGGTTTTGTTGAAGTGATAGGAGCGGAGGTTGTAGACTTCGCCGTCGAGCGTTCTGACGAGGATGTCTGAGTCGGCCATGATGCCGTGAGGAGTGTTGTCGGAGGGTTCAATGTAGCCCTTGGCATAGATCTGGTTGGCGAGGGGGACATTGCCGAAGTTGGTGTTGGTGATGTTGAACCACTCACGATGGCTGGAGGAGTTTCCAGTGCCGGGGTAGGGCGGGTCATACCATTGGGTGGGGAGTGGGCCGGCGTCAACGCCGATATCACCGGGGTGCTGGGCGACGGCGGTGTAGCTGAAGTAGATGGCTTTGCCGCCGGTGGCGAGATTGGTGATGGTGTTGTTGAGGAGGTTGGTGGCCCCGGTCATGGTGGCCTGGGTGGTGTGCTTGGTGATCTCGATGCCGACGGGGCTGATGCCGCCGCCGTCGATGGTGGAGTTTTGAATGGTGAGGGGGTGGAAGAGGCCGTCGGCGGCGGCGGCGTGGAGGTAGAAGTTGGCGGATTTATTGCCGTACATGTTGAGGTGATCGAAGACATAGACGTTGACGTATGCGCCGTGCTGGATGCCGAACTGGCTGTTGTGGTAGACGGCGAGGTTGTCGACGAGGTGAAGTGCGGAAAAGGCGTTTTGCCAGGTGAAGACGCCGTCGAGGCGGTTGTTGTGGGTGATGTTGTTGTTGAATTCCCAGACACTGCCGCCGGATTCTTCGGGCCATTCGATGCCGGCGGATTGGAGGTTTCCGGCGCCATTGCCGACGGCGACGCTGTTCTTCATGACGTTGCCGGTGCCGCCGCCGAGCTGGAAGCCAGCGATGCGTGTGGGGGTGCTGCCGGAGCCGACGATCTTTGAGGCGACAGCGCCATCGAAGACGATGTCGTTGGAGACGTGAGCCGCGCCGACATCCCACCAGTAGGCGTCGTCGTAGGTGTTGTGGCTGACGGTGTTTTTGAAGGTGATGCCGTTGCTGGCGTGTGGGACAAAGACGTGATTGCCGATGTCATGAGCGACGACATTTTCAATGAGCGAGCCAACGGAACCGTCCATGGCATGGTGAAAGTGGAGGGCGTAGCGGCCGATGATGCCGGTGCCAGCGGTGGTGGAGCCGTTGACCTTGGGGCCCATGTAGCGCAGCTCGACGTTGCGCATGGTCTGGGCATTGGCGGTCATGAGGAATTCCAGATGGGCGCGGTGGCTGACGGTGTCGGGCGCGGTGCCCTGAATGAGGACGTTGCGGGTGAGGTTCAGCACCTCGGCGGTCCATGTGCCGTTGACCATGGGATGGTTGTAGGTGAGGGCGCTGCTTAGCGTGATGGTGTTGCCGGAGACCGCGGTGATGGTGCGTTCGTCATAGGCGGACCAACTGTTGGTGAAGGTGGGGTCCAGGGTGGGTGCGATGGAGATGGCATCGCCGACCTGCCAGCCGGAAGCATTGGCAACGGTGATGGTGGTTTGCCCCGCCGAAGCGGAACCGGTGAGGTTGGTCCAGGATGTTTTTTCAGAGCCGATGGCGTCGAGGATGCCGCCATCGGTGACCCAGAGGCCCACATCAGACGCGACGACGACCATGCCGCCAGCGGGCCCGTTTGCGCCGACGAACTTGGATTCATCGACGGCGACGAAAGTGATGGTGTGAGTCTGGGCGACGGAGAGGGGACGCATCTCCAGCTCGCCGGTGTCGGTGACGTGGATGTTGCCCTTGGACTTTAATTCCAGGGAGAGCGAAGGATCAAAAGCCAGTTTGCCGTCGATGGTGAGGGAGGCCAGGACGTCCGGCGTGGCATCGTTGTAGGTGACGTTGTGCCCTGAGGTGATGACTACATCGTCGCCTGCGACGGGGATGAGGCCGGATTGCCAGACGGCAGGATTGTTCCAGGAGCCGGAGCCGACGGTGATGGCGCTGAGGAGGGAGCGGGCTTCGAGGGCTTCAAAGATAAACGGGCGCAGCCTGGGGTGCTGATGAGGCCGAAACGCGTGCTTGTGGCGGAGGGATTGGATCTTACGGATGAATTGTGGCCAAAGGGACATAAGCATCTCCGTTGAAGGGGGTGATCGACGGCGGCGTGGGATTTGGGAACGCGTCAGAGGAGGGTGGGAACCTTCATGAGAACCAAGCATATGGGGGGCCGGGTGGAGCGGTCCATAGTTCTAAGCGAATGGATTCTTAATTTTTCGCGACGCATTTTTTAAACCAGAGTTTGGGTGATCTTTTGGAAAGTGTTCTTGAGATTCGCCGAGTATTTTTCATGTCCAGGCTGGAAGTTCTCACTGCTGGCGGTGAGAAACTCACTTTTTACGACAGTTATTTTGAGAAAGAATCCGGATATAACCGGGACGAAAGCCTTAAAAATAAAGAGGATGCCATGAAAAAAAGCAGGCGCATCGGGCTGGTTTTGCAGAGTTTTGGCGAGCAACTGGGGAGGCTTAAAGCAGGGATACAAGCCTATGCGCACAGGCAGGGGTATTGGCGGCTGGTGGAAACCTCGCGCATGGATGAACGGCATATCCGGGCGGTGACCAGCGATGTGGAAGGGGTGATCGCGCATGTGGCGGACAAGCGCTATGCGAAGATGATCACCTCGGGCGGCGTGCCTTGCGTGAATGTGTCAGAGCCGCTGCGTGACGCGTATTTCCCCACGGTGAGGACGGATGATGCGCTGGTGGGGCGGCATGCCGCGGAGTATTTTCTGCAACGCGGGTACCGGCATTACGCGTTCCTGGGTTCTTCTCTGGGGCCGATGCCCAAACGGAGGCAGGTGGCGTTTGTGGGGAAGGTGCAGCAGGCGGGATTTGAGGCCTCGGTTTTCTCGATACAGCGCTCGCTTGATCTCCCGAAGATACGAAGGGAGATCGGGCGGTGGCTGACGAAGCTGACGGGGCCCGTGGCGCTGATGGCGTCGACAGATTCACTGGGCCTGACGGCGCTGGATGCGTGCGCGGAGTTCGGCTTGGCGGTGCCGCAGGCAGTGGCGGTGCTGGGGGTGGGGAATATCCATTCGATCAACCGGTATTCCAACCCGGCGCTGTCGAGCATATCGACCAATCTGGTGGCGCGGGGGTTTGCCGCAGCGCAGCTTCTGGATGGTTTGATGGCCGGAAAGCCGGGGCTTAAGCGACTGGTGATGATCCCGCCGGGAAGGATCATCACAAGGCAGTCGTCGGATGCGCTGGCGATCGATGATGAATTGACGGCTGCTGCGCTGAAGTTCATTTATGAGCATGCGTGCGACCCGGTGAGCGTGCTGGATGTGGCGCGGGCGGTGGGGATCAATCGGCGGTCGCTGGAGCGGAGGTTTCAGGAAGTGCTGGGGACTTCGCCTCACCATGAGATCAGACGTGTGCGGATGGACCGGGCGCAACGCCTGCTGACGGAGACGGCGATGAGCATCGCCGAGGTGGCGGTGGTGAGCGGGATGGGAAGCACGGAGTATTTATGGAATGCGTTTGATCAGACCCTGGGGCAAAGCCCTTCGGCGTATCGGAAAGCGGCGAGGCATGAGGAGGAGGGGTAGGGGGCGGGGAGCGGGGTTGGGTCAGAGGGAGTAGGGGCCTGCGGCCGTTTCGGGTTTCGGGTCAAAAAATGCACAGGACGCCTTCACGGGCGTCCTGCTTTCTTAAATTCCGCTCTTTCTTTACTCTTACCCGATCCCCGAAACCCGCTGGTTCGGGAAATTGGTTAGCGGAGCTTGTCTTCCATCCGGT
>CAZIWA010000132.1:0-15196 GCA_964542875.1 uncultured Phycisphaeraceae bacterium
GGGGCGATGCGGTTGCGCATGTCGACGGCCTGGGAGAGCTCAACGAGGGGCATGTTGTCGAGGAGGATGATGTCGGGCTTGGCTTTGAGGACGCGTTCGGCCTGCTCGAGGGTGTCGACTTCGACTTCGACGAAAGCGGGCTGGGGGGTGAGGGCTTTGGCGCGCTGGATGAGGGTGGAGATCTGGCGGGTGAGTTCCGGGAGGGGGATGCGGGCGAGGTGGTTGTCTTTGACGAGTACGGCGTCGAAGAGGCCGATGCGGTGGTTGATGCCGCCGCCACAGAGGACTGCGTATTTGGAGAGGCCGCGGAGGCCCGGGATGGTTTTACGGGTGTCGCAGATGTGGGCTTTGAAGCCGTCAACGGCCTGGACGTAGGTTTCGGTGAGGGTGGCGATGCCGGAGAGGAAGGTGGAGAAGTTCAGGGCGACGCGTTCCATGGCCAGCAGGGAACGGTGCGAGCCTTTGAAGCGGGCGATGACGTCGCCGGTGTGGACTTTGGAGCCGTCGGGGATGAGGAGTTCGCACTGGAGGGAGGGGTCGTAGGCTTTGGCGATGATGGGGAAGAGTGCGCCGCCTGCGACGCGGCCGTCCTGCCGGGTGCGGATGACGGCTTCGGCGGTGGCGTCCTTTTGGATCATGAGCTGGCCGGTGATGTCGACCCGGTTTGGGCCCAGGTCTTCTTCGACGGCGGTTTGAACAAGCGCCTCGAGTTTTTCGGGGGTGATGAAGCGTGTGATGTCGGGAAGGGAAGCGGGCGACGCGTGTGACGTGGCGTGGGTGTTCATATCAGCCTGTGGGGTGGAACCTTGTTGTCTGTTTTATTTTAGCGGCAAGACGGGGGGAGGGTCTAGGGTTTGGCGTCAAGGGGGAGAAGTGAGGGCGCAGGCTGGGAGGCAGGCTGGGTGAAAGGAAGCGTGGCGGGGTGGGAAACGGGGTGGTCGCTGAGGAAATACAGCGTGGACTTGATGGCCATGTGGCCCGCGGCAAGGGCGGTGGCGGTGTACATGATGATGTTGAACCATTTGTCGGTCATCTTCTTGTTCATCCATGCGCCAAGAAGGGTGCCGATGGGGATCAGGGGAAGGAACCAGATGGAATCCATGAGGGATTCGGTGGTGATGAAGTGCAGGTAGAGGTAGCTGGGGACTTTGGCGGTGTTGATGAGCAGGAAGTACATGAGCAGGGTGCCGACCATGAGCCGCTTGGGGAGCTTTTCCTGCAGGAGGTAGACGGTGACGATGGGGCCTGCGGCGTGGTTGATGGTGGAGACGCAACCGGCGACTGCGCCGACGCCGAAGCCTGAGCCGGGATGGGCGGGGAGGGTGGGGAGCTCTCGGCCGGTGAGCCGGTAGGCTTGGCCGAGGACGACCAGAAGGCAGATGGTGCCGACGATGAGGTTCATGATGTTGGCGAACTGCTCGGGGGGCATTTTCTCGAGCTGGATGAGGATGCCGGTGCCGATGGCGACACCGACGACGGCACCGCCCAGGAGGGGTTTTAGGCGGGGCCAGTCTTGTTCGCCGATGTAGTGGAGGTTGGAGAAGATGTCGCAGGCGATGAGGACGGGGAGGGTGAGGCCGAGCATTTTGTGTGAGCCGGTGGCCAGGGCGGTGAGTGGGATGGCGAGGATGCCGATGCCGCCGCCGAAGCCGGCTTTGGAGATGCCGGTGATGAGGACTGCGGTACCGACGCAGAAGAAGTAGACCCAGGGGGTGACGTCGTCGGGGATGGTGGGATAGATGGATTGGAGAAAAGACATTGAGGAAAGGTACAAGAGATGAGGTAAAAGGTAAAAGGCGCAGGGGAGGAAGGGGTGCATGACGGATTCAGCGTGGAGAGCAGATTCAGGGAGATTTGCGACTGAAGAGTTCACTTATGTCGGTGAAGGTGGTGGATCGGGAGCCGGCGGGACGCCGGCGCTCCCGGTCCAGCCGGAAAGAGATGCCGGATTGCGCTATCATTTGGCACTCTTATGCCCAACCGTCCTGCACATCCCGTGGCCGAGTATTTCCGAGAGATCAAAGACGCGGTAGTGAGCGTTGCCATCGGGATGCAGATCACGCTGAGGTATATGTTCTCCAAAACGGTGACGGTGCAGTACCCGTTCGAGAAGATCGCATTCGCCCCCAGGTACCGGGGCATTCACGAGTTTGAAGCGGACAAGTGCATCGCCTGCGACCAGTGCGCCAAGGCGTGCCCGGTGGACTGCATCTACATCGAAAAGAGCGCGCCGCGGAAAGTGGACAAGGCGACCGGCAAGGCCGTGGGCGGGGACCTGCTGCGGTACGCGATCGATTATCAAAAGTGCATGTTCTGCGCGCTGTGCACGGAGCCGTGCCCGACGGACTGCATTCATATGGGCAAGCTGCATGACATGTCCGCCTATTCGCGGGCGGACATGGTGGTGGAGTTTACGGAGCTGGATAAGAAGGGGCAGCGGACGCCGCTGCCGATCTGGATGGACCGGAACGCCGACAGCATTCCGTGGGTGGCCAAGGAACGTGCGCGCGTGAAGAGCGGCACGCTGGCGACGGACGAGGCGGATATTCCGTCGGTGTGAATCTTTGGTTGGTTTGAGTGTTTGATGGCCCACGCGGCCCGGGTTGCCGGGTGGCGGGTTATCGGGGGGCTTCGATAAGTTCATGTCACCCAAGATGAATGCCATTTTGCGGCATGATCCGCCTTTGGGTTCCTCATAGACACCCGGCAACCCGGGCGCGTGGGAAATCGACAAATGCTCTTACCCTGGAGGGCTATGGCGCAGGGTTTAAGGAGTTGATGTGGAGTGGGGTATTCGGCCGATAAAACCGAAGCGATTGTGTTTTTTCATTGGGGGATGCGACATGAAGAAGCTATGGATGCGGGTGACGCCGGAGCGTGAGGTTTGGGCGCGCAGCGTGGTGCTTTGGCTGGCGGGGTTTACGCTGATCAACCTGGGGATGGATTGGTCCGGGGCGGGGGTTTCGCTGAATCTGTGGTGGATTGATCTGCGGTTTCTGCCGTCCTGGCTGGCGGATGTGTGGATGCTGGTGTTTGGGGTGCTGGGCGTGGGGATGGTTGTGCGGGCGAGGGATCGCAGAATTGTGCGTGTGGGGTTGGCGGTGGGGTGGGTGACGGCCGCAGTGATGCTGATAAATGCGTGCATGGTGCTGTGGCTGCACTTTTCCGGCCGGGTGACGCTCTGGTTTCCGGTGCCGATGTCGCTGGTGTTGTTTGGGGTGCTGGCGGCGGCATTGTGGGAGATTGGCCAACGTGGGGAGAAGAACACCCCTGCCCCAGCCTTCTGCCTGATGGGGAGGGAGCCGGAGAAGAGCCGCATCGTGAGAAATGCGCACATGACGGTGGCGCTGGTGGTGTTGACCGGTGGGTTTGTGGTGGGAGAAATGGCGATGTTTGGACAGACGAAGTATCGGCGGCAGGCGGATGCGATTGTGGTGCTTGGCGCGCGCGCCTACGCAGACGGCAGGCCCAGCGACATGCTGCGAGACCGGGCGATGACGGGCATTAAGCTGTATCACGAAGGCGTGGCACCGAAGTTGATCTTCACAGGCGGGCCGGGGGATGGCGCATTCAGCGAGGCGCATGTGATGCGGTCGCTGGCGTTGGCCAAAGGCGTGCCGGACGAAGCGATCGTGATGGATGACGCGGGGGTGAACACGCAGGCAAGCGCGCGCAATGTGGCCAGAATGTTAGACGCCAATGAGCGGGTGGTGCTGGTGAGCCATGGGTATCACCTGCCAAGGTCGCGGATGTTGTTTGTGCGTGCGGGAGTGGAGGCGACGTCGGTGCCGGCGGAGGTGCGGTATACGCCTCGCAAGTTACCGGTGTATGTGGTGAGGGAGTCGATTGCGCTGGTGTGGTACTACTTCATGGGGGATGCGAGGGCTTGATGGCAAGGATGTCCACATCGTTCATTGTGTGAAGTATTGGATTCTTGCCGGGTGTGCGATTGGCGTCACAATATTGGGTCTTTTCCAACTGGAAGACCCGTATCTTGCAACCCACACTCTTGATCTTTGATGACGATAAAGGCCAATGGGGCCCGATGAACGACCTGCGCCCGGTGTTTGATTTCCGGGTGGGGGCGCAGACGGTGCGCGAGACCGCGGAGTCGCTGCTTGGACGCACGGCGGGGACGCTGGTGGTGCCCGAGCGGCTGCAGGCCATCGCGACCGAGCGGGCCGCGGGGCGGTCCATCAATCGGTTGCCCGACGGCAAACCGCCTGAACGCGTGCTGGCGGTGTCCGCCCGTTGGCTGGGCCTGGCGGGCACGAAGGAATTGCTGAAACTTTCCCTGGGTGAGGCGCTGGTGCAGGCGCGCGATGGGGAAATGGTGGGCGCGCTGATGACCGGGGACGAAGCACGCAAAGCGATCGAGACCGGCAACTGGGGCCTGACGACGGCGATTCAACGGATCGTGGATATCGACACCGTGGCCAAACGGCCGTGGGACATTCTCCGCTTGCTGCCGGGGTCCATCCAAAGCTCGCTGGAACGCAGCCAATTGCCGGTGCTGACGGACCGCCCGGGGGTGATGAAACATGGCGGATACACCGCACGCGTGGCGCCAAGCGCACGCGTGCATCCCATGGTGGTGTTTGACTGCACCCTGGGCGATGTGGTGGTGGAAGACGACGCGACAATCGGGTCATTCACGTTGCTGTCAGGCCCGTGCTACATCGGGCGGGGAAGCACGGTGGGCCCGCATGCGACGATCCGGACCAGCACCGCGGTGGGGCCCACGTGCGTGATCTCCGGTGAAGTGGCGCACTCGATCATCGATTCCTTCAGCAACAAGGCGCACGCGGGATACCTGGGCAATGCCCTGGTGGGCCAGTGGGTGAACCTGGGCGCCGATACGAACGTGAGCAACCTGAAAAACACCTACGGCAGCGTGCGCATGCAACTGGAACCGGGGCAGGAAGCGCAGGACTCCGGACAGATCAAACTGGGGCCGGTGATCGGGGACTTTGTGCGGACGGGGATCGGCAGCCGCTTGACCACAGGGGCGTGCATCGGCACCGGGGCGATGCTGGCGGTGTCGGGCATTTCGCCCAAGTATGTGGATCGGTTTGCGTTTTTGACCGATGGGGAGCCGGATCGGTTTGATGCCGAGCGGTTCGTGAAGGCGATCAATAAAGCGATGGTGCGGCGCAAGCAGGTGATGTCGCCCGGGGTGGAGAAGCGGGTGCGGGAGATGATCGGATGATGGGTTTTTAGAGAAGAATATGCTTGGTTTGCAGGGGCAGTTAAGGGGGAGTTTTTGCGCGACCCTTGAGGGCGCGGAAAATAAGAGTGATTCAAAATCCGCTGATTACCGTGGCTGCGCTCGAAGACTCGTTGGCCCACGGCTACGGGCTTTGCCCATAAAGCCAAGAAAAGAGACGGCGAGATGGGCAGGGGGTCAGGCGAAGCAGGTGAGGGGGCGGGGGGTGTAGTTGGGGAGGACTTTGTCGATGTTTTTGTTGCCCAGGTGAGTGGAGACGGCCTGGGCGATGACATCGCGGAAGTCCGTGGTGTGGGCGAGGTCGCGCTTTTCGTGGAGCTGTTCCTGGGCGAGGCCGGGCCACTTGCCAAGAACCATGCCGGCGGGGGGCGTTTTGATGAGGCCGCGGTTGACGGGGCCGCCCAGGGCGAAGAGGGCGTTGCCCCAGCCGTGGTCGGTGCCGGCGGTGCCGTTTTCGGCGCAGGTGCGGCCAAAGTCCGAGAGGGTGAGGATGAGGGTATCGTCCAGGCGGTCGCCCAGGTCTTTGGCGAAGGCGTCCATGGCGCCGGCGAGGGTGCCGGCGAGGTTAAAGAAGGGGCCGTTGTTGTTGTGGGTGCCCTGGTACTGGTGGGTGTCCCAGCCGTCGAGATCAATCTGGACGACTTCCAGGCCGATGTTGGATTTGATGAGCCGGGCTGCCTGCTGGAGCTTACCGGCGAAGGCGTTTTTGGGGTAGTCGGCACTGGGCTTGTAGGGGGCCTGCATAACGCCCTGAATGGTTTTGATGCCGTGGAGGGTTTCCTGGCCGGCGGAGTTGATGATGTCGTTTTGCGCGGGGGTGGCGGACATGTCCTGGCCGTAAGCGGCGGCCAGGGCGGTGAAGGCGGCTTCCTTGCGCTCCTTGTTGCCGGGGAGGGAAAAATCCGAGATGTCACGCACGGCATAGGCGTTGGCGGGGCCGCGGAGGCAACGGGGGAGCGTGGCGCCGATGGCCAGGGCGCGGATGGTGCCGTGGCCTTCGGAGGAGGCCAGGTGGCGGTTGAGCCAGCCGTCGGTGGCGAGGGTTTTGCCGACGACACCGGTTTCCCAGGTGTCCTGTTCTTCAAAGTGAGACCGGGTGTTTTTGTCGTAACCGACGGCATGGATGGCGGTGCAGAGCTTTTGCTCAAACCAGGGGTTGAGTTTGGCCAAGGCGGGGTGGAGGCCGAAGGCGCCGTCGAGGTCCAGCGCGGCGAGGGGGTCGGTTTTGTCGGGCCGGGGGATGGCGAGGTTTGGGCGGAGCTTGTAGTAGTCGGGCTCGGCGTGGGGGACGACGAGGTTGAGGCCGTCTGCGCCGCCTCGAAGGAAGATGACGACGAGGGTTTTATTTTTGGTGGTGAGCGAGACGCCTGAGGGCTGGGTGGCGGGGCCGGGGGCGGATTGCGCGCGAGCGAAGTCCGCGACGGTGAGGGCGGCGAGGACGGAGCCGGAGGCCTGGAGGAAGAATCGGCGGCTGATGTTCATGGGGGTTATCTCATGCAGGCTTCGGGTGTGGAGGCGACAAACACGGCAAGCTGGCGGACTTGTTCGTCCCGGTTGCCTTTGGCGTTGGTGAGGATGTTGAGGGCGGCCTGGTTGGACTTTTCATCAAGGATGCGGCCCAGAAGAAGGATGGCGTAGCAATCGACGACTTTTTGCTTCCAGGTGACGGGGTCGACGGGCTTGTCCCAGGTGAGGGTGCGCGAACCGGTGTTGAAGAGGGACCATTGGGCTTCGTCGGCGAGCCGCCAACGCTGGAGCATGCCGTTGGAGTCGGCGTAGCTGAGGTCGTCGAGCGGGTATCCGTCAGGGGTGACGCGTTCAAAGAGGCCCTGGCCCGAGCGGGAGAGGTAGCCCTGGAGGGAGTGGGACCAGCTTGGCTCCATGTTGACGATGCGGGAGATGCGAACGCCGTAATCGGTGGGGGAGGCCAGGCGGGGCTTGAGGGCGAGGGCTTGGAATTCAGAATCCTTGGCGATGGCAGTGATGACCTGACGCATGTCTCCCGAGGTTTCAATGAAGACCTTGGCGATGCGGTCGACCATGGCGGGGGAGGGGTCCTGGACGGCGTAGTGCTGGAGGAGCTTTCGCGAGATGTTGTGCGCGGTGGCGGGGTGCGTGGAGAGGGTTTCCATGACGAAGCGGATACGGTTGTAACGCGCCTTGGGGCCGGACTCAGGAAGGGCCAGGCCAAACCAGCGCTCTGCGGAGCCGGCATTTAAGGTGGGGTCGTAGGCGAAGTCTCCCATGGTGGGGAAGCCGCGGCCGTTGGGGGCGACGTCGGTGGTGGCGAGCCAGCCGTTTAAGAGCCGGGCCAGGGTGGTGACGTCGGCCTGAGTGTAGCCGGCGTTTACGCCCAAGGTGTGCAGCTCCATGATTTCGCGTGCGTAGTTTTCATTGAGCCGGGTGGAGAAGCTGTTGACCTGATCCAGATAGCGGAGCATGGCGGGGCTGGTGGCGCTGGTGAGGAGCAGGTCCGAGAAGCGGTTGATGCCGGCTTCATGGAAGGAAACGTGTTCGGCCCATTTGCGCTGGGGTTCGTCCTTGTAGACCCAGGTGGAGAAGTGGTTTTGGGTGAAGAGGACAAAGCGGGCGCGGACGGGGTTGTCCGCGGTGAAGGATTGGATAAGCGCGCGGCGGATGGTGTTTCCGCCGTCGTAGGGGTCGGGGTTGGCGACGCAGGCGCGGGCGAGGGCTTCGAGCTCGCCGGGTGTGGCGGCGTTTTCGGAAAGCTTTTTGGCGAGATAGGCGTCCTGCCCGAGGGTGAGGACGTCGGCAAGGTCCTGGGTTTCAGGGCCGAAGGCGATTCGGTTTAAGAATGCGACGGCGTGCTGGTAGCGGGTGGGGCCGGGTGGCGCGGTTTCGGGGACGTTGATGGTGACGGACTTGGAAAGGCCGACATTGCCGGCGCGGTCGCTGGCGCGGACCTGGAGGGTGTGCTGACCGGGGGAGAGCCGGGCGACGGGAATGGGGAGGAGGGCGCGGCCGCGTTGGGATTCAAAATAGTTTGCGCCGGTGCCCTGGCGTTCGCCGTCGATAACGAGATCGACGAAGAAGGATTCGCGGTTGTCGGCGCATTCGATGACGGCGGCGTCGGCGGACCAGAGCGTGTCGCCGGGTTTGGGATGGCTGAGGGTGACGGTGGGGCCGAGGTTGTCGGCGGGGATGGTTTTGATGAGGTAGACGGAGCGGAGGTAGAAATTCCGGTCGCCTTTGCCTTGCTCAAAGATGTCGTTGGTGAAGGTGACGGTGAGCTTTTTGCCGCCGGAGGCGAAGGAGGCGGTGCCTGCTTTAACGCCGGAGGGCCAATGGTTGATCTTGACGGTGGAGATGGGTTTGGCGGTGGCGTCTGCGCCAACCCCGGAAAGGAGGGTGACGGCGGCCTCGACGTTGCCTTTGAAGTTATCGCCTTTGCCCTCGATGTAGACGTCGTAATTGCCCTGAAGGGAATCGGGCAGGGTGAGGGTGGCGGTTTTGTTGGTGTAGAAGCCCAGGGTGTTGCGGAAGGGTTCGTCGCTGGTGACGCTTTCGCGGGCGGCCTGGTCCCAGACGGCGGAGTTTTCGACATCGAAACGAGCGAAGTCCGCCTTTTCCGGGTCTTGAAGGATGGCGGGGTTGGCGCTTAGGGTGTGGACCTGGGTGACCGCGACATCCTTGCCGGAGGTGGCGCGGAGCTGGAGGGTGTTTGCGCCGGGCTGGAACCAGCCGGTGGAAACAAAGAACCGGGGCGTGGCGCTGACCTGGGAGAGGATGGTTTTACCATTGAGGATGAGTTCAACAGTGGGGGCGGCCTGGGTGCCGAGGCTGCCGGGCTTTTTGTTGAAGCGGTAGACGCTGGCGGTGATCCATTGGTCGCCGGCAATGCTCAGGCCGTCGAGGTTGGTGTCCAGGGCGATGGCCATGCGGGGCATGTAGACGGGATCGATGAGCCAGTCCTGGGCGGCGAATGGTTTTTCGGGGGTGGGGCCGGGGTCAGGGGTTTTGATGGCGCCCATGGACATGACGCTGCCGGCGGGGGAGGAGCCTGTCATGGTGCCGGACATGGTGGGTGCCGACATTGTGGGAGCTGCGCCGGACATGGTTGCGCCGGATTGCATGGGGGCGGCCTGCATCATGCCGCCTGACATCATCATGGAGCCGGAGTCGCCGGCGGGGCCGGGGGCTGCGGAGGAGCCGTCGTCGGTGAGGGCGAGCTCGAACTTATCAAGGTAGAGATTGCGGTCGGAGTAGCCTGCGGCGTAGTAGTCGTTGAGGAAAGCGACGCCAAACTTTTGCCTGCCTGCGGGGAGGTAGACAGGGCGGCCGATGGGGATGCGGTGCCAGCGGTAGTCGACGATGCGCGAGGCGGTTTCAGTGTCGTTGCCCTGCTTGAATTTGATGCCGACGGCGGGGTATGCGCCGGCAGTGAGATCGCCGCGGGCGGTGAGCATGAGCTGGTAGAGCCCGGCCTGGGGGATGTCCAGCTCGGGTGACCAGGTGGGTTCGCCGGAGTAAGCGCCGACGAACTTGCCCTGGGAGGCGTCGGGATCGTTGGCGACGACGATGGGCTTGTTTGCTTGTTTGTTGGTGACGGGGCCGCCGAAGGGGACGGTTTGGGATTCGCATTCGCCGTGAAGGATGGTTTTGTCGGCGGGCTTGATGACCTGAAGGGCAAGGGCGGGGGACTGGATGGTTTTGCCGGAATCCAGGGTGACGAGCGCGTACAGGTACGCGACGCCTGCGGGGAGGTTCTGGGTGTCGATCAGGATGGGGGTTTGCGTGCGCGGTGCGATCAGCGCGGGGACTGATGCGGATTGTCCGATGGGTGTGTCCGGCTGGCCTTGAGTGCCCTGGGCGAAGATCTGGATCCTGGAGATTTTTTTGGCCGATGAGGGGTAGTCCAGCGGGACGCCAAGATCAACACCGAGGGTGAAAGCGCCCCAGACGGCGGCGCCGCGGAGGGGTCCGGTGAGTGTGGCGGACCAGCGGTCGACTTCGGGCCGCCAGGTGGGGGCGGTGATGGTGACGGCGATGGCGGAGCCGGCGACGGTGAGGGTGGCAGAGCCCTGCTTGAGGGCGTCGACGCGGATGAAGCCGGTGGTGTTGTCCTTGAGCGCCTGGGCGTCGCGGACGATTTTGAGCGTGGCGGGGTCGCTGGAAGAAGCGGGGAAGGTTTGGTCGGCGGCGGGCGTATTGGGGAGGGTGAAGGCGATGACGTGCGTTTGGCCTTGCTGGAGAGTGAGCTTCTGCGGTGCGGTGATGGCGGGGGCATCGGCGCGGGTGGGCATGGGGCTTGCGATAGCTCCGCTCAGGGCGAGGAGGCCGGCGAGGAGGAGATGTTTGCACGTGTCAGAGCATGGACGCATGGCATGTCCGTGTTCAATGCGGGATCCGCAGCGGAAAGGCGGCGAAGCCCCAATGGAATAAAAGTCCCCAGATATATCGTAGCTTGAGGGGCGTCTTTGTTCCCGGATTTGGGTGAAATACAGGTGAAAGGGTGGGGTTTGCGGTCAGGAATGGGTGTGTTTTTGGGCGATGAGGGCTTTTTCGGCGGCGGTGTAGGGTTTTCGGCGCACGCCGGGGCGGTTGCGGCGGGCGTTGAGGTCGATGATTTTGCCGTTGTGGGAGATGATGAATCCGGTTTGGGTCTGGCGGGCCAGGAGCATGGCGTTACGGGCAGCGCGGCGTAATGCTTTTAGAGCGCCCAGGGCGGTTGGGCTCAGGTTTTTGGATTTGGTCGCGTTCATATGCGGGATCCAGAGTCGATCAAAGCGGGAAATCTATTTGAATTATCGTACAAAAACCATTCATCGACAAGAGGTTTGTAGAGGTTGAGAAAGTTTTGATAGCCAGATGTGAAACGCCTTTTGACAACATCCGGAGGGATGTTGTGACCGCCATGGCGTACTCGGTATTTGACGCGCTCCAAAGCTTGTTCAACAGAATCAAGACGAAGAAAATGAATTGAGACATGAAAGCCGGAGGCACGCCATTGAGGGATTTGACGTGCGTAGCTGTGACCGCTGAGAGTGGTTTCCAGGGAGAAACTCTCGAGGCCGGCAACTTTTTCATCAACCATCGTCAGCATGAGCTTGCCCGCTTGGATGGCAGCAGATTCGGGAGCAAAGGGCGCAAGGCCGGATGCGATGAGGTCTGCGTTGATGAATGTTTGGCAGGCGGCTTCGTGGCGGAGGAATTCTTTGGCAAAAGTAGTTTTTCCCGCGCCGTTTGGGCCGGCAATGATGATGATTCGCGGTGGGGTTGAGAGTGGGGTGTTGGGCAATCGGTTCCTCGGGATGAGTTCGATTTTACTGATTGGGCGGTTTGCGGGTTTGGAGTTAGGTTGAGGACATCCGGTGACAGCCCTGGTCCCATTGGTGGGGGTGAGTAAAAGTTAGGTAAAGGAAACTGGTCGTTACAGGTTGGACGGCATTGACGAAGGCACGTGCAAGAGCATTTCTAAATGCTTTGAACCCCGGGTGCCGGTCGAAGACTCACCCAACCCGGGGCTACATGCTGCAACCCCTGCGGGGTACAGAAAAGAGGCTATGGGTGCCTAAAAGGAGAGGTGGCAAGAAGCGTTATGGCGGCGAAGGTTTGGCTATTGAGGGAATTTGGCCTTGATGGCGGGGACGAGGCGTTCGAGGCGTTCGCCGCGGGAGGCTTTGATGAGGGCGATGTCGCCGGGGTTTAAGCGGGCGGCGATCTTGGCGGGAAGGGTGTCGTCCCAGGTTTCAAAAGCGGTGAGCTGGTGAGCGGGAGTGGATTGGATGAGCGCCAGGAAGGTGAGCTGGGATTTTTTGCCGATGAGGATGACCTGGTGGATGGCGTTCTGGGCGCGGGGGTTGGTGAGCCTTGCGATTTCGTTGCCGACCATGGTGTGGAGGGAGTCGGCGGCTTCGCCGAGCTCGCGCATGTCGCCGAGGATGAGGATGCGCTTGCCGTTTGTGCCGGGGGTGAGGCCTTGCAGGACACCGGCGGCGGCGATGACGGAACTGGGGTTGGCGTTGTAGGCGTCGTTGATGAGGGTGAGCTTCTGGGCGCCGGCGCCGTAGGTGTCGATGTTGAGCCGCATGTCGACGGGTTGGGCGTTTTCCAGAGCGGTGATGGCTGCCTGGGTGGGGACGCCGGCCCATTGGCAAACGGCCAGGGCGGCCAGGGCGTTGTCGGCGTTGTGGCGGCCCAGGAGGGGGAGACGGATGGAAGCGCTTGACGATCCGGAATTGAGGATTTTGAAGGTTTGGCCGGGATGGATCTGACCGTTTTGGATCTTGTGGTCGGGCGCCCAGGCGTTGGAGGGGGTGATGCCGTAACGGACGACATTGACGCCGGGGGGGATTAGGTTCAGGCGGGTGAATTGATTGGCGACGTCTTCAAAGAGGAAGGCGGGGCCGCCTGGCTGGAGGTGCTTGAGGGAGTCGGCTTCCTCGCGGGCGACGCCGTCGAGGGTTTTGAAGAACTCCATGTGCTCGTAGCCGATGCTGGTGACGACGAGGGCGTCGGGGCGGACGATTTTGCAGAGGGTGTCGACTTCGCCGGGATGGTTTGTGCCGACTTCGACGACGACGAAGTGATGGTCTTCCTTCGCGGCAAGGATGGTGGCGGGAACGCCGTACTGGTTGTTGAAGGATTTGAGGGACTGCGTGCCTTTGAGCGTGGCGGAGAGCGCGGTGGCGATGAGGTTGCGGGTGGTGGTTTTGCCGTTGGAGCCGCAAACGGCGATGACCCGGCAGCCGGTGGTTTTCAGGTGGTCTCGGTAGGCGATGGTGAGGCGGTGGAGGGCGCTGAGCGTGTTATCGACCAGCAGGGTGGAAGCGCCGTCGGGGACGACGGCGTCGGGTTGATCAATGACCAGCAGGATTGCGCCTCTGGCGTGGGCGTCGGCGAGGTACTTATGGCCGTCGAGGGATTCGCCTTTGATGGCGATGAAGACTTCGCCGGGTTTTGTGGTGCGGGTGTCGGTGGAGATGCCGATGACGGGCTGGTCGCCTTTGGAGGTGTTGGGTTTGGGTTCGCCGAGAAGGGCCTGGGTGATTTGGGTGAGGGTCCAGAAGGTCATGTTTTTAGGGTCTGGGGGCTAGGGTCTAGGGTCTGGGGGAAGAATGAGAAGGCGGGGCTGTCAGGGCATTTGCGGGCGGCCCTATTCCTGCCCTCTCCCAAAGGGGAGAAGGGGTTAGAAGAACACCCTCGCCCTAATTCTCCCTGAACGGGAGGGGGTTTGGGAGATCAGACGGAAGTGGGGGTGGATTTGTGGGCGCTGAGGGCTTTGGCGGCTTCTTCGTGGTCGGAGAAGTGGTGTTTTTCCTTGCCGATGATCTGGTAGTCCTCGTGGCCTTTGCCGGCGAGAAGGACGACGTCGTCGGGGGTGGCGCCGAGGATGGCTGCGCGGATGGATTTGGCGCGGTCGGGGTCGACGGTGATATTGGCTTTTTTATCTGCGGGGACGCCGGTGAGGATTTCCTGAATGATGGCGTTGGGGTCTTCGGTTCGGGGGTTGTCGGAGGTGATGAAGACCCTGTCGGAGAGATCGCAGGCGACTTTGGCCATTTTGGGGCGCTTGGTGCGGTCGCGGTCGCCGCCACAGCCAAAGAGGGTGATGACGCGGCCTTTGGTGATGGGGCGCAGGGCTTGAAGGACGTTTTCAAGGGCGTCGTGGGTGTGTGCGTAGTCGACGAGGACGGCGGGAAGGGCGGCGATGTCCGACCCGGGGAGGATGACAGGATCAAGCCGGCCCGGAGGGGCGGGGCAGACCTGGAGGGAATCGCGCAGGGTGCGGCTGATGGCGACGACGCAGTTGGCGGCGACGGCGGCCTGGAGCACGTTCATGGCGTTGTGCTTGCCGACCAGGGGGAGGAGGACATCGTAAGAGCCCCAGGGGCCTTCGAAGCGGATCCGGGTGCCTTTGTGGCTGGCGGTTTGCACGAGGGCGCGGCAGAGGTCTTTGGAGTATTTGCCGGGTTTGAGGCTGCAGCGGATGACGGCCGCCTTGGTGTCGCGGATCATTCGGGGGGCGTAGGCGTCGTCGTCGTTGACGATGGCGAAGCCGGTGGGGGCCAGGCGTTCAAAGAGGATGGCCTTGGCGTCGGCGTAGGCGTCCATGGTTTTATGGTAGTCGAGGTGGTCGCCGGTGAGGTTGGTGAAGACGGCGACGGAGAAGTCCAGCGCCTGGGCGCGGCCCTGATGGAGGGCGTGGCTGGAGACTTCCATGACGGCGGCGGCGCAGCCGTTATCGACCATGGCGGCGAGGTATTTAGCGATGTCGATGGCACCGGGGGTGGTGAGGTCGGCCTGGATTTGCTGTTTACCGTCGTCGATGAGGACGGTGCCGATGACGCCGCACTTGACGCCTTCGCGGGCCAGGAGGTGGCGGACGACGAAGGTGATGGTGGTTTTGCCGTTGGTGCCGGTGATGCCGATGAGCTTGAGTTTACGGGCGGGGAAGCCGTAGAACTTCTGTGCGAGGTGTCCGACGAGGATGTTATCGACGGCGGGGGCGGTGACGACGGCGATGTTGGGGGCGAGGGGGGGGAGGGGTGCGCCGTGCTGGAGGAGGATGGCGGATGCGCCTTTGGTGAGGGCGTCGGCGATGAATTTGCCGCCGTCGTCTTTGGTGCCGGGGCGGGCGATGAAGAGAGAGCCTGGGGTGACGCGGCGGGAGTCGTCGGTGAGGTCCGGGAGGGAGATATCAGCGGGGCCCTGTGCGAGGGTGAGATTTTCGTTTTGGATGAGGGTGGAAAGGAGCATGTGAGCCGTCCGTGGGTAAGGAAATGGTCAGGGCGGTTTGTCGAGGGGGTGTCGGGCGCGTCCGTGCGCCGACATTAGGGGGATATCGGCAGAAACGCGGGGTGGGCTGGAATTTTTGTGGGGTGTGGGGAAGAGTCAGCAGGGTAAAAGCATTTGGGGTATTTGTCGGCACATGCACCCGGGTTATCGGGTTTTCGGGGGGCTTCGATAAAGTTCATGCCACTCAAGGTGAATGCCATTTTGCGGCAT
>CAZIWA010000133.1:0-15168 GCA_964542875.1 uncultured Phycisphaeraceae bacterium
TTGAGGGCGGGAAAACTCCCACCCCAATAGTGTCCACTATTCGTGGGGAACTCCACATTCCCTCTTCACTTCTCACTTTTACCTTCTCCCTTTTACCTTCTCCCTTTTACCTTATCCCTTTTACCTTATCCCTTTTACCTTTATCTTATTTCCCCTATGCAACCACCTATCCCCACCCAGGCCGACGCAGACGCAGCGCTCCTCTTTGTCGAGCTTTGCTTTGATGCTCAGCCCGTCATCCCGCTGGACATTCTTGCCAAGCGGCTCGCCGAGGTTCTTCCCGAATCAAAAGTCGTCAGCAACCCGGCCGACACCTCCATGGTGCTCGTCCATCACTTGGGGCATTTAAACTCCGACGGCGCCCCCGCGCAGACCGCCATCATGCGCACCCAGCACGACGACAAAGCCTCCTTGCTGCGCGCCCTGGACCAAACCTGGACCTGGCCCGGCGCACGCCAGGCCGCGGCCACCACCTCCCATCAGCTCGCCATCTGCGAGTTCACCGCGCAGGGGCTGGACTATAAAACCCGTTCCCGGCTCTTTCACACCGTGCTGCAGTTGATCAATGAAGTCACCGGCCCCAAGGCGATCTTTTTTGAATACGCCCAGGTCGTCGCCGACCCGGCAGTCCTCCCCAAGGCCTCTCCCGATGTGCTTGACCCTGAGCCCTACTTGAACGTCCGCCTGTTCCAGATCGAAGGCATGCGTCCCGGTGACACGCTTATGGACACCCGCGGCCTCTCCGCCTTTGGCCTGCCCGACTTCCAGATCAAGTTCAACGGCTTGAACATCCCTCAGGTCGCCAACCTGTTGATCAACTATGCCTACCACATCTACGCCAACGGCCCCACCATCCAAAACGGCCACAAGATCCAGGGCTTAGATCCCAGCCAGCAATGGCGCTGCACCCTTCAAAATGCCCTCGTGGAACCCGTCCGTCCCGTGCTGGACCTGGACCCCGGCGAACCCTTCGCCCTCCAGAAAACCCAACCCTGACCGTTGCGCTTGACTCCATTTCCGGGTGGCGTAGCACAGCCCGCAGCGGTGCTGTGTCTTCCACGCGCCCACAAAAGCACATTTCTCTCCACCTTTCCCCTTTTTCCGCCTCTTCCCTTCGCGTCTTCGCGGCTCTTGCTTTCACTCTTGCTCTCTACGCCCCGCCTTCGTTTTTCTCCCCATCCCGGGTAAATTACCCCCACGGTTCCCCTTGCCACCAAAACCGAATACAGAGAGCCCACCATGACCTCTCCCATTCTCGTCGCAGACCTCAAATGTGATATTGGCGAAAACCCGCTCTGGCATCCTACGCTCAAACGCGTTCTCTTCCTCGACATCACCCCAGGCAAAATCCACGCCTACAACCCCGCCACCAACACCACGTCCCTCTTCAGCCGGGGCCGCACCACAGGCGGCATGCTCCACCACCACGACGGAAACATCCTCCTCTTCCAGGACGGCTCCATCTCCCTCCTCACCCTCGACGGCAAACAAACCCTCCTCGCCGACAACCTCTGCCCCGGCAACCATCGCTTCAACGACGTCACCCCGGACCCCGCAGGCCGCGTCTTCGCCGGCACCCTCGGCGGTGGGGACGGCAAACTCCTCCGCTTCGACCTGAACGGCAAACCCACCACACTCCTCTCCGGCCTCGGCGTCCCCAACGGCATGGCCTTCTCCCCAGACCACAAAACCCTCTACTTCACCGACTCTGCGGCCCGCAGGCTCTACCTCTTTGACTACGACCTCTCCACCGGCAACCTCTCCAACCAGCGCACCTTCGCCGACATCCCCCGCCAGCAAGGCGTCCCCGACGGCATGACCATCGACTCCGAAGGTTTCATCTGGACCGCCATCTGGTTCGGCGGACGCATCAAACGCTACGCCCCAAACGGCACCCTCGACCGCGAAATCCACTTCCCCGTCCGCCAGACCTCCGCCATCACCTTCGCCGGGCCCAACCTCTCCGACATGTACATCACCTCCGCGGGCACCCACATCGCCGATTCCATGGCCCCACTCAACCACGACCCCTACGCCGTCCCCCGAGGCGGTCAACTCTTCAAACTCACCCTCCCCGGCATCACCGGCGTAAAACCCCTCGTCTCCCGCATCAAATTCTGATCCGCTCCCCTCTTGGGGACTGGTCCTTTCTTTCAAGGACCTGTCCCCCTTCTGCCTTGTGCCCCCCCACGCCCTCGAAAGGCCTCTCAATGTCCAACCGCCTGCAAAACAAAGTCTGCATCATCACCGGCGCCGCCCGCGGCATCGGGGCCGCCTCCGCACGCCTCTTCGCCGTCCAGGGCGCATCCGTCGTCGTCTCCGACGTGCGCGAAGAGCTCGGCCATCAGGTCGTTGCCGAGATCAAAGCCAAATCCGGCAAGGCCGTCTTCGTTAAATGCGATGTCACCAGGGAAGCCGACGCCAAAGCCCTTTGCGACGCCGCCGTCAAGGCCTTCGGCACCATCAACGTCCTCTTTAACAACGCCGGCACCGTCGTCGCCGGCAAGCTTGAAGACCTCACCGAAGCCGACTGGGATAAAAACTTCAACGTCAACGTCAAGAGCATGTTCTTCTGCTCCAAATACGCCATCCCCGTCATGCGCGCAGCCGGCGGCGGTTCCATCATCAACATGGGCTCCGAATCCGGCCTCATCGGCTTTCCCATGCACCCAGCCTACTGCGCGTCCAAAGCCGCAGTTTTGAACCTCAGCCGCTCCATGGCCACCGGCCACGCCGTAGATAAAATCCGCGTCAATTGCCTCTGCCCGGGCACCATCCCCACCCCGCTCTATCACGAATTCATCGACTCTCTCTCCAACAAAGACGAAGTCGTCGCCGAACTCAAACGCACTCACCCCCTGGGCCTAGGCACCGAAGAAGACATCGCCAACGCCGCCCTCTTCCTCGCCAGCGACGAATCCCGCTACATGACCGGCGCCCCCCTCATCGTCGACGGCGGCTTCACCGCCATCTAAAACAACAACACTGCGCCACTTCTTATCTTGCTCAATTAAGCACTAACCGCACTCATATTCTGTGCCCTGCAAGGGCAAGACAAGGCAGCCCATGGCAAGCATGTACTCATGCGCCCCCCCCTGGGTTTAAACCATTTTAAAGAAGCTCTTGCACACGCCCCCGTCCATGCCCGTTAACGGTAATGACGCAACTCTGGCCAGACCCCAGACCCTGAACCCCAGCCCCTTCTTCACATCAATCCCCGGTCGATACCCGATCCAGCCCCAGCCGCACCACATACGCCAGCAGCGCCACCACACCCAGGATCGCCACGATCACCAGCCCCGGGGGAGACTGCCACGTATACGACGCCCAAAGCCCGACAAACGCGCTGGAAACCGCCACCACCGGCGCCACCACGAACAAGCTCTTGATCTGCCCGCACCACTGCTTGGCGATCATCGCCGGAAACGCCATGCAGCCAAACGTAAACAGCATGCCTGCGGACTTAACGCTCATGCCCACCACCAGCCCCACGGTAAGCGCCAGCACGATGTTCCATGCCGTCACGCGCATGCCCACCGCCGCCGCCATCACCGGGTCGCTCAGCAGCAGCACCAGTTCACGCCAATACGCGGCCAGTGCGATCAACCCCGCCACCAGCAGCACCGCGAACGTCACCACGTCGGATGTCTCACTGCCGATCACGGTCGACGTCTGGATTCGCCGGAACATTTCCAGCCCATTGGGAGAGTTTGTCAAAAGCAGCACGCTGCACGCGCTGGACATGATGAAAACCCACGCCGTCATTTCATCGCCGTCGGTCCGTTTGCCGTCCTGGCTTCCGCCGCCCAGAAACATCGTGATGAACGCCGCCATCATTGCCGAAGCAATCGTCACCACGTCGCGCATGTAGCCGTCCACCATGGACTGCGCCCCTGCGGCCACAAACAACGTCGCCACCGCGTACCCCAGGGTTGACGCCTGGGAAACCGCCGCCGCGATGAACACCTGCCTGCGCGCAACCGCGATCACCCCAGCCAGGCCCAGCACTCCGGCGCCCAGAAGCGACACCAGGTAACCTTGCGAAAAGATCGACCACGACTCGATGAATTTCCCGATCAAGCCGCACCCCCGCCCGTCGTCTGAGGCGCGTCAGGCGATGCAGGCGCATGGCTCAGCACCGCGTTGGGGTCGGTCACCACTTCCAGTTTTCCATTGCCGTGGTCATTCACCCTGATCGGCACGCCAAACGTCTTTTGCATGTTTTCGCTGGTCATCACTTGCATCTTGGGCCCCGCGGTCACCTGTCCATCGCGAAACAGCGCAATATGGGAGCCATAATCCGCGGCGATCTGCAGCTCATGGGTCACAAATACCACCGTTACCTTGTACGTCGTATGCAGGTCCCGGAGCACCTTCAGCACGGACTGCGCCGCCGTCAGGTCCAGCCCTGCCGTCGGCTCATCCACGATCAGCAGGCTTGGGTCGCGAATCAGCGCCCGGGCCACCAGCGCCCGCTGCCGCTGCCCGCCTGAAAGCGTCCACAGGTTGCGACCGTGCGCCCCTTTGAGGCCCATCAGGTCCAGCACCCGTTCCAGGCGCTTTTTGCGTTGGTCGCTGTGCGTCTTAAGGCCCACCAGGCCGGAGGTGATGAACTCCGCCACCGAGGTCGGCAGCACAGGGTTCAGCTCCAGCCGCTGGGGCACATAGCTCACTCGGCGCTTGGCAAACACATCAGGCCGCTGCTTGATGAGCCCGTACTTGGGCGTCATCGCCCCCAGCAGGGCCTTGATCAGCGTCGTCTTGCCTTGCCCGTTGGAGCCCAGGAAGCACCAGAACTCCCCTTCATGGATATTGAAGTTCACCCGGTCCAGCACCACGCGTCCGCCATAGGCCAGGCGCAATTGCTCCAGCCCAATGATCGGCGCCGTTGCGGCTGCCGGTTTCTTGGTCTGCGGCTCCACCGGCTTTGCAGCCGGTGTTTCGCCATCCAATGTCTGATCAGATAAACCTACTGGATTTGACGGTCCCGACACGTTCATGGTTTGGCCGTTTTAAGAGCTTCCGATAACTGTCGGGCATTGTACTGAATAAACTCCGGATAGCTTTGCGTGCCCGTGCGCGATCCCGGAAAGTGCGCCATCTCCACCACCTTCACCCCCGTCTGGTTGGCGATGAACTGCGTCTGCTTCGCGTCAAAATAGCTCGCCCGCAGCAGCGCCGGCACCTTCTTGGCCTTAATCAGCGCCATCAGTTCCGAAAGATGCTGCGCATTGGGCATCTCGCCCGGGTGCCCCTCGATGTATCCGACCATCTCCACCCCATATCGCCGGGCAAAGTAGGGCCACAGGTCATGGTCGCCCACCAGCAGCGTCCCCTTGTGCGCCATCAGTTCACCCTGCGCGCCGGCCAACTCCACACCCGTGATCTTCTTATCGCTCAGGTACTTTTTCAGTTCCCCTTTTTCGATCGCAACGCTAAGCGGCTCAAAATCCTCAGCAGACAGCTTCTCGGCCAATCCCGGCCCAAGCTGCGCCACCATCACCGCTTTGGCGAATTCCTTGTATTGCTTCTCAAGCACCGGCGCGCTGTCAGGCCGCAGTTTCGCCAGCTTCTGGGAAATCACCTTTCCGGCCCTTACGCCTTCCACCGGGTCCAGCAGAAAGTGCGGGTTTTCTTCCGGGTGAAACGACTGCGCCTTCCCCTTCGCAGGCGCTTTGTCCGACACTTCTTTGGTTTTCTCTTCCTCGTCGGCTTCAGCGATCAACCGCGCCGTCTTCGCCAGCGACAGGTATCCCTCGCCATTGGGCACAAGCGCCGCATTGCGAGAAGTCTTCACCATGCCCGGCAGCCAGGCGTCTTCCACATGCTGCCCCACCGCCGCCAGAAGCTCCGCTTTCACCAGCGCTTCCACCATCGACGTATTGGCTTCCACCACATGCGGGTCATCCCCGGGCTTTACAAACGTGGTCACCTCCACCAGCTCGCCGCCCACGGCTTTGGCGATCACCCCGATATCCGGAGTCGTCGCCACCACATTCACTTTCCCGGTCTTGGGCCCCCCGGCGGTCCCGTCCTGCTTACAGCCCGCCATCACCGCCAGGGTCAGCGCAGTCAAGGCCACCAGCACACCGCTAAATCTCACACCCAGCTTCATATCGACCCCACTTGATGATTTGAACAGCCAACGAGTTATTGATAATGAATTATCATATACATCTCCCGCCCCGGGCGCAAGCACCCGCCCACCTGTTTCACGATACAAAACCAAGCCGATCCCAGGCAAGGTCACTGCCCAATCACGCATGAATATCCCTTGAACTAACTCATGCACATCCGATGGCCCGCCACCCGGCAACCCGGGCGCATGGACAATCGGCAACTCAGCCCACTCTATACCACTCGCTTGTGGCCTACGCGTTAAACACGCTCAGCGCCCGCCGCTTTTGTTCTTCGGTCAGCAAAGTCCACAGCCGTCCGAAGTATTCATCCCCCAGCCCCAGCATCTCTTTCATCGCCACATCCCGGCTGAACCACGACTTTTCCTTGCGAATCACCCCCAGCGAAGCCCCCACCCCAAACAACCCTGGGTGCGGATACGCCGGAATCGGCCAATCGCTTCCATGGATCAGCCGCGACACCGCCACCGGCCGCTCCATGATCTTCTTCCATGCATGCCACCGGGTGGGCAAAAACAGCGCTGCGGTATCGATGTAGAGGTTCTTGTGCTCCTCCACCAGCCTCAGCGTGGTGTCCACATAATCCGTTTCGTTGAACGCAGACCGCGTCCCGCAATGCGCCGCGATCACCGTCACTCCCCGATCCAGTGCATGCAGCAGCAGGTCCGGGCTCGCCACCTCCGGCATCACCACCGGCAGGGACTTTCGCCCCCCGTGTGCGCCAGCAGCGGCAGTTTCAGCCTCGCCAGCGTGTCATACACCTTAAAGCAGCGCTTATCCGCGGGATTAATCCCCTGCACCAGCGGCAGCCACTTCAAGAGCACCGCGCCGGCTTCAGTCCATTTTTCGATCTCTTCCACCGCGTCCTTGCGATACGGATGCACCGACGCCCCCAGCAGCATCTTCCGGTTGTTCTGCACCACGTCATACGCAAACTCATTTTTCACATACAGATGCGTCCTGCCCAGATCCATCTGCCCATCAGGCGTGTGGATCGCATCAAACGCCAGGATCACCGACGCATCCAGCCTCGGCGTCGCTTCCATCGCCTCCGCCAGCCTCTTGATCACCAGCGTTTCCGCAGCCGCGTCTTTGGACTTCACCCCCAGGTGCCGCCGGATATATCGAAACGCCATGCTGTCGTACAACGAATCAGAAAACCGCCCGGTCTCAGGCCGCACCGCGCAAATATGCACATGACAATCCGTCCGCAAAACAATCCCCCTCTAAATCCCCTTCAACTCTTCTTCGACCCGGGGCGCGCGGCCCCGGACCCGGGACGACCTCTCCTCAGACCCCGCTGTCTTCCTGCGCCTGCTTCTTGCCTTCGCTGGACACCCCATAAATCACAAACCGGAAGCTCATCGGGTCATACCCGTGCTGCTTGGCGATCCGATTGGTCATCTCCTTGAGTTCCGCGGTTGAAAACTCAATGATCTGCGCTGTTTCGATGCACACCAGGTGCCCGCGCGGCTCGCGTCCGAACGTCAGTTCATAGTGCGCCTGATTGGGATCGATCAGCACCGGCGTAATGATCCGGGCTTCCACCAGATGCTTGATGGTCCGGTAGATCGTCGCCTTGCTCACCTCATGGCCCGCGCCATGCATCTCTTCCAGAAGCTGGTCGGCCTCAAACACTTCCTGCTTATCCAGCACGGAATTCAGGATCAGCGCCCGCTCCGTGGTGAACTTAAGGCCTTTGCGCTTAAGAAACCTGCGGAAAATCGAGCAAATCGGCTGGATCAGTGCCTCTTCGGTAACGGGTATTTCTGCTTGGCTCATACCTATATTCTACCCATCCAACACGGCCCTTTTAAGTCACCGGTCACAAAAACCAGCCAGTCTATTTTTCTCCCGAAGGTAAAAAGCTTCAATCAAGAGGCGAAGAATGACGGGCAGGATCAAGCATGTAAATCCTGCCAATCGTGTAAATCATGTAAATCTCTTCCTCACTGAGCCCTTAAAACCCCATCCGTCTGCTTCTACCCTGTGCCAAAATCTGGTACCTTAGCGCCCCTTCTACCCCTTAGCCCGGAGGCCGTCGTGGCGTCAGTCCCTGTGATCGGTGTTGGTTTGATCGGTTGTGGCACGGTTGGCTCAGGCGTCGTCGAGCTTCTCACCACCATGGCCGAGCTCTACACCCGTCGCACCGGCAAGAAAATCGAGCTGCGCCGCATCCTCGTCCGCGACACCGCCAAAGCGGCCAAGTCCCTCGCCGGACGCTTCCCCGCTGAACAAATCACCAACAATGCCGACGCCTTCTTCGCCACCCCCGACATGCCCATCGTCATCGAAGTGGCAGGCGGCAAAGGCCCCGTGGCCGACTACGTCAAAAAAGCCCTCTCCCTCCGCAAGCACGTCATCACCGCCAATAAATCGCTTTTGGCCGCCGAAGGCTCCGAGCTCTTCGCCCTCGCCCGCCAAAACGCCGTCTCCATCGCCTTCGAAGCCTCCTGTGGCGGCGGCATCCCCATCATGACCGCCCTTCAGTTCGGCCTCATGTCCAACTCCATCCAGGCCGTCTACGGTATCTTAAACGGTACCTGCAACTACATCCTTACCGAGATGGTCCAAAAAGGTAAGCCCTACGACGTCGCCCTCAAGGAAGCCCAGGACGCTGGCTTCGCCGAAGCAGACCCCACCCTCGACGTCTCCGGCCGCGACGCCGCCCAGAAGCTCGCCGTCGTCGCCTCCCTCGCCTTCGGCGTCGACGTCACCGACTCCCAGGTCTGGTCCGAAGGCATCGACACCCTCGACTCCGCCGACATCAAATTCGGCGGCGAACTCGGCTACACCATCAAACTCCTGGCCATCGGCGAACGCCTCGACCCGCCCACCACCGATAAACCCACACGCCTGAGCCTCCGCGTCCATCCCACCTTCGTCCACAACTCCCTGGCCCTCGCCAAGGTCAACAGCTCCTTCAATGCTCTCTCCGTCTACGGACACGCCACCGGCCAGACCCTCTATTACGGCCGCGGCGCAGGCCGCCTCCCCACCGCCTCCGCGGTCGTCAGCGACCTGCTGAACGTCGCCTCCGGTTGGTACCCCAGCGCCTTCAGCACCATGCGCCTCTGGTGCGACCACCACGAGCCCGTCCAAACCCTCGACCGCGCCCAGCTCGTCAGCCGCTATTACCTGCGCATGTTCGCCAAAGATGTCCCCGGTGTCATGGGCAAGCTCAGCACCTTCCTGGGCGATTCGGGCATCTCCATCTCCTCCATCCTCCAGCACGAAATCGCCATCGGCCAATACGTCCCCCTCGTGGTCACCACCCACCAGGCCAGTGAAGGCCAGGTCCGCCAGGCCGTCGCGCGCATGGAGTCCTCCGGCGTCATCGACGGCAAGGTCACCTCCATCCGCATCCTCGACCTGCCCCAGGGCTAAACAAAAACTCATTCTCAACGTCTCTTGCCCCCTCTCCCTCCTGCGAGAGGGCCGGGGTGAGGGCCGCCAACAAATGCCTTAAGCGCAACGGTCAACCATTCTTCCCCTCATCCTTTCCCCCATCCCCCCGCCAGAAATCCACCTCGTCCGTTTCATCCCTTCCCCCCTTTAGCCTTCCATCTGCGCCGCCTACTCTTGGGGTAGATAAGAAACACCCCCTGGAAAGGAAGCCAGCCATGTCCACCAAAGAAAAAAATCATGCACACCGCGACCCGATCTCCGGTGAAGCCGGAGCCCACCCCGTGGGCGTCGGCGTAGGCGCTGTCAGCGCCGGCGCGGCAACAGCCATTGCAGTGGGCGCCCTGGCAGGGCCTGTGGGCGTTATCACAGGCGCTGCCCTGGGCGCTGTCGCAGGCGGCCTGGCCGGAAAAACCGCTGCCGAATCCATGGACCCCACCGTGGAAGACGCATACTGGCGCAAAAACTACACCTCGCGCCCCTACTACATGGAAGGCGTCATGTACGAGGAATATCAACCCGCCTACCGTTGCGGCTACGAACTGGCCAAGCAACACCCCGATAAGTCCTGGTCAGAGGCTTCCGCCAACGTGGAAGCCAACTGGAACAAAGCCAAGGACGATTCCTCCCTCACCTGGGACAAGGCCAAACACGCTGTCAAAGATGCGTGGGACCGTGTCACAGGTCACGACAAGTCAACGTAACGCGTTGACTTGAACAACCCTCCCCATGCAAAGGCCCCGCGCACCCACCGCAGGGGCCTTTGTCATTTAAACAAGACATGCTTTTCCCAACTTTCCGGCATTCGGGTTTGTACCTTTGGTCGTTTCCTTTGTACCTTTCTGCATCCGCACCCCAGGTACCCAACATGCTTGCCAACCGCGTCGGCTACTTCAGCGAATCCGTGATCCGTGAAATGACCCGTCTGGCCAACCGCCACGGCGCAGTCAACCTCGGCCAGGGCATGCCCGATTTTGAGACCCCGCAGGAGATCAAAGACGCCGCCTGCAAAGCCATTCAGGACGGCTTTAACCAGTACGCCATCACCTGGGGCGCCCCTGTCCTGCGCCAGGCCATTGCCGAAAAAGCCAAGCGGTTCAACAAGATCCACGCCGAGCCCGACAAGAACATCACCGTCTGTTGCGGCGCGACCGAAACCATGATGGCCACCTTCCTGGCCGTCATGAATCCCGGCGATGAAGTCATCGTCTTCCAGCCCTTTTACGAAAACTATGGACCCGACGGCCTCATCTCCGGCGCCACCCCGCGCTTTGTCCAGCTTCACCAGCCCGACTGGGCCATCGACCGCGACCAGCTCACCGACGCCTTTAATTCCAAGACCCGCGCCATCATCATCAACACCCCAGGCAACCCCACCGGCAAGGTCTTCACCCTTGAGGAACTCCAATTCATCGCCGATCTCTGCATCAAGCACAACGTGCTGGCCATCACCGATGAAATCTACGAACACATCATTTTGAACGACCAGCCCCACATCTCCATCGGCTCCCTCCCCGGCATGGCCGACCGTACCATCACCATCTCCGGCCTCTCTAAAACCTTCAGCGTCACCGGTTGGCGGCTGGGCTACGCCATCGCCCCTGAACACATCACCACCGGCATCCGGCGCGTGCACGACTTCCTCACCGTCGGCGCGCCTCACCCCCTCCAGGTCGCCGGCGCAGCGGCCTTGAATCTCCCGGACGCCTACTACGCCAAGCTCAAGACCGACTACCAGCGCCGCGGCTCCATCCTCCTGCCCTACCTCCACAAAGCCGGTTTCAAATTCAACGATCCGCAAGGCGCTTACTACGTCATGACCGACATCTCCGGCTTTGATCAATCCATCGCCGCAGACGACGTCACCTTCGTCAAACACCTCATCGAAGTCATCGGTGTCGCCGCCGTCCCCGGCTCCAGCTTCTACTCCCCCAAATCCATCGGCAAATCCAAAGTCCGCTTCATGTTCGCCAAAAAAGACCAAACCCTCCACGACGCCGGCGAACGCCTCCTGAAACTCACCCGTTGAATCTAAACAGAATTTTTACCGCGAAGGCGCGAAGACGCGAAAGTTTATTGAATCCAGGGCTTGCATAACGGGAACCACAGAAACCCGGTCAGCTTTATGCTGATCTCTCTTCTACTTTCCACCTCTTCCCTTCGCGTCTTCGCGCCTTCGCGGTAAAAATTTCCTCTTCTCTTCCTCTGCTTTCCAACTGACACCCGACAACGCCCACACACACCAAAAACCATCGTTCAAATCCTGTCCGTCTCGTTCATCGCGTCAAAAAAAAACGATCCCCCCACAGCCGCCTGAAGCACTTTGCACGCGTCCTGCCCCGACCCTCTTAATCATCCTCTATCCTCTTAATCCCAATCAAAAACTCCGGCACTCTTTCGTGCCTTCCCCACTCTGATCAACCCTTACCTCAACCCCGCACTTCCGCCTTCACCGCAGCGGCCAATCCCTTCACCACCGCCTCCACCTGCCCATCCACCTGCTCGTGACGCAAGGTGACTGCGGGATCACGGAACACCATCCGGAAGCTCACGCTCTTTTTCCCTGCGGGAATCGGCTTGCCCCGGTACGTCGTCAGGAACGACACGCTCTCCAAAAGCGCCGGGTTCACCTTCGCAACGGTCTGGTCAATCTGCTGCCACGTCACCAGTTCATCGACCACGATCGAAAGATCGCGCTCGATGCCCGGGAAGCGTGACAACTGATGCACGCCGGAGCTGCCTGGGAACAGCGCGATCAATTCCGGCACGCTCAGTTCCGCCACCGACACATTCGTGCCCACTTCAAAGGTCTTGAGCGTCGCAGACGAGCACAGCCCGGCGAAGCCGATGCGCTTGCCGTTGACCACCACATCCGCCGCGGGCTCCAATGCCGCGTGAACCGCAGGCAGGAACTCCACTTTCACGCCCGGACCGGCCAACCGGACGATCATCTCTTCCACCGCGCCGCGCAGCTCGCGAATGCCCAGGTTCTTATCGCTCTGATCGCACAAAATGCCAAGCACCTGCGTCTCCACGATCTGTCCGGCCCTCCGGGACCACACAGACGCCGTCTCAAACAGCTTTAATCCCTGGTTGCCCACGTCCTGATTGGTCTTCCGGCAAATCAGCAGGCTCGGGATCAGTGAAGGCCGCATCGCGTTTTCGCTCTTGCGCCGGTCATCATCCACCACCACCGCATCATCCCCCTTGGGCACAAACGCTGCCGCCTGCTTGGGGTGCATGAAGCTGAACGTAACCGTCTCGTAATACCCGCCGGCCAAAAGCGCCTCGGCCATGCGGGCCCTCGCGCGCACCTTCGCCGGGGCCGGCTTGGCCACGATCTGGATCTTCTGCGCCACCTGCAAATGCTCCAGCCCATGCATCCGGGCCACTTCTTCGATCAGATCGATCTCCCGGTACAGGTCCAGCCGATGCGAAGGCACCTTGCAGTGCACCACGCCGTCAGGTCCCAACAGCGGCGAAAGCCCCAGGCGAGACAAAATCCCCACCACCCGGTCATGGGGCACCTCGATGCCCAGCACCTTTTTGCACCGCGAAAGCCGCATGTCCACGCTCACCTGCGCGCCGGGCTTCACACCCGTTCGGATCACGCCTTGCGCCAGCGTCCCGCCCGCCAATTCCAGGATCAACGCCGTCGCCCGGTTGGCGGCGCGCTCCACGTTGTGCAGGTCCGTGCCGCGTTCATACCGATAGCTTGAATCGCTCGACAACCGCAATGCCCGGCTGGTCCTGCGCACCGAAAGCTGCGTAAACGCCGCCGCCTCCAGCAGCACATCCACTGTCGCTTCCGTCACTTCCGATTCCTTGCCCCCCATCACGCCCGCGATGGCCACCGGCTTTTGAGCATCGGCGATCACCAGCATCTCCGGGCACGCCTTGGTCGCCAGTTCATGCTTGGTGCCGTCGATGGCCACAAACGCCTCGCCCGGCGTTGCTTTGCGCACGATGATCTTCCCGCCCGTCAGCTTCGCCATGTCAAAAGCATGAAGCGGCTGCCCCAGCTCAAACAACACGAAATTCGTCACGTCCACCACGTTATTGATGCTGCGCAGGCCGATCGTCGTCAGCCGTTCCACCAGCCACGCCGGGCTGGGCCCAACCTTCACGCCCTTGATCACGCGCGCGGTATAAATCGGGCAAAGCTCCACGGCCTGGTTATCCACGCTCACCAGCGTGTTGATGTCCGGCCCGGTCCCCGCAGGTGCTTCAAATGACGGCGCCTTCAGCGACCGTTCCAGCCCCGCGCCGATTTCCCGCGCCACACCCAGGATCGAAAGGCAATCCGTCCGGTTGCTCGTCACTTCGACGTCCAGCATCACATCCGTGCCCACTTCCACCGTCGAATCGATGGGCAACCCTTGCCGGGTCAGCGTCTCATCGATCTGCTGAGGAGTCACAGGCCGGTCGAGATAGTCATTGATCCATTTCAGGCTTGATTTCATAGTCCCATAATTTAGGCGCTAATCTCCCCAAACGCCAATCTCAGTTGAACAATCCGGGTGGCACAGCACGGCCCGAAGCAGTGCTGTGTCTTGCACGCGCCTTCATCTCCTCCCGACTCCCCCATTTTCCACGCCTAAACCAGTCTTCAATCACCCCCTTCTCCTCCTTCGCGTCTTCATGCCTTAGTGGTTAACTCTTCGGATTCAAATCCTCACCACCACCCCTGGCCCAAACGCCTTCTTCACCTCCATCCCCACCCCCGGCACCCCGGATATCTCCAATTCCTTGAGTTTCGGCAGCCGCGCCAGCGCCGCCACGCCCGCCGTCGTCACGTTCACCGTCTGCCACAGCTCGATTTTCTCCAGCGCCTCCATTCGCGCCAGCATCTCCAGGCTCTTATCGGTGATCAGCGTTCTTCCGGCGTAGTAGTACGACAGGTTTTTCAGTCCCGCGATGTGCTCTGTAGCCGTATCTGTCGTCTCCCGGCAATACATGCACCAGAGCTTTTCCAGCGCCTTGCACTGGCCCACATGCCGGAAGCCGGCATCAGTCACATCCATCGGCATCAATTGCTGCAATGCGGGAAAGCTCGGCAGCGTCGCCAGACCCGCCGCACCCACTTTGGCGCAGCTTACCCCCAGCCCGCGCAGTTTCGGCAGCCTGGAGAGCGCGGCGAAACCCGGCCCTGTCAGGTTCGGGCACTCGCGTCCCCAGATATGTTCCAGCGTCTGCGACCGGCTCAGTGCCTCAAACCCCATGTCCGTCGCAACAGCCCCTTGCGCCTGCAACATCCTCAGTCGCGGTACTTTCGCAAAGACCGCCATCGCTTCGTCATCCGCTTTGCTCCCGTCCACCGACAAATACCCGAGATTCGCCAATTTCGTCATCACCTCCAGGCCGTGGGAGGTAAACGCCTTGGCATGCCAGAAAAACCCCAACCCAAACAAGCCATCCAACCCAGCCATGCCGGCAAGCCCGTCATCTGTGATCGGCCCATCCAGCAGCAGGTGGTTTACATTCCCTGAAAAATCCATCAGCCCCAATTGCGCTTCCCCGCCTTGCCATTGTTTAAACATCGGAAAGTGATGCAGCATCGGAATCCCCGCGTCCGTCACGCGCCGCCCGGTCGTCAACTTCTTCAGTCTGGCCTTCCCCATCAGTG
>CAZIWA010000134.1:0-15119 GCA_964542875.1 uncultured Phycisphaeraceae bacterium
GCGTTGATGGTGGCGACGGGTTTGTTGTAGATGTTGGCCTGGAGGGTGCGCCAGAATTCGGAGCGAGCGCCGCCGCCGGAGAGCCGGACGGTTTTGACGTTGACGCCCATGCCTTGCATGACCTGGAGGGCATCGGCCATGCCGAAGGTGACGCCTTCAAGGAGTGAGCGGATCATGGCGGGGCGTGTGGAGCGGGAGGTGAGGCCGATCCATCCGCCTCGTGCGTTGGGGTTGGCGTAGGGGCAGCGTTCGCCGGTGAGGTAGGGGAGGAAGAAGAGGCCTTCGCAGCCGGGCTGGGCCTGGCCGGCCTGTTCGATGAGAAGTTCGTAGGGATCGATTTTCTTTTTGGAGGCCAGTTCGCGTTCGGGGCCGGCGAGGTTGTTGCGGAACCACTGGAAGGAGCCGCCTGCGGAGAGCATGCAGCCAAAGACGCACCACTTGCCCTCGACGGCGGCGCACATGGTGTGGACGCGGCCTTCGGGGTCGTACTCGGGTTTGTCTGCGTGGGCGAACACGACGCCGGAGGTGCCGAGGGTGGCGGAAACGATGCCGGAGGCGACGATGCCGTTGCCGACTGCGCCTGCGGGCTGGTCGCCGGAGCCGCCTACGACGGGGGTGCCTTCCTTGAGGCCAAGGTGGTCGGCAGCGGCGCGGGTGAGCTGGCCGGAGACGACGTGGGACTCAAAGCATTCGGGAAGGAAGGCCTGGTCGATGCCCAACAGGGAGACGAGCTTTTTATTCCAGGCGCGCTTTTTGACGTCCAGCAGCAAGGTGCCGGAAGCATCGCCCACTTCGGTGGCGTACTCACCGGTCATGCAATAGCGGATGTAGTCTTTGGGGAGAAGGATGTGCTTGACCTTCTCGTAGATTTTGGGCTCGTTTTCGCGGACCCAGAGGATCTTGGGGGCGGTGAAGCCGGTGAGGGCGGGGTTACCGACCATGCCGATGAGTTTTTTGCGGCCGCCTGCTTTTGATTCGATTTGGGCGCACTGCGCGGCGGTGCGCTGGTCGTTCCAGAGCAGGGCATTACGCAGCGGGGTTTGGCCGTCGGCGAGGAAGACCGAGCCGTGCATCTGGCCGGAGAGGCCGATGGCGCCGATCTGGTCACCTTTGATTTTGGCTTTCTTGATGACCGCCTTGGTGGCAAGTTGCGTGGCGGACCACCATTGAAGAGGGTCCTGCTCAGACCAGCCGGGGTTTGGAGAGTAGATGTCGTGCTCGGCGACGGCGGTGGCGAGGACTTTGCCCTTGTGATCACAGATGAGGGTTTTGGTGCCGCTGGTGCCGATATCGATGCCGAGGAGGTAAGACATGGGGAACTCCGGGGGGTTGTTTGCGTGGGGAGAATTTACGCGCTGAGGGCGCGGGTGTAAATGCTTGGAGAGGGGGGTGGGGTTCAGGGGAGTTAGAGAAGAGAAGATTTTTAACACGATTTACAAGATTCCCAAGATTGACATGCTTGGTTGCGGTGGCCGGAGGTGGAGTGTTTTTTGGGGATGGCGTGGGATTGAAAAATGTTGTGCGGGGAAGGGGGGATCGGGAGCCGGTGGGACGCCGGCGCTCCCGGTGCAGACGCAGAATCTGCCATGCACCGGGTTCAGGGTGCGGTCAGAAAAACAAAGATTGTTTGACCGGGATGTGGGATGGACGGAGTTTACTTGAGCATGGGTTTTAGTTTTTGCCAGAAGGTGCGGACGGCGTTGCCGCGGTGGCTGATCTGGTTTTTTTGTTCGGGGGCGATTTGGGCTGCGGTTTTGTCAAACTGCTGGAGGTAGAAGAGAGGGTCGTACCCAAAGCCGTTTTCGCCTCGGCCTTTTTCGGGGTGGGCGGGGTCGGTGGTTTCGGAGGGGAGCAGGATGCGGCCTTCGACGATGCCGCGGCAGAGGATGAGGGTTTGTTTTTGGGAGTCGAGAAAGGAAGGGGAAATACCCTGAGTGGCGTACCACGCGGCGTCTTTGCCTGCGGGGCCGGCGAGGGCGATGGTGCAGACGAAGCGGGCGGTGCGTTTGGCAGCGGGGGTGTCGCCAAGGTTGGCCAGCAGGTGTTTGTTGTTGGCGGGATCGACCACATCGCGCTTGCCGGTGACGCCGGAGTAACGGGCGCTGATGACGCCGGGTGCGCCGTTTAAGGCGTCGACCTCCAGACCGGAGTCGTCGGCGATGCAGAGCATGTTGGACTGGGTGGCATAGTAACGGGCTTTGAGCGCGGCATTGCCTTCAAAGGTGGATTCTGTTTCGTCGGGCTCGGGGACGGCGAGGCCGATGTCCTTCAAGCCGACGAAGGTGATTTTGTGGGTGTCGTGGGCCTGGGATTGGAGCGTGGCGATGATGGCGCGCACTTCCTGGATTTTGTGCGGGTTGGAACTGGCGAGGAGGATGGTGGTGGGCATGGGGGAAAGGGTACGAGTTTTGGTGGGATTTACAAGAATGGCGGAGAAATGGCCGGAAACTTCGCATTTAATTTGTCATGACAAATTCTTAATGATCGCTATATTGGGGAGCAGTGATAAGAATTTCGGCTGGTGTAGTGGTCTTTCAAGTCTGAATTGAAGGGTCCAAAAAGGGGACACGTCCCTCAAAGAAAGGGACCAGTCCTCGAAGAAAAAGTCAATTCAGACTTGAAAGACCGCTACAGGCAAGGAGATATCGATGGGCATCGGTCGAAATAATCGAACTGCATTCACGCTGGTTGAATTGCTGGTGGTGATTGCCGTGGTGGCTGTTTTGATGGCGATGATGATGCCCGTGCTGACGAATGCGCGGGTGGCGGCGCGTACGGCGATTTGCGCCGGGAACATGCGCCAGCACGCGACGATGGTGACGCAGTATTCGACGGATTGCAAGGATTTCTTGCCGATGCCGCTTTCGCCTCACCAGGCGGACCCGAAGTATGGCGCAGGCGGCGCACGGCTGTGGACCAAGGATATCGCTTCACGCACGGGAGCGACGGGTGGCTGTCCGCTGGGGAACGGCAAGACCTGGGCGATCGGGTACGGCTGGTTTTTCTGGCAGGGGTACGTGCCGGAAAACAAGGTGCTGCCGGTGGTGAACGGCAAGGGGGCGAAGCTGGGGATTTTTGATGATCCCGGGGCGATGAATTTCCGCGGGATGGGGATGAGCCAGGCGCAGTCCCAGGAAACCTTCGGCGGGTCTTACTCGATCATTACGCCGGTACTGGCGGCGCAGAACAACAACATCAATACAGGATCAAGCGCCTGGGAATGCAACGCCGACGTGTGTTATGCAAGCTACATCTATCGAGGCTGGGGCCGCACCACGGCGCAGGGCACGATCAAGAACGGAACACCCAAGAGCCAGTCGTGGAGCCCGAGCGATGCGACGGCAGTCTGCATGGAAAAGTGGGACGCGGTTTCAGCAACCTATCAGGATGCCCACGGCGATGGCCTGAATGTGATGTTTTTCGATGGTCACGTGAAGTTCGGCGGTAAGGATATCGCAGGCGATTCGGTGGGGATTGGAATGGCGATCAAGCCGCATGCCTATTACAGCATGAAGGCCGGCTACAACTACGCCACGGCGATCGATGCGTACTCAGGCTATGCGTATCCCGGCGGAACGGCTTACACGAATCTGTGGAAGTACTACGAGACGGGGATTCCGTGATGGCTTGAGCGGGTGGGGTTTTTCAGGGGAGGAACGTGACGGTGACGCCAGCGGGGACGCCGAAGGAGGGGTTCCAGAAGAAATTGCCGCCTGCGCCAAAGACCGCCCAGGCTTCCTTGGAACGCATGACTTGCCACTCGACGTGGCCGTCGATGAAGGAGACGTTTTGGCCTTCGACTTTGTAGGCGGCCAGGGGGGCGGGGTGGTTGGCGCGGTTTGGCCGGCCGCCCAGAGAGCTGCCGCCGTTGTAGTCCAAGGACATGAATTGCTGGCTGGGCGGGATCCTGTTGCCGATGTAGAGTTTGTAGGGCTTGATGGCTGAAGTGGCGGGGTAGAAACCGGCGGCGTTTTCAGGAAACTGGCCGCGGATCCAGCCATTGATGGTGAGATTGGTATCGGCGTTGCCGCCATTGCCTGCGAAGTAGTAGTAGGTGGTGCCGGCGGCGTAGGCGTTGGAGTTCCAACTGGCGATGTAGTTCATAGCGACGCCGTTATTCGTGGTGAGCGACGCCGCCGGGCAAGCAACGGCGGTTGCGGCCAGGCCGTAGCTGTCGCGGAGAACGATGTGGGTGCCGGTGCCTGCTACGGTGCCAAAGTCCCGAGAGAAGACCTGATAAGGCTCGCCAGTGCCGTTGCCGTTGACGAAGGCTTTGTTGTCTATGTCGTAATTGACGTTTGCAATGACGAAGCCCCGCATGATCGCGGAGCATTTGAGCTGGTTTGCGCGCTCGCGGACTTTAGAGAGCGAAGGGGCAAGCAAGGCAATAAGCACGCCGATAATGGCGATGACGACGAGGAGTTCAACCAGCGTAAAGGCCCGGCGTGGGGCGCGAATGGGCAAAAGGGGCATTAGGGCAATCCTGAGAGTTGAGGGGGCAAAGGCTACTATAGTGGATGGCTGCTGCGATTTCAATGGATTTTACTGCGGGTTGACCGGTTCATATTGCAATGAGGTAAAGGCTTCCCCGGCCATCGCGGCCACAGGAAAAAGGGAACAACCAAAGTGCATTTTTATCAGCAGTGGCTTTTACACTCTGGCGAGTCCAATGGGATATCGGATTACGCCGCGGGCGGCTAATCCGACCTATCTGCTTGGGTGGCAGGCTTTCAGGGGAGAAACGTGACGGTGACGCCAGCGGGGACGCCGAAGGAGGGGGTCCAGTAGAGGGTGCTGCCTGCGCTAAAGACGGCCCAAGAGACTTTGGACTTCATGACTTGCCATTCGACGTGGCCGTCCATAAAGGAGACGTTTTGACCTTCGACCTTGTATGAGCCGGCCAGACCGGGATGGTTGGCCCGGTTGGGGCGTCCGCCGAGGGTGGAAGTACCGTTGTAGTCAAACATTAGGAATTGCTGGCTGGGTAGAAGCGAGGGGCCTAGAAGGCGATAGGGCTTGATGGCGGACGCGGCGGGATAAAAGCCGGCGGCGTTTTCATCGAACTGTGTTTTGGACCAGCCGTTAATGGTCGTCGAACTATCGGCAAACCCGCCATTGCCTGCGAAATAGTAGTAGGAAGTGCCGGCGGCGTAGAGGTTCTGCCGCCAACTCAAGGCGTAATTGAGAACCGAGCCGTTGTTGCTGGTCAATGTGGCTGAGGGACAGACGGTGGCATTGTCGGCCAGGCCGTAGCCATCACGCAGGGCGATGTGGCAGCCGGTGCCCGCGGTGGTGCTCCAGTCGCGTGAATTGATCTGGTAGGGCTCACCGCCGCCGTTGCCGTTGGGAAAGGCCTTGTAGTCGGCATCGTAGTTGACGTTAGCGATGACAAAGCCACGCATGACTGCCGAGCATTTAAGTTGGTTTGCGCGCTCACGGACTTTAGAGAGCGAAGGGGCAAGCAAGGCAATAAGCACGCCGATAATGGCGATGACGACGAGGAGTTCAACCAGCGTAAAAGCCCGGCGTGGGGCGCGAATGGGCAAAAGAGGCATTAGGGCAATCCTGAGAGTTGAGGGGAACAAAGGGCCACTATAGTGGATGGCTGTTGCGATTTCAATGAATTTTGCTGTGCGTCGACCGGTTCATATTGGATTGGCGAGGAGAATAGGAAGCGAAAGTTAAGATGAGGTTTGTCACGGGCCAAAAGATACCCAGGCGCGTGCGCCAGTCTACGTTTTTATGCTTTGATCCCGGAAGAAAGCTGCCAGCGTGATAAAGGCTGCAATCAGATCGGTTAGAGCCACTTTTTCCACTTGAACCAGAACCACATGCCAAACGAGCTGACGATGCAGATGATCCAGAAGATGGCATACCCGTACTGGGTTTCAAGCTCCGGGAAGCCGTGCTTGAAGTTCATGCCGTAAACGCTGGCCAGGAAGGTGATGGGCGTGAAGATGGTGCCGACGACGGCGAGTACCTTGATGGACTCGTTCATCCGGATGTTGATCTGGTTCATGATCATTCCGGTCATGCCTTCGGTGACTTCACGGTAGGTGTCGATGAGGTCGATGATCTGGATGAGATGGTCGGAGACGTCGCGCAGATAAAGCTGGGTGTTTGAGCTGATGCAGTCGTGCGGGGTACGCTGGAATTGCACAACCATGTCGCGCATGGGGACAATCTGCCGACGCAGGAGCATGAGGTCTTGATTGATCTGATGGACGGCACGGGCATGGGCGTGGTCCGCCGCGCTGAAGACCTGCCTGTCGAGCTCTTCGATGCGTTCGCCGAGGTCTTCCAGCAAGGGGAAGCAATGGTCGACGAGGGCGTCGACAAGGGCGTAGACGAGGAAGGAGGCGTCGTTGACGCGGAGCTTTGACCCCTGGCGGCGGAGGCGTTCACGGATGGGGCCCCAGACGTCACCGCGGAGGTCTTCCTGGAAGGTGAGGACGGTGCTGTGGCCCAGGAAGATGGAAACCTGTTTGCTGTGGATCTCGTCTTCTTCGTCCAATTGGATCATGCGGCCGATGAGGAAGACGCGCGATTTACGGGTGTCGGTACCGGGGTAGACGTCGAGCTTAGGCCGCTGAGGGATGTGGAGAAGGTCTTCCAGGGCCAGCGGATGGAGCTCATATTTTTCGGCGAGGGCCTGGATGATCTTCATGTCCGTGAGGCCGTCGACGTTGATCCAGCGGACCGTGGCCCATTCGGGCCGGTGCTGGATGATGAAGTCTTCAAAGTCGTCAATGGTGCGGGCGTCGACCTGCGAGGGGCCGTAGTCGATGCAGGTGATGACGCAACTGCCGGCGATGGTGGGAAGGGTGGCGAGCTGTTTGGCGTCGATGCCGGCGTCGGCGCCGGGGTCGGATTTACGAATGACGGGGAGATCGATGCCCAGGCCGGCGTCTTCTTCTTCTTCGGAAGCGTCGGTGGATTCTTCGGGTTCGTCTTCGCCGTCCTTACCTTCAGTGTCATTGGGAGCGTGGCTGTCGCTGGGCTGGCCGTTGTCAGCGGAGGAGGGCTCGGCATCGACTTCACGATCGAGGAATTCCTCGATTTCGGCTTTACGGGCAGCGGCCTCGGCGGTTTGAGCGTCGGGGACGGATTCTTCCATGACTTCTTCGACCGGGTCGAAGCCGATGTTGCCCTGCGCGCCCTGGCCCTGATTGGGCTTGGACGATGATGCGGATTCTTTATCGGCCGGGTTAGCGGTCACGCGGGCTTCCTTGCATGGGCCAAGTGAGGAGGAACCGGGGCGAGTGAGAGAGGGCCAGATCATTTTAGCCGCTGAGGCGGGGGTGTGGCCAGCGGGTGTCGACAGAGGCCAGAATGATGAGGAATCGGTGTGGTTGGGGGCATGAGGGAATCTGTGGGTGAGGGGGGAAAGCAAGGAGCAGAATTTTTACCGCGAAGGGAAGAGGCGGAAAGGGGAAGCAGATGGAGTTGATTAGAGTCGGGTTTACAGTTGCTGGTATCCATCTGCGTTTATCTGCTTCACATGCTTTTTTGTTTTTACTCTTTTCTCCTTGGCCGTGCCCCGTGCGTCAGTTTGGCGTTGGCCGGGCGAGGCGTTTAGTGATTGGGGCGACTATCATGGTCTGCTTCGAATCCTGGACGTCACTGAGTTTTAAGGCAGAAGGAACCCGCATGGCCCGTACAACGATCATCACTGGCGCGCTTTTGATTGTTCTTGGCGTGATTGGCGCGGGGATTGCGGTTTCACATGGCGCCAAGCCGATCACGGCGCTGATTCCCGCATTTTTCGGGATCGTGTTTGTGGCGCTGGGCGCGCTTGCGCTTAAGGAAAGCCTCAAGAAACATGCGATGCACGGCGCTTCGGTGCTGGCGCTTCTGGGCTCGGCGATGCCGGCGTTTATGGTGATCAAGACGTTGGTGAGCGGGAACATCGAACGTCCGCTGGCTGTGGGGCTGCAAGCGGTGATGGCGGTGATCTGCGGGGTGTTCCTGGTGCTGTGCGTGCGGTCATTCATCGCGGCGAAGAAGGCGCGATTGGCGGCGGCGAAGGCGCAGGGTTGACATGCGATCGCCTCGCTGGGGCGCAGAAAATGCGTCATGGGCAGTGATTAAACGTATGCGGCGGGCGCAACCGCCGTCGATCAGACTTCCTTGCTGGGGGGCGTGAAGCCCTTCATTACGTTTGCCTTGAGGCGTGCGCCGTCGATCAAGTCCGGCGTGGTGCCTTCTTTGAGGGCCCAGGCGGCGGCAGTGCCTGCTGCGTAACCGGTACACATGCAGACGGCCATGACGCGCGATGCGCCCATGGCGTGGCGGTCTGCGCTGATGGACCGGCCGACGACCAGCAGGTTTTTGATGCCCGGGGGGATGAGGCAGCGGAATGGGACTTCAAACCAGTCGCCTCGTGCCGGGCGGGTGGCCCAGACGTGTTCGGTGGTGTGTGGGAAGGTGTCGCCGGGGGGAGAGTCGTGCAGGTCCATGTAGAACCAGCCGGCGGCGATGCCGTCCTCAAACTTTCGGCCGGCAATGACGTCGTCGCTGGTGAGGGTGGCTTTGCCCTGGATGCGGCGGGACTCACGAACACCCATGACGCTGGGGAGCTTCCGCATTTCGATTTTTTCGTGGCCGGGCAGGTACTTGCGGGCGAACTCCATCACGCCCAACGCGGCCACGGTGCACTGGGCGAGGGCCTTGCTCATGGCGAATTCATCAAGCGCGCTGACGTTTTCCAATTCCCAGGCGGTGAGCTGGAAGCTCTTCCAGTTGCGGTTGTATGGAAAGTGCTCTTTTTGGGGCTGGAAGACATTTTCAGGCACGGTGATCATGCCGCTGGCGTGGGCTTCCTTGATCCATGCGAGGAGCTGTTCATCGGAAGGCTTGTTGGCTTTGTAGGTTTCGGAGTCGATGCCGGAGAACCAGACGCGGAAGTTGCAGTGCTGGACGCGGCCGTCTTCGGGATCGCCGACGACGAAGGGGACGCCGGCGGAGGCGGCGAGGTCGGCATCGGCGGTGGCGTCGATGATGGTGGTCGCGTAGAGGGATTGCGGGCCGGATTTATTGATGATTTCAACGCCGACGGCGGCGCCGTTTTCAACAATGAGCTTGTGAGCGAAAGTGAGGAACAGGACCTGTACGCCGGCTTCCATGAGCATCTGGAGGGCGACGACTTTGGCGAGCTCGGTGTCGATGTCGGGACGGCCGGGGCCGACCTGGCGTGCGGGGTTATAGTGCCATTTGACGCCGCCCAGCTTGGTGACGCGGGCGGTGAGTTCGTCGAGGGTGGCACCGCCCCAGGATTCACAGAAGGTGACGACGCCTGCGCCGGTGTGTACGCCGCCGAGGTGGCCGATGCGCTCAATGAGGAGGGTTTTAGCGCCGTTGCGGGCGGCGGCGAGGGCTGCGCCGGTGCCCGCGGGGCCGCCGCCGGCGACGATGACATCAAAACGACGAGGGGTGGAGAGGGTGGTCATACTGAATAAAATAGCCTAGGTTGGTTGTTGGTGGAAACGGAGTGGGAGAGAGCGAATTTTAACGCGAAGGCCGCGAAGAAGCGAAGTCTCGGGAGGGGGATGGGAGGAGAGGGGTTAAGAGACGCGGCACGCAAAATGAAGTTGAGCCGCGAGAGAAGTGGAGTGTCGTGCGTTTTCGAATAGGTGTTGGCAGGTGTGGTGGCGGCGGTTTGTCGGCGTAGAAGCTCACTTATGTCGGGGATGAGTGCTCATCGTGAGCCGGCGGGACGCCGGTGCCTCCGGTGTGAAGTTCATGCGTTCTGCAATCAGCGCCCGCCGGAGCATCAGAAGTTCGACCAGGGAGAAAGCATGGCTGCGTCTGGGTGTGGAGGGATTCTTAGCCGTGTCGGGGCCTTGGGTGTTTAGCGCGCTGGATGAAATGGTATTTCCATGGCTTTTTTGGAGTTGGGGGAAGTGGGGGGAAAGGTGGGATTCGGCTGGCGGGGGAAAAAGTTTGATTGTATGAAATATTAAATATCGCCTGCCGCGCGTCGCGGATTTTGGGACCCGCCTGGAGAGCTTTTGATGAAGATCGATAGGATCGAATGCGTGAACCTGCGGTTTGAGTACGAGGAAAGCAAACGGTTTCGTTATTCGGGAGGAATGTGTACGGCGCGGGTGACATCGCTGGTGCTGGTGCACACGGATGATGGACGGGTGGGGATCGGGAGTTGCTACGCGCAGCCGGCGTTGACGTACCTGATCGTGAAGAATCATCTGGAACCACTTTTGCGCGGGCAGGATGCGACGGATATTCAGGGGTTGTGGGATTTGATGTATGGGCAGACGCTGTGGTTTGGCCGCAAGGGCGTGGCGATGAGCACGCTGGGGGCCATTGATGTGGCGCTGTGGGATTTGAAGGGCAAGCGAGAAGGCAAGCCGGTGTGGGAACTGCTTGGCGGCAAGGGTGTGACAGGCGTGCCGGCGTATGCCAGCGGGCTCTTGTGGAAGGAAACGCCTGAGCAGGCCGCACAGGAAGCGGCGGTGCATGTGGCCAGGGGATTTAAGCGCATGAAGATGCGCATGGGGCAAAGCGAAGCGTACGACACGGCAGCGGTGCGCGCGGTACGCAAGGCGGTGGGGCCGAAAATCGATGTGATGGTGGATGCGGGCATGCGTTACCATCCGAAACTGGCGCAACGCGTGGGCAAGACGCTTACCGAGTGCGGGGTGTTCTGGTTTGAAGAGCCGTTTGGGCCGGAGGATTATGCGTCGTTTAGGAAATTGCGGGAGATGGGCGGCGCGGGTGTGAGCATCGCCGCAGGTGAGAATGAGTGCGGCGTGGATGGGTTTGCAGAGCTGATCGCCACCGGCGGGGTGGACATTGTGCAGGCGGACGCTTCCCGGGCTGGGGGCATCACGGTGGTGCACAAGGTGGCGAAGATGGCGGCCGCGGCGGGATTGCGGATTGCGCCTCATACCTGGAGCGATGCGGTGGCGGTGACGGCCAATGCGCATTGCCTGGGGGCCGCGCCCAATGCGGTGACTGTGGAAGTGGACCAGACGGGCAATCCGTTCATCGAGAAACTGCTGGCGGAGCCGCTGGCGATCAAAGATGGGATATTGAAGGTGACCAACAAGCCGGGGCTTGGGCTGGAACTGGATGAGAAGGTGGTGAAGCAGTACACGATGCCGGATCCGCTGGTGGTGCCGGATGGACGGTATTCTGATTTAACGTTTGGGAAGCAATATCTGACGCCCGCGGGGCCTTATCTGGAGTTGGAATGAAGAAGCATCGCGTGGCAGTGGGGATGTTTTTCACCGAGTGCAACCATCTTGGCGGGGTGGGGCTGACGCTGGCGGATTTTGAGCGTCGCGGGGTGCTTCGCGGGGCGGATGTGCTGGGGCCGGAGATGCCGCCTGTGTTGGCGGGGGCGATTGATGTGCTTCGGGAGAGAGGGTGCGAGGTTCTGCCGGTGTTTAAGGCTGAGGCGACGTGCGGCGGACCGCTGACAGCGGAGTGCTGGACGGCGCTGAGGGATGGGTTTGAGGAAGAGCTAAAGAAGGTCGGGGAAGTGGATGGTGTGCTGGTGGCACTGCATGGGTCGGCGGTGGCGGACAATGAATTGGACCCCGAAGGGGAACTGCTGGATTTAATCCGGGGCGTGGTCGGCCCGACTGCGCCGATCGTGGGGACGCTGGACCATCACGCGAATGTGACGCGGTTGATGGTGGCGCATGCGGATGCGCTGGTGGCGTGGGAGACGTACCCTCATCGCGATGCGATGGAGACGGGCCAGCGCGGGGCGAGGATTCTCGCAGACACGCTGGATGGCAAGATCAAACCGACCATGGCTTTTGCAAAGGTGCCGGTGCTGGTGAGCGGGTGCAACGGGCACACCGATGGGCCCGGACCGTTTGCGGACCTGATGCGTGAAGCCAAGGCATTGGAACGACAGCCGGGGGTGATCAGCGCGAACATGATTCTGGTGCACCCCTATCTGGATGTGCCAGAGATGGGCGGCGGAGGCATTGTGATCACCGACAACAACCCGGCGCTGGCGCGGGAGCTGGCCTCCGGGCTGGCCAAGGGGTATTGGGAGCGTCGGGCGGAACTGGAGCCGGAGGTGTTTACCCCGGAGGCCGCGATCGAAGCGGGAAAAAAACTCCCGGAGGGACCGGTGCTGCTGGTGGAAACCGCAGACTGCGTGGGCGGCGGAGCAGCGGGGGACAGCGTGGCGACCTTGAAGGCGCTTTTAAAGCTTGCGCCTGATGTGCCCAGCGTGAGCCCCGTGGTGGATGCCATGGCGGTGAAAGCATGCGTGATCGCACGCGTGGGAGCGTCTGTGAAACTGAAACTGGGGCACCATTTGTCGCCGCAGTGGGGCAAGCCGCTGGAAGTGATCGGCCTGGTGGAGAAATTGATCAGCGGGCGCTTCGTGTACGACGGCGGATTCTGGGCGGGGGCAAGCACGAGCATGGGGCCGACCGCGCTTGTGCGCGTGGGAGAAGCCAGGATTCTGGTGATGTCCATGGCGACGTACGACTGGAAGGATGAGCAGCTTCGCGCGGCCGGGGTGGATTGGCGGGCGATGCGCTTTGTGGTGGTGAAGAATCCGATGAACTACCGGCTGACGCTGCGGCCTGAAGCGGTGGGGGAGTTTTTGCTGGATACGCCGGGGCCGACACCGGCGACGCTGCGGCATGTGAAATATGAACGGATGAAGCGGCCGTATTTTCCGGCGGATGAGGCGGGGCGGGTGGTGGTGTATGGGGGGTGAGGGTTCCAATAGGCTTCTAACGGGACACACCGTAGCCCGCAGACGGTCTACAGTGTGCTGCCCGGAACATGAGCTGCACTGGGACTAACGAGTGATATGATTTGCGCCGAACTTTCCTTAAAACTTCCAGAGATGAAAACAATGCCTACGCGTATCACTGACATGGTTGTTCGGGACATTCGGTTTCCCACGTCCAAACAGAAGGACGGCAGCGATGCGATGAACCCGGACCCGGATTACTCAGCGGCGTATGTGATTCTCAAGACCGACCATGCCAAGGGTATTGAAGGGCATGGGCTGACGTTCACCATCGGGCGCGGGAACGATCTTTGCGTGGCGGCGGCCAATGCGCTCAAACCGCAAATCGTGGGCAAGACGCTGGAAGAGTTTTCAGCAGACATGGGGAAGTTTTATCGGCACATCACGAGCGATTCGCAACTGCGCTGGGTGGGGCCTGAGAAGGGCGTGATGCACCTGGCGACGGCGGCGGTGATCAACGCGGTGTGGGATCTGTACGCCAAGGCCGAAGGCAAACCGCTTTGGAAACTGCTGGCGGACATGAGCCCGGAGCAACTGGTGAGCACCATCGACTTCCGGTACATCACCGACGCGCTGACGCCGGAAGAAGCGCTGGCATTGTTTAAGAAGCAGGCGCCCACCAAGCAGGCGCGCATTGATGAAATGCTGGCCAAGGGCTACCCCGCATACACCACCAGCGCCGGATGGCTGGGGTACCCGGACGACAAGATCCGGAGGCTTTGCAAGGAAGCCATTGCGGAAGGGTACAACCACATCAAGATCAAAGTGGGGCGAGACCTGGAAGATGACATCAGGCGGTGCCAGATCATCCGGGATGAAATCGGCTACGACCGGAAACTGATGGTGGACGCCAACCAGGTGTGGGACGTGCCGGTGGCCATTGAGTGGATGAAGCACCTGGCGAAGTTCAAACCGTGGTGGATCGAAGAACCCACGAGCCCTGATGATGTGCTGGGCCATGCGGCCATCGCCAAAGCGATGAAGCCGTTGAACATCGGCGTGGCGACGGGTGAGCATTGCCAGAACCGGGTGGTGTTCAAGCAGCTTCTGCAGGCAGGGGCGATCAGCTTCTGCCAGATTGATTCCTGTCGGATCGGCGGGGTGAATGAAAATATCGCGGTGATCGCGATGGCGGCGAAGTTCGGCGTACCGGTGTGCCCGCATGCGGGCGGCGTGGGGCTGTGCGAGTACGTGCAGCATCTGTCGATTTTCGACTATATCTGTGTGTCAGGCTCACACGAAGGCCGGGTGACGGAATTTGTGGATCACCTGCATGAGCACTTCATTGAACCGTGTGTGATCAAGAATGCCCGGTACATGCCCCCGAAGCTGCCGGGGTACAGCATTGAGATGAAGCCCGCTTCACTTAATGAGTATGAATACCCGACGGGGAAGGCGTGGAAATGAATGCCATCTGAAATAATATCCCCGCTTTGGGCAGCGCTGGCCGCTGACTGGTGCTGGGGCCTGGCGCTGGGTGCGCAAGCGGCATTGGTGGTGTGGGTGGGGTGGGTGCTGTATCGGCGCAAGCACCGGAACCCGCTTTACCGGCCGTTGACGGTGGCGGGTGTCATGGGCGGTACGGCAATCGGCATGGCCCTGGTCAATCTGGCCATTAATGTGGCGATATTCCTGTATCTGCTGAGTCAGATTAAGTATCTCAATGCTGCCCCTTTTTGGTGAACCGTCGATGGGATATGGCTTAGCTTGCCCGAAGTTCGGGGGAAGGCTGGGTTTGCAAGCGGTAGGCGGGTTTGCCTGAACGCGGGATTCACCGTTTAGCCCGGTCTTGAATTGGCCTATTATTTCATCCCAGATTATGATGCTGGCGTTTTACGCTAAAGGTAGCCACCTGCATGCCCTACGATCTTCAGCCATACGACGTGGACATTGAGACGACACCCTACGTCGACGAGAAAGCAATTGCGTCCGGCAAGACCGACCGCTGGACGCTGAACTTTGGCCCGCAGCACCCTGCGACGCATACGACGCTGCGCCTGGTGCTGGAGTTGGACGGCGAACGCGTTGCACGCGCGACGCCTCACATCGGGTACCTGCATTCAGGCTTTGAAAAGCTGGCGGAACATCTGGATTACAACCAGTATGTGACGATCGTCAGCCGGATGAACTACATCTCGCCGATTTCCAACGACATCTGCTGGCACGGTGCGGTGGAAACGCTGTTTGGCATCGACATCACTCCCCGGGCGAAGGTGATTCGGACCATTCTGGCGGAACTGGGCCGGATTCAAGATCATCTTCTTTGCGTGGGCGCCGCGGCACTGGACCTTGGGGCCTTCACCGGCTTCCTTTACGGGTTCAACGAGCGCGAGCGGATCTACGACATCATCGAATACATCTCCGGCCAGCG
>CAZIWA010000135.1:0-15047 GCA_964542875.1 uncultured Phycisphaeraceae bacterium
GTTTACGCCCGAAACTCAACTCCCTCTACACTTCCCTGGCCTAATCTTTCGCTCACCCGATTTCCTTGACCACGCCGGTGGTTAAGCATGTCTTCATGCGACCCTTTTTGATAGCGCATGAAACACGACAGGCCTTGGCGCAATGCCAAGGCCTGTCTCAATCAAAATCAGTTCCCTTCACGCACCGTCATTCACGCTCTCAATCCACTTTGGCAATCCCAAACTTGGACTCATGTTCAGTGTGTTCACCCCTCCACTGGCCGTAACAACTTTCCATCCGAATCGGCTTGTGCCCCCGTTGATGGCAACTGCGGAATCGGTCCATACTTCTTTACATAACGCTGATAGTCCAACCGGCTGTAGTCCACCATCGCCAAAAACCATTCTGAGAAACTCGGCCGCTCTTCAATGAGCTGACCTGCAAACCAGAAAACTTTCCCTGCCTGGGAAGTGCCCGGTTTACCGATCATAAAAAGATCGATATCACGTGCTGAGACTGCAAACGGCAAAAGTTCTGATCGCTCAAACCCGTATAACTCTTTGAAATCATCCAGAGAATTCACTAGTTCCGAAGCTCGTTCATATAACGGCCCCTCGACCAGTTCATGCGTGCTCATAATGTCGACATCATGAAAATAGGCCTTCCATCCATTGGCATGTCGGAGAAAATCCCTGTGTTCCGGGTCAAGAGAAAATCCCAACGCCTCTTCACAGCGCTCGATTGCCTCTTTGCCGCCTCTGGGATTTGGGTAGTAATACTTCCAAAGATCCTCCACATCCGCCAAGCTTACGGTGGTCTTAACCCTGACCGCTAACAATATTTCTTCTGTCCAATTCATTGAAGATCTCCTTCATAGATGAACGTGTGGCTTGAACCCGATCCGATACCCTGTTGAACACTCCGCTCAGCACCCGACCTGATCACTTCGCCGGCCACCTGCGCCAGCCGCGTCTTTCTACCTCTACCAATGATGAAAAACAAAAAAGCCCCCACCGGCACAAAACCGATAGGGACTTCATTGGTCTGTATTTGTCCGCCCAATTGCTGGTCCATCTATCTCAGCGAATCGGATGTCCGTAAAAATACTTCACACTGGAGGGCATAAGACCCAAAACTCAAGACCCAGAACACAGGACAACTCTTCCGCAACCCCCTACTCCCCAAACACATACCGCCTCCCAAACCCCAACACCTCCGAAATCGCCTCCACCGTCTCCCGACTCTCTCGAATCAATCCCGGGTCCGCCAGATCCCCAGGCGCCAAACTCTCTCGGTACCGCTTCTCGATCAGCCGCTTCAAATTCCCGTAAAGCGTCTCCGTCAAAAACACGCCCTGATGGCAACGGCTCATCTCCTGCCGGGACATCGCCACCCGCAGCCGCAGGCACGCCGGCCCTCCTCCGTTGAACATGCTCTGCGTAAGCCCCACGTAACGCACCTCTTTCACCATCGGCGCCTTTTCCAAAATAAACTCCACCGCATCCCGCGCCTGCGCCATCCCCTTCACTTCGCTGGGTGCAACCATCACCAGCCCCCCATCGCTCCCGGTCACGATCTGGCTGTTGAATAAATAACTCCGCACTGCTTCTTCCAGCCCGATCACGCCCTCGGGCACCTCCACCACATTCAGTTCCCCGGCCTCCAGCCGCGCATACGCCTCGGAAATCTCTTCCAGCGCCCGCTCCTGGTTTTCAAATGCCCGCGCATGCACCACCAGCAAATCCAGGTGGCTCATTGCGATCACATCGTTATGAAACACCCCTGCGTCGATGGCTTCCTGGTTCTGCTTGATGAACACGCTCTGCCCTGGCTCCAATCGATGCTGCCGCGCCACGCTTTGCGATCCCAGCAGCGTCTGCCTTCCCGGAAACCGCACCCCCGCCGCGCTCGTTCCCCGGTCACGTCCATATACAAACACCTCCACGCCCGGTTCCCCGTGCCCCGGCGCCAACCGCATGTGGTTCGCCGCGCCCTCATCCCCGGCATCCATCGCGCAAGGCAGCGCTGGGTGCACCGCAAAGCTCCGCTCATCGTTAAACACCCCGCGCAGCATCCGATACGTCTCTTGCGGCTCCACCGACCTGTGCAGATTGCTGATCAGGTTCGCCACCGTCATGTGCACCTTGTTACCGCCAGTGTCCGCACTGGGCGAAACCGTGCACGCATTCGCCGCCCACATCGAGGACGCGCTATACACCGACGCCAGAAGTTCCGGTGAATCCGCCTGCGCGTCCTCCACCACCCGCGCATCGCTCCCCACAAACCCCAGTGCTCTCAATCTCCCCAGACTCGGCCGCATCTGCGGCATAAACACCCCCTGCGCCACCCCCAGATCCACCATCAGCCGCATCTTCTCCAGGCCTTCCAGCGCCGCGCGCCTCGGGCTTGATACCCTGCTCTTGTGCTCCATCGACGCAATATTCCCCGTGCCCAGCCCCGCAAAGTTATGCGTCGGCCCCACCAGGCCATCGAAATTCACCTCAATGAATCCGTCATTCATAACACCACCCCTGGTAACAGTTTATCCGGCAGCGCCAGCACATCGCTCTTGAGCGTCGCCACCGGATAGGCGCAGTAATCCACTGCAAAATACCCCGACGGCCGATGATTCCCCGACCAGCCCACCCCGCCAAACGCCATCGCACCCGAGGCACCCGTCGTCGGCCGGTTAAAGTTCACCACCCCCGCCTTCACTCGCGCGCTAAACACCTCAAACAACGCCGGATCATCACTCAGCAGCCCCGCCGCCAACCCGTATTTCGTCGCCCCCGCCGCCGTCAATGCCTCCTCAAACGTCTTGACTCTAATCACCCGCAGCAGCGGCCCAAACACCTCTTCATCCCCCATTTTTTCCGCTGGTATCCCCGTCACATCCATCAGCCCTGCCCTCAGCATCGCCCAATTCCCCCCCACCGGTTCCGCGCACACCAGCGGCCGCCCGCCCATCGCCATCAGCGCCGCCTGCGCGTCCATCACCTTCCGTCCCGCCTCCGGGGTGATCACCGGCCCCATAAACACCTCCGGTCGCGCCTCGTGCGTCCCCACCGCCAGCGTCTTCATCGCCCCCACCAGTGTGTGCAGCAAGTCATCCCCCTCGGGCCCCGCGCTGATCACCAGCCGCCTCGCGCACGTGCACCGCTGCCCGCTGGTGATATACGCCGATTGCAGCACGTCATACGCCGCCGGCGTAATGTTCCCCGTCTGCCAAACCACAAGCGGATTATTCCCGCCCATCTCCAGCGCCAACACCTTCTCCGGCGTCTCGCAAAGCGCCTTGGCCAACAGCAGCCCCACCCGCCTGCTCCCCGTGAAATAAACCCCATCTACGCCCGGATGCGCCGCCAGTACGCCGCCGACATCTCCCCCGCCAATCACCGCGTTCAATACGCCATCGGGTAGCCCCGCCTCTTTCCAACGCTCACACATCCACCCCGCAGACAGCGGCGTAAGTTCGCTCGGCTTTAACACCACCGCATTACCCATCAGCAGCGCCGGCGCGATGTGCCCATTGGGCAAATGCGCCGGCAGATTAAACGGCCCCAGCACCGCCACCACACCATGCGCGTGATACCGCGTCACCCCGCCTGCAATCGCTTTCTCTTCCAGCCGCTCCCGCGCCGCCTGCAGCGTCAGCGCGATCTTCCCCACCACCGTGTCCGCTTCAGTCAGCGCTTCCCAATTCGGCTTGCCCGTCTCCTGGCTGATCACCGTCGCCAGCCCTTGCCGATCTGCCTTCACAAGCTGCGCAAACCTCTCCAGCACCCCCGCCCGCGCCGCAATCCCCATCCTCACCCATGCCTCAAACGCCCCCCGTGCCGCCGCCACCGCCTTCTCCACATCCGTTAAGCCCGCCCACGCCCCTTCCCATACCACCTGTCCCGTCCCCGGACTCACGCGTTGATGCACCACGCCCGCCCCCGTCTGCCACCGCCCGTCGATCCAGACGCTCTGCTGCGTCATCACACACCTCCATTTCAATCGGAACCGTCGGCTACTCCGCTTCTTCTCTCCCTTCCATCATCCCGTTACTTCTTCTCCCCACCTCCACAAGCCGCATACCGCACCTCATCCCCCACCTTCAATTCCAGCCCCGCTGCCGCCTCTTTCCCAATCACGATACCTTCGTCTTTCACCGCGATCGTCGCCCGCGCGCACCGCGAGTCAGCCCGCGTATTCATCACATGCATCGCCGTCCCTTCCGCCTCTCCATTCACCACTTCTTTCACCCGCCCAACCACCGACTCCTTCACGCTTCGAATCTCGTCCAGCTTCACCCGCATCACCGGCCCGGCCTCGAAAATGTCCACCATGCCCGACCATTTAAACCCCTCGCTCTTAAGCAATTCCAAGGCTGGTTTGGTCTGCGTGTGCACTTCCCCGATCACCGCCTGCGCCTCAGCAGGCAGGATCGGCACATAAATCGGGTGTCTCGGCATCAGGTCCGCAATGAACTTTTTATTCACCAGGCTCAGTGCATCCGCCTTGGAAAAGTCCAGGTCGAAAAAGTGCTTCCCGATGGCTTCCCAAAACGGCGACCGCCCGTTTTCATCGATCACCCCGCGCATCTCCGCGATCACCACCGGGTCAAACCGCTCGGGGTTCTGCGCCATGTACAAAAACCGTGAAAGCGAAAGCAGTCGCCCGTTGCCGTGCACCCGAAAATCCGGATGCAGAAACAAGCTCCCGATCTCACACGGCCCGTTGTGCTCCGTCACCAGGTGCAGTGTCTTGATCTCCCGCCGAATCCCCAGTTCCGGCGATTGATGCACCACCGTCTCCACCCGGTAGCAGTAAAACGGCTCAAAACCGCCCACTTTCGACGCAATCCCCGATGTCCCCACCACCTTCCCCGTCTCCACATCCTCCAGCACAAACAAGTAGCTCTCCCCGCGAGGCCGCACCGGCCTCTCCCCAAACGCCATCTCGCTCTCCTGCACCCGCTGCCTCAACAGCTCCACATCCCGCGACAGCGTCGTGAGCCCATACCCCGTCAAATGCGCCAGCTTGTGCAGCGCGTCCAGATCCGACATTTTTACAGGTCTTACAACTTGCATCACTGGCTCCTATCCCCGTGCAACCACGGAAAGGCAAGATTCCACCACCCGGCACACTTCATCCACGTCCGCATCTGTCACCACCGCCGCTGCCGGCAAAAACCTCACCCGCATCGGCGAGCTCCCCGCCATGAACCCCATCACTCCCTCCTCAAACATCTTCAGCAGCAGCGCCTTCACCACCTTCTCACTCCCATCAAGCGGCGTAAACGCCACCATCCCCCCAATTCCATACGGCCCGTGCACCCATCCCGGATGCCGTGCCCGAATCTCCTCAAACCGCTTTACAAAACGCTCATGCAATTCCATCACCCGTCCCCCAGGCCCATAAAGCCCGCCTTCGCGCATCCGGCTCACCACATGCCTCGCCGCATGCACCGACGCCGTCGCCCCCGTAAACGTTTGGCTGATTAATCCCGGCCCCGGCTTGTACGCATCGGAAAAAAGCGTCGCGCACACCTGCAGCATTTTGCCCACCGTCACGATGTCCAGCATCCCGTCCAACCCGAAATGCTGAAACCCAAACGCCCGCGATGTGCGCCCAAACGTCTGCACTTCATCCCCGACCACACCAAGCCCAGCCGCTTTGATCTCCCCAATCAGTGCCTTAAAAAACACCTCCGACCCCGGGTAATACCCGCCTTCCCCCTGCACCAGTTCCATCCACATCCCCGCATGTCGGCCCGGGTGTCGCGCCAGATGTTCCCTCACCGTCTTCACCGCGGCGGCGGTGCTTTCCTCAGGCCGTGTCTCATCAAAAAATGGCACGTAATCCACCGCCAGCACCGTCGGCAGCCCCACCCGGTAAGCAGGCTTATCCGTGATCTGCGACAGCGCCAGCGTCCTCCCCGCAAACGCGTGTTCAAACGCCAGGATCCGGTCTGTCCCCGGCCGTTTGTGAAACAACAGCTTCAGCGCATTCTCATTGGCCATCGCGCCTGACGTCGTCAAAAAGCAATGCTCCAGCCTGCTCCCCGGCCCCGCCAGTGCCATCAATTCCGCGCACAGCTTTGCAGACTCCCCGTTCTGTTGCAGATTCCCCTGCATCACCGTGTCTTGAATCGCTCCGTTGATCGACGCCGCGATCATTCCCGGATCGCTGTGCCCGAAAAAGTGCACCCCGATCCCCGTGATCATGTCGTACTTCACGCTCCCATCCGCCAGTTCCACCAGCGGCCCCCGCCCCACCCCGGACCCCAGATACGGAAAGTAAAGCGCCCCGGCACGTGCCTTGCCAAACTCCGCCAGCGTCGCTTCATACTCCGCCTTGAGCGCAGCATCCGCGGGCTTAATCCCTGTAAGCTTCTCAGACTGCTCACGCACCGCAGCCAGCAAAAGCTCCCGGGCCTCCGCCACCCGCTTATCCGCCGCCAGCATTTGCGCCTTGGTCTTCACTTTCCTGCCTCTTCTTTTGTGATTCTGTTCTTCGTGTCGTCGTGCCTTAGCGGTTAATTCTTCTCTTTCACAATCCCCCGCTCAGCCAGCCCGCAAAGCGTCAGTAAAAGCAGTTGCGCCCGCGTCATCAGGCTGTCCAGTTCCACATACTCGGATTCCGTGTGCAGTCCCGCGCCCACCGCGCCCATCGTGTCCACCGTCGCCAGTCCCGCCCCCGCCAGGCGATTCCCATCGCACACTCCGCCTGTCGCCTGCCACACCAACTGCTGCCCCAGGCTTTCGCTGCACGCCCCCACCAGGTCAAACAGCGTCTGCGAGCCTTCCGTCACCGGCTTGGCCGGGCATCCCGTCTGCGCAAGCAGTTCCACCTTGAATCCCGGCACATGCGAGGCCCACTGAAAAATCCCGTTGATCTCCTCTTCCACGCGCGCATGCTGCACATCGCTGTCGAACCTCACATTAAACCGGCCCACCGCCACCCCCGGCACAATGTTCACTGGCGAGTACACATGCATCGGCCCCACGTTGAGCGTCACACCCGGCACCAGCGTGTTGATCCCGTGCAACCGGGTCGCCATCTGCGCCAGGTGCACGCCCGCGTTCCTGCCTTTTTCAAAATCCCGTCCCGCGTGCGCCGGCTGCCCATGCACCACCAGCGTGTAATTGCGCGATCCCTTGCGCACCCCGGCCATCACCCCCGGCGCAAGCTGCGGCTCAAACACCAATCCGTAATCATGCTCCTTCGCGGCTTCCATGATCACCGCACCAGACCCCGGCGACCCCAATTCCTCATCAGGGTTCAGCAGCACTTCCCAGCTCAGGCTCCCGGCCAGCGGGCTCATCTCAAATGCCGCCAGCCCATAAAGCAGGATCAGACACCCCGCCTTGGCGTCCAGCACGCCCGGCCCCACCAAGGTATTAGGCCCTTCCATCCGCGCCGCCTGAAACGGGCTCGCCGGGCCAAACACCGTGTCGTAATGGATCACCAGAAACACCGACGGCCCCGGCCGTATCGGCGACGAAAATCTCAGCGCCTGCCCCAGCGGCTGCACACCCGGCTTCCCATAGTCATCCACGGTCTGCTGCGCAGGCAGATCCTGTTTCAAGGCCCGCCACCCCAGCCGCGCCGCTTCATCGCTCAGCGCCGCTGCCTGCATCGCCAGTCCCGGCACATTCAGGCTGTAGGAATTAACCGCCGCCCAATCTTTCAGCAGAGCCACCATCCGGTCGTTTTGCGCCGTAAGCCATCGAAACGGCAATTCCAAGTGATGGGCAAGCTCACGCATGGAACCTCCCTGCTGGCCGAACCCGAAACCTGTCGAAGCTCTTCTGTTTTGATTGTAGGCACCGCAATCCCCCTATCGCAAAATCTCCCGCAAATACGCCTCTCTCATGTCCAGGTCGCACGTCACCTGCTCATACGTCTCATCATTGATTTCCTGGCTCTCACGCAGCCGCCCAAGCTCCTCACGTGCTCCCGCGATCGCCGCCATCTGCAGTTCCAGCCCCAGCGTCACCGACGCCGCGCGCCGTTCTTTCTCCGCGCCGGCCGGCCCCATCAGGTCCGCAATCCCGCCGTAATGGGTCTTAAGCGATTCCAGCACCCGCGCATGCATCTTCGCGGCGGTCTCGTCCAGCGTCGTCACCACTTTTGCGTGCCGCTCTTCCACCGCCTGAATCGCCGCTCTGGCCACGCCCGCACGCGCCATGTGCAGTTCCTCCAGCGCCGGGTCGTTCTCCGGCAGCCGCATCAGCTTCAGCACCGCCGGCACTCCCAGATACCCCATCAGCAGCGACCACAAAATCACCCCCACCGCCAGCGTGATCATCAGCCCGCGCTCCTGAAACTTCTCGCCTGACCCCAGCACCAGCGGCACCGTCAGCACGCCCGCCAGCGTGATCGCCCCCCGCACCCCAGCCACCGAAATCAGCAAAATCGCCAGCGGCGAAACCTTCAGCGGATCATGGCCTCGCCACCTGTCATAAAAACTCCAGAGAATCATCGATCCCCCCACCCACACCGCCCGGATCGTCACCAGCGCCACCGCCATCATCAGCGCCAGCCCCAGCACGTAAGCCAGCCCTTCTTCCGCGGTCGCACCCAGTTTGTCGGTCTGCCGGGCCGCCACCGGCAGGTAAAACCCCAGCAGCACGAAAATCACCCCGTTCAGCACCGATCCCAGCATCTCCCAGGTAAACCGTGATTCGATTCTCAGCCCCGCATCCATCCGATGGAAATACTTCGACTGGCTCATGTACATCCCCGCCATCACGGCCGCCATGATGCCTGACACCATCAAATGTTCCGCCGCCAGGTAGCTGACAAACGGCAGCAAAAGCAGCAGCACCCCCTCCGTCGTCGTCTCCCCTCCGTGCCCGCTGCGCGGCTGAATCTTGGCCAGCAGCCTCGCGAAACACCACGCCACCGCAAGCCCCACCAGCACCCCGCCTGCGCCGATGAGCACAAACCCCCAGATCGCCTCACCCAGTGAAAACACCCCCGTCACCAGCGCCGCAACCGCAAACTTAAACGACACCAGCCCCGAAGCGTCATTCAAAAGCGCTTCCCCGCGCAGCACCCGGGCCACGCGTTCCGGCAGTTGCCTCCCCCGGGCGATCACTTCCAGCGCCACCGCGTCCGTCGGCGAAAGCACCGCAGCCAGCGCAAACGCCCCCGCCATCGGCAAGGAAGGCACCAGCCAGTGAATGAAGAACCCCAGCACCGCCACCGTGAAAAACACCAGCCCGAAAGCCATGAACAAAATCAGCCGGAAATACTTGCGAAACTCCCGCTTGGGCATCCCCCACCCATCCGCAAACAGCAGAGGCGGCACGAACAACAGCATGAACACCCCGGGATCAAACTCCACATGCAGGCTCACCGGCAGCAGAAAGCCCGCCACACACCCCACCCCGATCTGCACAAACAACGCCGGCACCCGCACGTATCGGGCAATCACGCCGGAAAACGCCAGCAGCCCCAGCAACACCAAAGACAGCAGCACGCTTTCCAAGCCAGGCACCTCTCAAAAAACACCCTCGGCATCTGGGTCCGTGCCTCACCACCTGGTTGTATGTTACTCGCTCGCCCGCGCGTCACTCACCACGCATAAGCCTTGGGCGCTTCACCGCCGGGCCCCGGCCAGATTTCATCCAGCTTCTTAAGCGTCTCCGCGCTCAGCGTCAGTTCCGCCGCCCGCAGCGCCCCGGTCATCTGCTCCAATGTCCTTGGCCCGATGATCGGCGCCGTCACCACAGGGTTGCTCAGCAGCCACGCCAGTGCCACGTTCGCCGGTTCCTCCCCCAGTTCCTGGCACAGCGCCTCATACTTCTCCAGTTGAGGCCGCTTCTTCTCCAGCTTCGCCGCATCCAGCCCCGCACGCCGGCCCGTCTGGCTCTTCTTAAGCGACCCAGCCAGCAGCCCCCCGCCAAGCGGGCTCCAGGGAATGATCCCCAGCCCGTAATGCCTGCACGCCGGCACCACTTCCAGTTCCACCATCCGGTTGTCCAGGTGGTAAATGCTCTGCTCGCTCACCAGGCCCACAAAGTTCTGTTTCGCCGCCACCTGGTTCGCCGTCGCGATGTCCCACCCCGCAAAATTGCTCGACCCCACGTACCGCACCTTGCCCTGCCGAGTCAGCGTTTCCATCGCCTGCCAGATCTCATCAAACGGGCATGTCCGGTCCACATGGTGCATCTGATAAAGATCGATGTAATCCGTCTTGAGCCGCTTGAGGCTGCCCTCGCAGCAACGCAAAATCTTCCCCGCCGAAAGCCCGCGCGTCAGGTTCGGGTCCGTCCCGCCCTTAAGGTTCATGTCGTTATAAACCTTCGTCGCCAGGATCACGCTCTCGCGCTTACCGCTTGAGGCAAACCACCGGCCCATGATCGCTTCCGTCACGCCCTCGCCCGGCACCCACCCGTAAATATCCGCGGTATCGAAAAAGTTGATCCCCGACTCCAGCGCCTTAGCCATGATCTCATGGCTCTCCGCCTCCGTCGTCGACGGCCCAAAGTTCATCGTCCCCAGGCAAAGCGGGCTCACACGCAACCCCGAACGTCCCAGATGCTTGTACTGCATGGCAAATCCCCAATTGTTTGTTGTTGAATAAAGTCCCACCCGTTGGATCGGTTCAGCCTATCAAAGTTCCCGCAAGCAAGCGTCAGCCCTACGCCATTAAATCCACAAAACCGAGTCTGTAGCAACGTTATGGACCTCGTATACATTTTTGACTTCTGCGTATCGCGCATTTTCTGCGCCCCAGCGGGGCGATCGGCTGTAGCCGTGGGTCAGCGAGTCTTCGAGCGCAGCCCACGGTCAACAAATACATGATTGTTTCTTGTTTTTCAGCACCCTCGATGGGTGCTGAAAAAACATCTCCTCTGTACTACATGGCCCAAAAACTCCTCTTCCCTCTTCTTAAAATTCATAAATTACAAATCGCAATTTCTAAATTCCCCACCCTTTTCCTACAATCAATAAGCGTCTCGCCTGCCTGCCCTCCCCTCACATGAAAAGGAGCGGCCCATGCAAGCCACACAAGCCTCATTCGACTGGGTTCCCCACCCGCAGGCCGCGATGAAAATCAAAGCGGCGCTCACCTCATTCCTCGCCAGTTTCCTCCCCGCCGCCATCCTTGCCGGAGAGATGACCTCTCACACCTCCACCCGCTTTTCCGACTGGGTCGACACCCTTTTCCTCCCCTACTCCACCCACGAACAGGACACTTGGCTCTCCCTGGGCTTTGTCCCCCTGGACACCATCGTTCCCCAGCCGATTCTTGATAACCAATCCGCCCTGGCCATCCTCCATCACCCCGGCGCGCTTTTCCCTCAGATCGTCCTCTGGAATTCCCCTCACATCGGCGTCGCCATCAAGGTCGATTCCGTCACCGACTTCCTCCAGGCCCACGCCCTAAGTCACGACATTCCCATCCTCGGCGGGCCTTACTCCAAGCTCCGGATCGCCTCCGCTTGGAGTTGCCCCACCCACACCCTCTTCGCCATCGAGCGCCATGGCACCCGCTCCTACCGCCCCCTCATTCCCACCGACCCCGACCGCATCAAAACCATCACCCATCTGGAATCCTTCACCCACCGCAGGCGGAATTTCAACACCGACGAAGAAGGCTTCACCCACGCCCAGAACCTCATCCACGCCGCCATCGACGACCTGGGCCAGTCCCAGGCCTGCGACCTGTTTTTCCAAGTCGAACGCCACTACTGGCAATCCCGCAACACCGCAGCCCAGATTCAAAAAAAACGCCAGGACACCCTCGGCCTCGGCTGGGCCAACCACGACCATCACACCTATCGCTCTTCCCGGGCCGGCTTCAAACCCTTAATTGATTCCCTGCTTCTGCTGGGCTTCAAACCACGCGAGCGCTTCTACGCCGGTGCCGACGCCGGTTGGGGCGCTCAAGTGCTTGACCATGAAACCACCGGCATCACCGTCTTTGCCGATGTCGATCTTTCCCCCCACGAAGTCGCGGGAAACTTCGCCCAAACCGGCCTCTCCCCCTCAGCATCACTGGGCACCGTCGGCCTCTGGTGTGCCCTGCACGGCGAATCTTTCCTTCAAGCCGGCATGCACCACCTCGAATGCCAGTTCGACTTCACCGCCCTGCGCCAACAGCTCCAGGACCGCCACGGCATCGCCATGATGAAGCCCTTCACGGACTTCTCTTTCCTCCGTCAGGCCTTCACCCAGGGCGAAGTTTGGCCCGTCGACCCCGCCCGCCTCGCCGCCCTTCGGGCGCAAAATCTCATCACCCCGGAGCAAGCCGACAAATTCGCCAAAGAAGGCGCACTCGGCTCTCACCTGGAAAACCTTCAGCGCGAAGACGGCTTCAAAGGCTTCAACCAAACCGGCATAAACCAGATCATCCAGCAAACCGACCCTCGAAACCAAGCCCGCTGAAGCAAACCGCCAAGCACTCATATCCATCAAAAAAGCCTGAGCCCAGAGCTCAGCGGTTATATCTTTCACCTCCCAGGCACCACAAACTCCTGCACATACACCCCCTTGCACCACTGCCCGTCCGCGCTCGGGACCCGAAAGTCCGAATACGCCAGCAAAAACCGGTCTGCCCCGGTCACCAGCGCACTCACGTTTCCGCAGCTGATTTTGTCCCCGCTGTATTCGCCATAGCGCACATCCCACCACGACCGGTCTTTTAACAGCTCCGGTTCGCTTGGCCCCACCACGGGCATTGCGTCGCTCCATGTGTGTCCACTGTCTGCCGAGGTCCGCAGATACACCCCAGGCCGGCCATACGCCGCGACGGCCATGCCATTAGGCAACGCCAGCAAAAATGGCGTCACGCTGAAAGGTGCGATCGCGGCAGGCGTACTCCAGGTGAATCCCCCATCGGTCGACCTCGCCGCAGCCAGATACGACGTCGTCCCCACCTTATGCCCCATCGATGTCCGCATGATGCAGTAGAGATCGCCGTTGGCCATCACCCGGATCGAATGCTCATCGGCGCTGTAGCCGTTGTCCGTCAGCGTCGTGTCATTGGCCACCCAGCCCCGCTGCCGCCATGTCATCCCCTTATCCGTCGACGCCATCAGCACCACCGCGTAATACGGGCGCCCAATCTTCTCGCAATCGCCGTGCATCACCATCACCGGCCACACCAGCGTCCCGTCCGGCAGCACCTGCAGATCATTGGGCCCGTACCTGGGCATCAGTTTGAACCAATGCGGCGCAACATCCTCCGCATACGGCTTGCCCTCTTTATCCCACCAATACGCCTTCACCACCCCGCCTGTATGCAGACCCCTGACATCCGCATCCGCCTCTCCCGTCTGCCACGGCGCTGCGGCCGATGCCCTGTGCCACCGCTTAAAACGCCGATGCTCCGCGGGCACATCTTCCATCCGAAACAGCACATAGTCATGGTTGCCGTACGCATCCTTGAACAACCCGGTCGCTGGCTTCACGCCCAACTCGTTAAACCGCCACATCAGGCTTTCCTGCACATGCTTCCCATACGAATGCGTGTGATAAACAAACCGGCTGGGTCCAAACGCCACTTGGCTTCCATCCGGCAATGTCACCGCATAAGGCGGCAGTTTCATCCCCTCATACGTCGTCGGCTCCCAACTCCCGCCCCCATCGCGCGAAACAAAAAACCGGCCCGGCTCATGATCCCCCACAATCGCGTCATGCCCCACATTCACCGTCGCATAGATTTCTCCGTCCGGCCCGTCGATCACATCCGGAAATTGATAAAAGCCCCAACGCTTCTCCCCAGGCGGGCTTATCAACAACGTTGACCTGTGTCCGGGAATCAATGCCGCCGCCCGATGATTGTCTTGCGTCACACCCAAACCCTCCACAAAAGCCAAGACGTGAATCCCACACCGACTTCCTCAATCCCTCTTCCCCAAAATAACAAAAAGACCCGGCCTTTCGGCCGGGTCGCACACGGAGGAGGCAAAATGCAAGTATTGGGCGTTACTTGCCGGAGGCCGGGAGAATAAGGATCGTGCCGGGTTCAAGACGGCCCGGGTCACTGCCGATCACATCGCGGTTGAGCTTGAAAACGCTCTCCCACTTTTGTTCATCGCCACGATACACATCTTTGCTGATCGAGCGCAGCGTGTCGCCGTTGCGAACGGTGTAGATCTGCACGCCGTCGCGCACGGAAACCTTCACCGGGGCGCTGGTTGTCGCCGTCTTGGGGGCCGATGCGGTCGTCTTAGCGGGCTTGGGAGCCGCCGTCGTGTTGGCCACCGGGGTAAAGCCGCTCGTGCCGGTGCCGGTCAGCGAAGGCGTGCCCGGGGTCACCACCGGGGCGCTGCCGTTGCCCACGCCCGTGGAGCCCGAGGCCACTGCCGGGGCCTTGGCCGCAGGAAGCTGCAGCGACATGCCGATCTTCAATTTCTTGGGGTCCAGGCTCGGATTGGCGGCCAGGAGGTCTTTCCACTTGGTTTCAGAACCCAGCTCGCGCTTGGCGATGCTGTGCAGGGTATCGCCCTTCTTCACCGTGTAGGAAGCCGGCTTGGCTTCCGCCACCGCGGTTTCCACCGGCGTCGCCGGGGTACCGGGGGTCGCACCAGGCACGCCGGCCAGGGTGCTGGTGGCCGATGCGCTAGGCGGCACGCCCTGCTGGCCGCCCGTCACCGGGCCCATGGACACCGTTGAGCCCGTCGCCGTCCCGCCAGTGGTCGTGGCAGGCGTCGTTACGCCCGTCACAGGCGTCGAAGGCGCGTTCTGCTCATTAATCACCATCTCGTTGAGCGTCGGCCCGCTGGCCACCGGTTCTTCGATCTTGGGAGCGCTGTGCCCCTTATAGGTAGCCAGCGAATAAATAAGCGCGCCAGCCGAGACAACAAGCACGGCGCCAATCGTAATTTTTTGATTCTTAGTCATGCCTTTATCCTCCAGGCAACACAGTGTGTCGATCCGTCGACCTGTTCAAACCGCTCTCGCGGCTCTTAAAGGTATCGGCCAACCCTCTTCCCGGACTTTAATTCTTTTATGCGCTCATCAGCCCTTTCAGAGTAAAGCATTTGTCGATTTCCCACGCGCCCAGGTGACCGGGTGACGGGTTGCCGGGTGTCCATGAGGAACCCAAAGGCGGATCATG
>CAZIWA010000136.1:0-14851 GCA_964542875.1 uncultured Phycisphaeraceae bacterium
CACCCATTTCTGGAGTCTTTTGACATGATAAATAATCCTTGATCAGCCATTGGTTCATGCGTCCCCAATCAAGGCACCTTATGGCCATAAAAATACTTGGCTCCCGCATCCACCCACGAAAACTCATCTCCGACTTTCTCCACATAATTAAGCACCTGATGAACATCCGCTTCGGTCAAAATCTGCTGACGTTGCACCGGACACCAAAGACCGGTTGCACAAGCCAAATGGTGGATCTGAGTTCCGCCGATAAAAGGCTCTTGCTCCTTATAGGAAATCACCGCAAAATTGATCAGCTCTTTCGTCATATCCCCCAGAAAAGCCGGCTTGCCTTCGAGGTAAAACAAGCTCCGATCCAAAGTTTCAGCATGCGCATGTAATCCGCTCAAGGGGCCCTCCGGGAATCGACAGGCATCGACCACTTCGCGCGCCAAGATGGTGTTAAGCGCCGTCCGAGCATACGCGTCGAATTCGATGCGTTCAGCGGATGTCACATCCTCCCGGTAATTTTCCCAGTAAAACAAAATCAAAGGCACTGCGAGCGGAGCCAATGTGTCCCCCAGCCAAAGCAGCACACGATAAGCATTCTCTGCATTTTGGGGCTGCCCCATGATCGTTTCAAACTCCAAAACATCCTGGTGTCCGCACACATCTGCAAACAGCCGCGCGGCATACCGCTGAATATCTTCAGACGGATGCGTTAACCATTTGGAAAGATTCTTGGTTTGAGAAAAATCCCCCAGCTTCAAAAGCTCATGCATGCCACTCAGACGCTGAAGATCACTGGCACCCTTGGCGTACGCCTCACTCAACGACTGCTCATCAAATGGAGCGTAGTAAGCCTCTTTCCACGAATCCGACCCGTTTTTCTTATTCATTTATTTTCTCCTTATCGGTCTGAATGGCTCTTATCTTTTTAATCAGCTCTTTTAATTGTTTGGCTTTCATGCGACTAACGTCCTTCCATGCCTCGGTCGTCTCCCTGTGATCCGGGTTCTCCCTTTGGGAGAGGTTGGGGCAAGGGCCAATACGGTTCAGTTAAGCCCTTGGCCCTTGCTTGCATCCTCATCCCAAGTGCTGAAGGCACGGCCCTATGACAGCCAGGGTCGCAGCGCGTCCTCGTGCGTAGGCCCTGGCCCCCTGATTACTTCTTTCCCCTTTCTTCTCCTCCCCCACACGCCAAAAGCGCAGGCCCCATCACTCTGTCTTCACGATGCCCCCAATTTGAATTACGTCACCACCCGAAACCCCCGCCACCAATTGTACTTCCAAACCGCCTAAAATCAAGAATTAAAGAATAAAATTTATATAATTTTTATTCTTTAATTATAAATTCGTCCGCATTCCACACTTATCCAATCTTCCGCTCTATTCCGAACCAATACCCTGCCCGCCCCACACCCGCAGACACAATCCGCCTCCCCGCAATCACACCCTCACCGCGCGCGTTATCCCCCAAACCTCAAAACCTCCCCAAACACCCCCCGCCCCCCCCGCAACCAATTGTCCTAAATCATCTTCCAATCCGTGGCACAAACGTGTCACAATCCGCTAAAATGCCGCCCGGGCATCCGTTACTTCCGGGACCGGAGAACTCATGAACAGCACGTCGCCAGTCACACGACTGCTTGCCGAAATCACGTGTCCGAACTGCTGGCACAAGTTCGCGCCGGAGAAGTTGCTCTTTGTCGCACGTCATGACACCCTTCTGGGTGACGATGTCGTCGGTGCTGATGCCTACCGCCGCTTCATCCCCACACGCTTCTCCATCGAAGGCCACGCCATCGACTCAGGCGGCCTCGCCTGCCATCAGCTCGCCTGCCCCCGCTGCCACCTGGAAATGCCGCGTCCCCACATCGAGATGCCCGGCGTCTTCCTCTCCATCATCGGCGCACCCGCCTCGGGTAAAAGCCATTTCCTCGCCGCCATGACGCACCTCCTGCGCCAGCAGGCCGGCGACCTCGGCATGACTTTTCTCGACGCCGACCCCGCCGTCAACACCAAGCTCCACAGCTACGAGGAACTCCTCTTCTACTCCGCCACCCCCAACTCTCCCGTCGAGCTTCCTAAAACCCAGCAGGCCGACGCCTCGCTCACCCGCGCCATCTCCATTGACGGCCAGGTCATGTCCTACCCCCGGCCTTTCCAGTTTGTCGTCGGCCCCAAAGACCCCGCAAAAGCCCAGGAAAAAGGCTACTTCCCCTTTCGCTCCGTCGTCCTCTACGACAACGCAGGCGAAAGCTTCCTCCCCGGCTCAGACACCACCGCCCAGCCCCTCACCCTCCACTTGGCCGAAGCCCAGTCCCTGCTTTTCATGTTCGATCCCACGCAGGACCCCCGCTTCCGCAAGCTCTGCAAAAGTGATGATCCTCAGCTCAAGTACGGCAACCGCGCCGGCTCCGCGGGCACGCTCTCGCGCCAGGAAGTCATTTTGAACGAGGCCATCGCCCGCGTCCGCGTTTACCGCGGCCTCTCCGCCAGCCAGAAACACAAAGCCCTCCTCATCGTCGTTCTCCCCAAGGCCGACATCTGGGCGGACCTCATCAACCTGGACCTCAAGCTCGACCCTGTCGATCATCAAGGCTTCCACACCGGCTGGATGATGGAAATCTCCGAACGCTGCCGCCAGCTCCTTCTGCGCACCTGCTCGGAAATCGTCAACACCTGCGAATCTTTCTGCTCGGATGTCGTCTACGTCCCCGTCTCCTCCCTGGGCGCCAGCCCCCAGCTCGTCGACGGCCCATCCGGCCCCTTTTATGGCATCAAGCCCAATGAAATCCATCCTCGATGGGTCACCACGCCTATCCTTGCTGGCCTTCACAAGCATGTGCCCGGTCTTGTCAAAATCACTCCTCAACCACAGGCCGCCGCACAGCAGCCGGCTAATTTATAAGGTTCCCCGGTTCGATGGCTCAACAGCACGTTTTCACCTCCGCCCCACAGGGACTTAAACCCGGCACCCGCGGCTTCACCACCGTCGGCGCCTCGCGCGATCTCACGCCCACGCTCATCAGCCGGCTTGAGCTCCTCTCCGGTTACACCCTCCCTGCCGCCCAGCCCGACGCCAAAACCAAATTCGCACCCGTGAACTTCATGCACGTGAAGCTCACCGTCGGCGGCGAAAAACACACACTCGTCTCCCGCATCGCCCCCACCGGCGTCGACTACACCGGCCGCTCAAACACACTCGCCCATCACCTCATCGTCGGCAAAAAAGAAGAGCCGCCCGCAGGCCCCGCCTGGCTCGCCATGCACTCCGGCCTCCTCATGTCCCAGTGGACAGGCCAGCCCCGCCAGCTTCCGTCCATGCAGCTCCCCCCCGGCGACGCACCCGGCAAGCCCTGCCAGACCTGGGCCAAAGTCATGGGTGATGCCAGCTACGCCGGCTCCCTCGTCGCCCCCATCATCAACCAGCCCGGCCGGCCCATCGCCATCATCCACACGCCCGAGCAGGCCCCCTTCATCCCCGAAATGCTCTTCGAGGCCATCAGCATCCTCCCGCAATCTCTCCGCTGGGATGTCACCTTCTCCACCTACTTCACCTCCGCCGCGCCAGACGTCCACTGCCGCATCCGCTGCATCCTCTCCACCGATCCTCTGGCCGAACAGGTCCGCCGCGTCGCCAGCGTCGTCCTGCTGGACCTCACTCAGAAAACCAGCGGCCGCCCCATCGCCGGCGAACCCTTCGACTCCGCGAAAAAAGGCGGCACCTGGCCCAACCTCAACCCCGCCTCCGACGCCTCGGAGGAAACCTCCGATCGCGTTCACCCCGCCGCCGCCAAAATGCTCCGTGCCAAGCCCATCCCTCAGCTTCAAGACCTCATCCTCGCCGAAATCCCTGATGATCCCTCCGGCGTTCATCCCCCCGCCGCCCTCCCCGCCGGAGATCTGCTCGCCCGCAACCGCGCCGCCCGCAAGGACGACTGGGCCACTTACAAAACCATGGCCATCGCCGCCGGTTCCGTCATCGGTTCCGTCGGCCTTATCACTGTCGGCGCCTTCTACTTTTTCAGCGCTTCCAGTTCCTCCTCCACGTCTGATCCTTCCACCACGGAAGTCACTTACACCCCTGCTCCCCCAGCCACCCTTCCCCCCGTTTCCCTGGACCCGGCGCCCAGGCCCGTCCAGCCTGCGCCTTCCGTAACCCCGCCTGCCCCCAGGCTCGCCAATTCCACCACCGCCGACCCCAACGCCGGCGTCTCCGCCACCCCGCGCACCGCCGTCACCACCCCGGCCCCCGGCACTGGTGCCGTCACATCCGGTGCCAGCTTCGGCAAGCAGCTCACCCCTTTGAAGTGGACCGAATTCAAGATTTTCGACGAAGGCAATTCCCGCTTTGACACCTACAAGGACATCGCCACCAACCTCCCGGTAAATCTCGTCCAGCCCCTCGTGCGCGAAGGCCAGACCCTCATCGCCCGCTTCCCCGATCCCCTTCCCAAGGCCCTCACCGAAGCGGAAGTTTTCGAGGTCGTCATCAACCTCCCCACCGGCCACCGTGAGCTCCAGGCCAGCATCAGCAGCAAAGACCCCGCCAACGCCGAAGTCCGCCGCCCCAGCACCGACCTGGCCGCGGATTCCACGCTCCTCTTCACCGTCAGCATCGACAAGCAAAAAGACAACAAGCTCATGCAGGTGCGCATCGAGCCCGGCATGCTCTCCCTCGATGAGCTCCGCGGCGCCAGCCTCGTCATCCACCCGCCCGCCGACAATTTCGCCAACAAGCAGGACGCCAGGGAAAAAGCCATCCTCCTGGCTTTCTTCGCCGACCCCGCCGCCAAAGTCATGGCTTTCGACATCCCCGCCAATCTCGCCGATGCCGACAAGCCCATGACCTCTCTGAACTCCAGCCAGACCGGCCAGTTCACGCGCCTGCGCCAGTGGTTCCTCGCCCAGCCCGCGCCCGCCACCGCGCCCACCGGCCGCTGGTCCGAAGTCCTTTTGCCCACCAAAACCCGCCTGGGCCGCAATCAGATCGCCCCAGACAGCGCCTTTCAACCCGTCGTCATGCTCCCTTCCGGCGATGTCACCGTCCCGTACCTGGACGTCATCATCAACTCCCAGTCCGCTTCTTCCCTTCGCACCCTTGGCGACCTGCGCCGCGAAGCCGGCAAGAAAAAACTCGAGCTCGACATCGCCAGGAGCAAGCTCAAGGAAACCGTTGACGCCCTCAACAATCAGGGCGTCCTCGACGACGAATACTTCCGCCGCGTCAGCCCCACCGCCGGCCCCGCCGAAGTCGTCAAAGACATCGAAGCCGACGGCAAGCGCGTCTCCGGCACCGTCTCCAGCAAGCTCGCCAGCCTGCTCACCAAGGCGAAGGAAGACGCCCGCTCCGCCCTCTCCGTCGACAAGGAATACGCCGCCCTGGCCGCCGCATTCAAGGCCGCCGTGAGCGAAATGTCCTCCGTCAAATACGAAGGCGTCGATGTCTTCGGCAATGTCGCCGCCACTGCCACGTTGAACATTGACAAGACAGGCCAGGCCTCCGCGCCTGCCGCCTCCCGCAATGCGGCATCCTCCACCATTCCGGGGCCTTCAACTTCCGCCAGCCCGCCCCTGGCGCCTTGATGTCGTTCACAGGACCTTCCATGCGTAAGAGTCAGCAAATCGCGCTTGAGATACAAAATACGGTCACCCGGATCCGGGCCGGTGCCACGCTCCCCACGCGCGAGCTTCTGGCCCTCAGCGACGAATACAACCGGCAGATCGATAGCGTCAACCGACGCCTCCAGGAAGTCGGCATCCTCCTCCACAGCGGCCACCGCTCCCAGGCACTCCAGGACGCCGAAAGCCTTCCCCCCGTCCTTGAGGAAGCCGCCACCCTGGACTTCAACGCCGCCCGTGAATGGGCGGAAGTCTGCCAGCAGCACGAGCTCCCCCAGCCCAGCCAGGTCGACCTCAACCGCGCCTCGGAGCTCAACAACGCCTACTTCGTCGAACTGCGTCTCACCCCTCTCCTGGTGCGTAACCGCCGCCTCGCGCTTTCTCGCGCCCCCACGGAAGTGCGCATCCAGGTCTTGAAACACCTCGCTGAGGAAGACCGCTCCAACCCCATCTGGCCTCAGGACCTCATCGCCTTTGAAAAAGTCCGGCTCCGGGAAATCGAGCGCGACCTTCCCGGCATCATCCGCGCCGGCAACATCACCCAGATTGAAAAACTCCGCCAGGAGCTCTCCGGCAAATGGCTCGAGCCCGTTCCCGACGCCATCAGAAAGCAAGTCGAAGACATCCACCACGCCCTGAAAACCAAAGCGGCCAGAAACGCCCTCCCCGAGCTGGAAGCCCTCATCCTCGCCGCCCATCAGCAGCAGGATTCGGAATCCCTCCGCGCCGCCTTGAGCCAATGGCAGGACCGCGCCTCCGCCGCCGGCATCGCCAGGCAGCCCGAGCCCGTCGCCGCCGCCGCCGCTTGGCTGGAGCAGACTGATCAGTCCATCGCCCGCGACCGGCTCTTCACCAACGCCCTCATGGAGCTTGAGGCCACGCTGGATGTCACCACATCCTCCTCCCAGCTTAAAACCGAGCTTGAGCGCGCATGGACCAAGGTCCAGAAGTTCGACCGCGCGCTCCCCCAGGTCCTCGTCACGCGTTATGAAACCCGCCGTGCCGAACTCCAGCTTGATTCCCGCCGCCGCTTTGTCGTCCTTGCCGTGGGCACCGGCTGCCTCATCCTCGTCATCGCCCTGGGCGTCGCCTTCGCCATCCATCTCACGCTCCAGTCTTCCCAGACCTCCCAATGGGTTTCCACGCTTGAAAAAGCCGTCGCCCAGGACCGCCTGCCCGACGCCGAGCAGATCATCAGGCAGATCCAGCAGGACAACCCCAAAGCCACCAGCATCCCCGTCGTGGCCGACGCCATCGCCCGCGCCCACGCGGCCATCAGCGAAGACAAATCCCGCGCCGAGCGCTTCGAGCTCGCCATGGCCTCCTGCGAAAAATCCGGCGTCGAAGCCCTCGACCAATCCGTCTATGAAACCGCCCAGCGCCTGGCCAAGCGGGATTTTGAACTCGTCCGCCTTGAGCGCTTTGGCGCGCTGGTCAAATCCAGCCGCCAAAAGGAGCTTCAAGCCCGCGATAATGAATTCAAGAGCTCCCTGGAAACCGTCCGCGAGCGCTTCGTCCAGACCAAGGACAACGCCACCCTCTCCCCCGCCGACCGCGCCATCCAGATGCAGGGCATCGCCGATGACCTGCGCAAGCTCACCGCCCGCAACGACGTCTCCCCCGGCATCAAGGGCGCCGGCGACATCCTGCTCTCCAACGTCCTCACTATCTTGAAGGGCACGCAGGATTCCGTCGAGCACACCAGGAAGCGCACCGAATCCCTCGACCGGCTCCGCATCCTCATGGCCACGCCTTCGGAGTACGCCCGCGCGCTCACCCAGTTCGCGCAGGACAACCCCGACAGCCCTCTCACGCCGGACTTCACCCGCGCCGCCGCTTATAAGCCGCTCTGGACCTCCGCCAAGTTCTGGGCCGACACGCTCCCCGCGCTGGGCCCCGTCTCCGACACCGCCAACACAGAAGAAGTCCGTAAAAAGATCCAGGACGGCCTGGCCGCCGACGGCAGCGAGCCCTTCAAGCATCAGCTCACCGGCATTGAAGATTACCTGGCCAAACAAAACAAATTCGTCCTCGATCGGCCTTGGGAAGACCGCCTCAAACGCGCCCTCGACGCCAGCTTCGTCTCCAACCTCATGATGGTTCAGACCAAGTCCGTCTCCGGCATCCCCGGCGCGCGCTACTACCTTCTCCCCGGCACCCAGCCCGTGCTCGGCAACGACGCCCGCGGCAAGGAAGTCTACACCTTCCCCTACATCCTCAACCCCGCCCAGGCCGCCGGCAGCGAACCCCCAGGCGGCAACGCCCAGGTCCCCGTCGACATCTACCAGCCGCCCGTAAAGTCCCCCCAATCCCTCTTTGCCGACCAGGCCCGCCCCCTCCTCTCCGAGCGCAACGCCCTGGCCAACTGGGAGTCCTATCACCTGCAATGGCTCCAGTACGCCGGCCGCCCCGGCGCCAATGTGAAGATCGAACCCATCCTCCACACCAACCTGGCCCAGCTCATCCTCCCCGGCGTTTTCACCTACGACCTCGTCGCCGATCGCCAGGCCCTCGAAGACCTCCGTAAAACCCTCAGCAACTTCAAAATCGACACCGCCTGGATCGATCCTTTCAACCAGCCCAGCGACAAGCTGCGCACCCAGATCCTCCAGGAAGCCCCGCCCGACGGCTGGCCCGATCTCAAGCCCTTGATCGCCACAGCCCAGCAGGCCGGTAAGGATTTGCGCGCCATGGCCCACCGCACCACCACCCGCAAACCCGTCGCCATCCTGTTTCCTGACGACGCAGGCAGCCTCGGCTTCGCCAGCCAGCTCAAGGACGCGCCTGCCAACCTCACGCTCGAAGCCTTCTTCATCAACGATCAGAACCAGCCCGCCGCCCGCGTTCTTGGCGTCACCAAGGGCCCCAATCAAGTCGAACTCCTCCCCGGCGCGCTCGACCATCTCCCCGCCGGCACCTTGATCTACGGCTCCCCGGCCGCCGCCGCCCCCAAACCCTAAACCTAAAACCTCCGGCCTTCTTCCTCTGACCAGACCCTAGCCCCCAGACCCTTCCCACCCATGCCACCTCAACACCCCAAAAACTCGCCCGGCTACTACCTCCGCTTCCGCGGCCAAACCACGGGGCCCTATTCGCTCCAGCACGTGCGTGATGCCCTCGCCCAGGGCTCCATCTCACGTCTGTACGACGTCTCGCGCGACCAGGTCAAATGGTTCCCCATCCACACCCGGCCCGCCATCCTTGATAACGACGCCTTCATCCCCGAACCCGCGCAACCCGCCGCCGGCCAGCCCGCCCCCAAATACATCCAGCCCGGGCAGCAGCAGCAGGGCCAGCCAACCCAGCAGGGTCCCGCCGTCAACCTCCAGCCCGGCGTCGCCCCGCACTCCGATCAAGACAACACATCCGAGGCCAGCACTGAAGACATCATCGATTCGATTCTCCGGGAACCCCGCAAATGAAAGAGTCCTCTTCCGCTCTCCCCCAGCCAAGGCTTTCCTTCGCCAAGGACGACATTGAGCGCAAGCTCCTCTGCCCCGCCGGCCGCTTCACCAGCGCGGGCCCCGTCGTCCCCCTGGTCATGGGCGCACTCGCCACCGTCATCTTCTACGTCTCTCTGATCCCCATCCATCAGACCTGGTTTGGCCAATCCTTCACCAATCGCGGCTGGATTCCCTACGCCACCGTCTCCTTCTCCTTCTGGGCCCTCTCCATCGCCATCATCAAGTGGCGCAAAATCGCCTTTCAGGAACGCGCCCTCAGCCGCCCCGTCATCCCGCTCGACCCCGGCTTCGTCATCTCCAGCACCACCGTCCAGCAAGTGCTCGACAATCTTTACCAAGTCGCCGACGACCCGCGCGACTTCATCCTCTTCAACCGCATTCAAGTCGCCCTCTCAAACCTCCGCAACATGGGCCAGATCGGCGACGTCGACAACATCCTCCGCAGCCAGTCCGACAGCGACGAAGCCGCCATGGAATCCTCCTACACCGTCGTCCGCAGCCTCATCTGGGCCATCCCGGTCTGGGGGTTCATCGGCACTGCCCTGGGCCTCTCCCAGGCCATCGGCGCTTTCACCTCCGTGCTCCACGCCGCCAAAGACATCGAAGCCATCAAAGGCTCGCTCAACTCCGTCACCGCCGGCCTGGCCGTCTCTTTTGAAACCACTCTCCAAGCCCTCCTTGCGGCCCTGTTCATCCAGCTCTTTCTCACCATGCTCAAGCGCCGTGAAGAACAGATGAACGACGAATTCATGGACTACTGCCAGCGCCAGATCGTCGGCCGATTGCGCATCGCCACCCCTCAGTACATCTTCCCGCCCGCCGCCCCGGAACAGCCCCCCGCTCTCCAGCCCGACCAGGCCGCCCCAGCCGCGCAAACCGTTCCGCCGCAAGCCCCACCAGCCCCCAGCGAGGCCGTCCATGGCAAAGCGACGTAGGGGCTCTTCCGGGGAAAACCCTATTAGCCTCTTTTCATTTCAGGACATCCTCCTGGCCATCATGGGCCTGATGATTTTCATCACCCTCATCATGTCGCTTGAGCTCACCGAAGCCGTCATGGATTCCAACGCCGTCAAGGCCCAGCAGGAAGCCCAGACCCAGGCCGACGCCCAGGACGTGCAAAAGCAGATCCTCCAGCTTCAGGCCATCGAAGCCCAGCTTTCGGGTGATATTCAAAAACGCGTCGTCTCCGCGCGGGAAAAGCTTAAAGGCGCCCAGGCGTCCAAAGACCCCGCCGCCACCCAAAGCGCCGCCGGCGACAATTCCCCGCAAAACGTTCAGACCGCCATGAACCAGTTCAAGACCGACCTGGAAAAGCTCAAGTCCCTCGCCCAGGAAGTCAAAGACAAATCCCAGTACCTTGGCTCCGGCAAAGACCAGATCAAGGCCCTGCTCGTCAAATCCGAAGAACTCGATAAATCCGTTAAAAACGCCCAGCTCAAGCTCGACGAAGCCAAAGGCAACCCCCGCATCAGCTACATCCTGCAAGGCGAAAACTCCCGCCAGCCCGTCCTCTTTGAGCTCTCCGCCCAGTCTCTGCTCATCGGCACCCCCGGCGACTCCGACCGCACCATCTCCATCCCCGCCGAAGCCATCACCGACAAAACCATAGATCAGATCCTACACTCACTTAACCGCAGGCAGACTTTCATCGTCCTGCTCGTCAAGCCCTCGGGCTTTAAACACTTCCGGACCATCATGAAAAGCATCCAGGCCGCAGGCTTCGAATCCGGCCGCGACGCCGTCGAGGAAGATCAGCGGATCCTCATTCCCCCCCAATAACCCATGCCCACCAAGCCCACACATCCTCGCCGCACACCATCTCCAACCCTCTTGGGGGATCAGTCCCCTTCTTCAAGGAACCTGCCCCCTTTCCCGTTGGACATCCGTGCCCTTGAAAACCCTTTCGCCTCTCTGCGCATACCACTCCTCCTCCTCGCCCTCCTCGCCCTCCCGGCCTGCCAGTCCACCGACCTTCCCACCCAATCCAAGCCCAAGCGCATCACCAAACCCCGGCTCTACTACAACCAGTATTCCACCGACACCCAGCCCTCGGGCGCATCCGGCAACGGCACCGGCGATGGCCTGGGCGACGGCACCGGCACGGGCACGGGTTCCGGCAATGGATCAGGCTCCGGGTCCGGCTCGGGGACCGGTTCCGGTAACGGCAGCGGTTCGGGTTCCGGCTCGGGGTCAGGGTCCGGTGCTGGCTCCGGCAGCGGTTCGGGCATCGGCTCCGGCGCAGGCGCCGGCAGCACAGGCAAAGGCCTCTCCAACAACGCAAACGCCGACGGCAATCTCCTCGCCAACAGCACCTCCCCAAACCTCCAGGAGCTCCCCCCTGTCCCGGCGGCGGTCGCGCCGCCCTCGGGCTCCAATGCCTGGGCCGTCGCCGCCAACGTAACTCCTCAGCCCTCGACACCCCCGCCAACGCCTCCCGCAGCCAAGCCTCAGCCCGCGGAAATCCCCGGCTACACCACAGCCACCTCCACCCCGGAAACCCGTAAGAACATCGCCGAGGAAATTGAATCCCAGCTCAAAGGCGTCACCGTTCCCGCACCCACCATCGACGTCCCCGAAACCCAGCCCGCCATCAACAAATCCGACGCCGGCGCACCCCTCGTCGGCACCTGGACGCAGCTCGACAACCTCGGCTCGCCGGACTTCTCCGACGGCGGCTACATCTCCCGGACCATCACCTTCCAACCCTCCGGCACGCTCATCATCCGCTCCATCTTCGACAAGGAAAGCAAGATCGCCGCGGGCCGCCGCTTCAAATGGGCCGTCAACGAAAAAGGCTCACTGGAAATCTCGCCCGCCGCCGGCAAAAACACCAGCGCCACCAATGTCGAGTTCAACATCGCCGGCACCTCCGTCACCCCCGCCAACGTCACCGTCCCCGTCACCCTTAAATACGTCCTCAACGGAGACAAGCTCCTCCTCGCCGGCAACACCTACAAGAAAAACTAACCCCTAACCCGCCCCCACCGACACTCACCCATGGCCAAACGAAAGTCACATCACGACGTCGACAGTCTCGACCTGATGCTCGACACCATCTGCGATATCTTCGGCGGAATCATTTTCGTCACCATGCTCGTCATCATCATCACCACCTTCACCAGCAGCGTCATCAAATCCCAGACCAAAGACGACCGCAAAACCCTCGAAACACTCCGCGACACCGCACAACTCCAAACCCTCTCTGACCAGGTCAAAGCCCTCCGCGAAAGCGTCCAGGCCGCCCAATCCCTCGACACCTTCGAGCCCGACCCCACCCAGATCAAAGAAGAATCCCTCCGCATCGCCGCTCAAAAACGGATCGAAGAACGCCTCAAACGCGAAGAGGAAGCCCGCAAGGAAGCCCAGCTCGCCATCGAAAACATCGAAACCTCCCGCGAAGACGTCAAACGCCGCATCGCCGAATACGAGGAATGGCTCAAAACCTACGACTCCAAAGTCTCCGGCGCGCAAAAAGCCATCCAGCAGCAGATCGACGCCAACGCCCTGAAGCTCAAACAGCTTGAATTCGAGCTCGCCGACCACAACACCTCACACCAGCTCCAGGGCCGCCTTCCGCTGGAGCAAACCAGCCGCAAAGCCCAGATGACCATCATCCTCCGCTTCGGACGGCTTTACGTCATCTCCGAATACCTCCCTTTCCACCTGCGCAAACCCTTCGAAGGCCAGGTCACCATCACCGCCGCTGCGGGCAACAAATACCAAGCCGAAACCCTCGAACCCACCGGCCTCATCATTCCCGAAATGGACTTCCCCAAAGAGTTCAAACAGCTTCTGGCCCAATGCCCCCCCAGCCAGTGCACCATCAGCATCATGGTTTACCCGGACTCCATCAAAGCCTTCCGCACCGTCCGCACCCTCGCCCTCGCCGCCGGCTACCAATACCAGCTCTGGCTCGTCACCGAACCCGGCCCCGTCACCTACGTCGTCTCCGACAAAGCCACTGTCCAATAAATCACTTCTCTTGTACGCGCCCAACCCGCAGTGGCTCACCCCCCGCTGCCTTCCATGCCCTAGATCCGAATCTCTTACTTCGAACTTTTCACTTCTAACGTTCTTCCCTACCCGCCCAGCTCCGTCAACACCTGCTCGGACAATTCCCAAAGCTGATGCTCGCGAAATGCCGTCGCCGCGCCCGGCAGGCTGCTGTGGTCCTGCGTGTGCTGGGCCCAATGGTTCTGCACATCATGCAGCCGCTCGCGGCAAACTTCCGCCGACGCCGCATCGTTGCTTTCCAGGTGTCGCCGATACGCCACCAGCCCGGTCAGCAAATCCCGCAGCGCCAGAAACAGTGATCCGCCGTAGTCCAGCGTGTTCACCAGCGGTTCGATCCTGCTCCGGTTGCCTTCGCTCACTGCCTGTGCCAGCGCCGCGCGGGCTGCCGTCACCAGGTCCACCGCCTGCTGCTTCTCGGTGATCACTGAATCCAATTGGTCCAGCGGCAGCCGCTGGATGATTCTCCATGCCGCCTGCGCGTCCACCAGATCATCTTGAATCCAATCCGCATTGGGGTGCCATCCGTCGGACTTGAGCCGTGCAAACGCACGGATGTAAAAACCCCTCAAAATCATCTGAGGCGAATCAAACAGGATCTTCTCGATCTGCGCCGCCGCCGGGTCCTTCACCAGCCCCAGCCGCTGGGTGATCCAATCCTGCGCCAGCTTTTCAAGCGGCACCGTCGGGTCATCCGCCAGCCTCGGCACCGCGTAAACGTTCGCGTCGATCCAATTTTCGTTGTTGATGAACGGCCCGCCCCACCCGCCGCCGCGCACCCACGCCCACAGGCCCACCAGGTTGATCTTCCCGGCCACATGCGCCAGCCCGCCCGCGTCTTGCGGGTTTTCCGTCTCCGGCATCCCGTTTCGCCAAAGCGGAACCTGCCAATTGGGAATCGCACCCTTGCCTTCAAACTCCCGCTGGCACTGCAATTCGTAAATCACCGGCCGCCCGCCGCACGCAAGGCTCGCCTGGTTCCATTTCTGATACCGCCAAAAGTCCGTCTGCGTGAACTTGAAGCTCAGCACCAGCCGGTCGTCCTCCGGCTTGCCCGGCAGCCGGGCCACCACGCGCTTGCACAGGTCCACCGAATCATGCAGGCCATTGGGCTTCACGTTCCACGCCCGTAGGATCAGCCGCTTATTAAGCTGCTCCACCACCGGCCCGTAAAACGCTTCCACGATGGACACAATCCGGTCCGCCCGGCCCAGGTGGCTGCACCTGGCGCAGTGAGGCAGATAAATATCGTTCCCGATCAGATACGGCACGCGCGAAGCGTCATTGTCCCCCACGCGCAGCACCACACCCGCCACATCCGGAAACCGTGTCAGCAGCGCCTTCAGAGCCCGAACCGAAGCTTCAATCGCCGGCTCGCTCGCCGGGCAAAGCACCCCGGGCTTGCGCGCGCAGGTGTACGGCCCCGGCTCCTTGCTCACCACATTGCGCGCCAGGCTCAGCGCATCGTAGGAAATGTAAACGCTCAGCCCTGCTTTTTTAAACCCCGCCACCTTCTGCGCGATCGCATCAAACTGCTGGTGAATCCAGCGTTTCATCTCTCCGGACCCAACGGAATCCTCCGCTTCCACACCCGAAAGCCCCGTCGTCTCATAGAGCACCACGCCGTTATAGCCCAGCGCCTTGAGCTCCTCGGCGGACCGGTACCGGCTCGCCATCGTCGGCTCACCAGGGTTATCCAATAGCGTTGCAAGCTTGAACATAAGTCATCTCTTTTACCAGAAGCATGTTACAAGCGCGATATTCAATCC
>CAZIWA010000137.1:0-14727 GCA_964542875.1 uncultured Phycisphaeraceae bacterium
GCATTATCCCATGATCAGTTCTTGCGCAGCTGTCCGCTCCACGGGGGGAACCCCAATTGAGTAAGCTCAACGGAAGTTTTCATGAATAAATTCTTCGCGGCTTCTTTTGGACTTTTTGCGACTGCATGTCTGTGCAGCCTGATCGGCGCGTGCCACCACGTTGATAAATCAACGAATCTGGAACCACAGGAGGTCATCATCGGCGACGATCTGAAACAAATGCGATTGGGGCAGCGGGTTGTTTTAAAAGGCAGTCCCGAAGTAGGCCCAGGAGTCGGGCTGCTCTTTCAAACAAAGCGCGATCTCATTTGGTGTCGATCTGATTTTTATGTTTCCTGGCCCCAAAACCTGATTAAAAAAAAGATCTGGGCCGAAGGTGTTGTCATCGAGCAGAAAGTCAATTCTGCAATATTCCGGTTCGACTTGGAACCTCGTGACGATGTCCAATTCACGAATGTAAGGTTTGTGAAAATAGACAGCATGCGTCTGATTGAAGAGAAAAAATAGAGTGCGAAGAAGATGCGATTGAAATGCGGAGGGTTTGACTGCGGCCGGGAGGTGGCAATGGGGCTTTTTGGTGGGTCGAATAGGGAGATCGGGCTGGCGCCAGAAAGCCATCGCTGGCGCTAATGGCTAAATTGCTTTTGGGGTGAGGGGATCACGGGTTTTTATTAACGCTTGAGTTTCGGGATTGGCGGGAAAAATAAATTTTCAGGTTGTTTGGATGAGCCGATTGATGAAACGTCACGTTCCATATAGAAGCGGCGGCAAGAAGGAGCAGAGAGTGAGCGATGAGATGGAAATCCGTGATGCGGCTGATTCACCCGTGTAATCCTGCGGTGGACGCAGAGGCGGGCGGGAGATTGTCCGGTTCAGGAGACGAGCAGGATGTGAGGGGTGATGAATTTTTCAGCGGATGGCGGGAGAAGCGGTTTTGTATGTCGTGCTGGACAAATTGTTTTTTTTGCGTTTGAATACGGTTGCGGGCGTACTGGGTTGCGCTTGTGTTTTTTGTTGTGCCGTTTCCCAGAGCCCCTTCCTCGGAGGTCGAGATGTTTTGGAGCAACTTTGCGGATACCCCTGGCGAAGGGCAACCGCCTCAGGAAGACCAGCACGGCGAAGAGGTGAGCGTTGCGCATGAGGCCAACGACATTCTCACGAAGGTGATGCCTTACGGCGTCTCTTTGCTTTTGCATGTGGGCCTGCTCCTGATCATCGCGTTTGCGACAGTGTCGATGGCGCCTGAGGAACCGACCGAAGCAGAACAAGTGATCATCCCCATCAGCAGCCTGAGCCCCCTGCCGGGCACGCCGGTGGTGGTGAGCAGCCCGACCAACGGCGAACGGCTTGCAACGTCCGCAGTGGCGACATCGACGAGCACTTCGCGTTCCCTCAACACATCCGACTCGGCAGTGAGCACGAATTCCATGGCCAGCTCCACGGGTTCCGGCTCGGGCGCAGGTTCGGGCGGCGGGTCCGGCGGCGGCAGCGGCGGTGGTGGAAGCGGCGGCGCGATCTTCGGGCTTGGCGGCGGCGGCGGCGGCGGGTCCGGCGGCGGCGGCGGCAGCCTGTTCGGCGGCGGCGAACGCGGCAGTTCCGGCCTGGCGACGACCTTCTTCGGCACCGGCGGCAACGCGGTGCGCATCGTGTACCTCATCGACGCATCGGGCACGCTGATCTCCACCCTGCCGTTTGTCATCAGCGAACTCAAGCGGTCGATCAACGAGCTTTCCGAGAAACAGGAATTCGCAGTGATCTTCTTCCAAGGCAACGACCCCAAGGAAGTGCCCCCGGTCGGGATGAAGAAGGTGTCCAGCGATTCAAAGACCAAGGTGTTCAACTGGATCGACTCGGGCCGCGTGGTGCCCCAGGGCGGCAACAACCCGGTGAAGGCGATTCAGGTGGCGCTGTCGTACCGGCCTCAACTGATTTACATCCTTTCGGACAACATCACGGGCGACGGCATTTATCAGGTGGACCAACGGACGTTCGTGCAGGAAGTGATCAAGGCCAACAAGAACGGGACGAAGATCAACACGATCCAGTTCCTGCAGCCTGACTCACTGGCGGCTTACGGGAAGAAGCCGACGCTGAAAGAAATTTCAGACCAGACCGGCGGTATTTACAAGTATCTGGATGGCAAGGAACTGGGAATCGAGTAATCTGCGCTTCTGGAATGACCACTAAACCCGGCGACGGTTCAGGATCAACATGAGTTTAAAGCGTCGTATGTCTGGAAAGTACCCGTTGGTGATGGCCACAGGCGCAATGGCGCTGGTGCTTGGGTTTACGGCGCAGAGCCGGGCCGATGCGCTGAAGGTGGATGGCCAATGGATCACCAACGGCGTGGTGGTGGAGAAGATCGAAGACGGGAAGATCGTGTACTCCGTGAAGGGTACGCAGACCGAAGACCCGATCTTCAAGGTTGAAGGGCTCCGGCTTGATGCGTACCCGGACCTTGCCGACGCACAGAAGGCCATGGCCGAGAACAAGCCCGCAGACGCGGTGCGGATGCTGCAGCGGATGATCGGCAACAAGCCGCGTGAAACGTGGGCCAGGCAGTACGCCGAAAAGACGCTGATGCAGGCGCTGGACCAGGCCAACCGGCCGACGGAAGTGGTGCTGACCTACCTGAAGCTGGCCAACGAACAAGCCCCCGTCGACTATCTGAAAACACCCCCTACCGGCTCCCTGACCCGGGCCACGGATACGGTGAAGAAAGACATCCGGGCACGGCTGACGACGGCGCTGGTGCGCCTGCCGGAAGACGCCAAACCGGGCGCACAGCTTCTTTTGAAGTCCCTGGGCGATGAACCGGCCAAGACCCCGGCGGCAACGCCGAGCACACCCGCGGCAACCGGCGGGACAAGCACCCCGGCTGCGACCCCCGGCACCACTGCGCCGACAACGCCTTCGGCCACCCCGACGACACCGACGGCAACGCCACAAGCACCGGCCCCGGCCACCCCGAGCGCGCCCGCAAGCGGCGGCCCGCTGACGGGCGCGACGATCACCGACGCCAACGGCGTGGTGATGCCCGCGGGCCTGCCCAAAGAGATTCCCGTGGCGGTGCCGGGCGTGGCGCTGTACCGGGAAGGCAAATACGAAGAAGCGCTCAAGTGGGTGGACGACCAGCTCAAGACGGCGCAGCAGAACTTTTCTTTCTTCTTCTACCTGCGCGGCCTGGCGCTGTATGAAATCGCCGATAAGACCAACAACCAGGAAATGTTCATGGACGCCGGGGTGAGCTTCATGAAGTCTGCGATTTACTTCCCCCGGGACATGTACGCCGGACCGGCGTACCTTGAGACGGCCCGGGTGTATGTGAAGCTGGGCAAGCTCAAGCAGGCCAAGAAACTTTTCGCCAAGGCCTATGAACGGGTGCTGAGCGAGCCGGGCCTGGAAAAGAAAGTAGAAGAGCTGCAGGCGGCATTAAAGGACACATCGGAAGCGCCCGCCGCCGGCGCAAAGGACAACTATTGAAACTTTCCGGCACTGCGTAAGCTGCCGGCGACCTTTTTTCCCATTCAACGTTGAACGGCCCGAGACTGGGCAATAAAAGCTGAGGAGCTTCTCTCATGACCAGACTGTCGAACCGAATCTTCCTTTCCCTGTGCGCAGTGATGTTGGTGGCGGGGCCTGCGGTGCCTGCGTTTGCGCAGGAGCATGCAGAGCATGAGAACCTCACGCTGATGGGCATGTTCTTCAACCCGCCCGACTTTATCGCCAAGATCCTGATCTGGTTCACCATTGTGCTGTCGATCTACAGCTTTTCGCAGATCATCCGGCACGCGATGAGCTCGCGGAAGATCACCATCATGCCTCCGGCGACGGTGGAAGAGGTGGAGCGGCTGCTGACGGAGCGCAAGTACAAAGAAGTGCTGGAAGTGTGCAACGCGGACACGAGCGTTTTCGCCAAGACGATGGGCGCGGCGCTGGGCAACGCGGTGCATGGCTTTACCGCGATGCGCGAATCCGCGGAAGAAATCGCGTTCACGAGCTCGGCATCCCGCATCCGTAACATGGAAATCCTCAACATCCTTGGCGCCGCGGGCCCCATGATCGGGCTGTTCGGCACGGTGTACGGCATGATCATGTCGTTCTACGTCATGTCGTCTTCGGGCGGCGCGCCCAAGCCGGCTGAGCTGGCCGGCGGTATTTCGGCGGCGCTGGTGTGCACCTTCTGGGGTCTGGTGGTCGCCATCCCCGCGGTGCTTGCATACGGCATGCTGCGCGCGCAGATCGAAAACAACGTGGAAGAATCGTTCGCACGTGTGGTGGAAATGATCAAACCGTTCCGTCCCGTGCCCACCAAGCGCTGAGATTCGTCTGCCTGACCTTGACCAGGCGCCAAAGGAATACAGCCCATGGGACGCAAAGCCGTAACCCGAAGCAAGTCTGACATCAACATCACCGCGATGCTGGATGTGGTGTTCAACCTTATCCTTTTCTTCATCCTGATCTCCAACTTCGCCGCAGCCGACTTGCCGAAGATGAACATTCCCGAACCGATGAAAACCATTGCCAAGGAAGATTCCAGCCCTAACCGGGTGGTGGTGAATATCGTGCCCAAGGACGAGAACACCGGGCAAATCTCCGGGATCGTCTTCGCCAGCGACAACTATCTCGGGCGGCTTAACGAGCTGCAAGGCCGACTGGCCCTGGAAGTGGCCAAACAGGCCGACGTGCAGGTGGTATTGCGCGCGGACAAGTCAATCCGATACAGCGACATCGTGCCGGTGATGCGCGCCATCTCCGGCGCGAAGGTGAAGACGATCAATCTTTCGGCATCCTCCATGGATCCCAGGTAACACATGAGCGCAATCACAGACCATGACGAGTTCCTGCCCGTTGAAGCGGAGCACGAGCACAAGAAGAAGAAACGGCAGACGCTTGCCAAGGGCGAACCCACCATGAACCTGGTGGCCATGCTCGACTTGTCGTTCAACATCCTGATCTTCTTCATCATCACGGCGAACTTCGCGGTGCATGAAGGCGTGATCACGGCGAAGGTCCCGGCGATGATCGGCGGCGAGGGCGCGGCAACGGAATCCCCCCTGCCCAAGACGGAATTGAAAATCCAGCTTACCTCGGGCGGGATGGACGGCCAGGCACGCATCACCATCGATGGGTCGGCTGAACAGACGCAGGATTTTTCCCGGTTGTCGGAAGTGCTGGCACGCATCCAGAACAACAAGGAAAACCCTTCGGGCGCATTCGCCGCAGACAACCCGGTGGTGATCACCCCCGACCAGAACACACGGTGGCAAGACGTCGTAAATACCTTTAACGCCGTGGTGAAAGCCAAGTACAGCGATGTGAGCTTCGGGCAGATCAAGGCCGAAGACGGCGGCGGTGAGGGCGGCGGCGGGAATTAACCCGATTTTCAAACGCAGGGCAGACGGACTTCCAAGTTAGACCGAATCGAAACAAAACGAGAATCCTTCAGATGGTACGCATGAAAAGCCGACACACCAAGAGCACGATCCTGGGGATGCTTCTGGCCGGCGCCCTGGCCAGCCCGGCGATGGCTCAGGCCGACAAGCTTGATAAAGTCCGGTTCATCGAAGGCCTGCGCAAGGAAGGCCTTGGCGATCTGCTTAAGCGCTACACCCAGACCGAACCCAGCAAAGACCCGGTGCTGCTGAAGCAGGTGATGGTGAACCAGCTTCTGATGGACTACGAAGAGAAGCTGGATGAATCCTACAACGCGCGCGACAGCGGCGACCTGGCCAAGGCCGAGGCCCTGCGCCAGGAAGCCCTGAAGTTCTTCAATGATGCGATGGACGCCCGGCGGGCGATGATCAAGGAATTCTACGACCACGAGGAGCGGCCGCTGTGGCAGACCGACCTGGTGGAAATGCTGCTGACGGAATACCTGCGGGCGATCAACAACAACGCGGGCGAGTTCTATGAGTTCGGCGTGCCGGACAAGGAACAAAAAGAGGCGTTTGAAAAGTACATCCCCGAAGCGATCGAACAGATCTCCGACGCGGATTACCGGTTTTTCACCCTTCAAGGCGATCTGCCCAGGGAATCGGACCACGTTTCCAAACGTGTGAACACGCTGATCTGGCAGCGCATGATGGACCAGTACTACAAGAGCCGGACGCCCTACTTCGCGTCGCTGGCGGCGTACTACGCGGCCATGCTGCCCGAGAGCGATCAGTTCTGGAAGAACCTGGGCAAGAACCCCAAGATCGCCAAGCAAAAGAACAACTACAAAGACGAACGTGAACGGCTGCTGCGGGAAGAAACCGTGGAGCGGCTGGAGAAGTTCTTCACCAACAACGATCCGGAATACGCAGAACTGCGCCGGGTGGCCAACTCCCTGATGGGCCGGGCGATGATCGCCCGGGGCAACGTGAAGGAAGGGCTGGCCAAGATCGAGCTTTCGATGCCCAAGGATACGCCGGGGATGCCTCCCCTGCCGCGTGGGCTGAACAACCTGACGGCGCAGCTTGGGAAGATCAAGGGTCTGGCGATGGACCCCAAGACGGTCCCGGATGCACTGAAGCTGGCGAAGGACCTGGTGGGTGAGACGCCTCACCCGATGGTGAACTCCAACCTGCTGATGCGCGTGCTGGTGACGGATGCGCTGCACAAGCTGCTGGTGCAGCAGGCCAACCTGCTGACGGGCGAGGCGAAGCTCAAGGCATTGGATGATGCGTTCCGGCCGTACATCGAGGTGATGTCGAGCAAGAACGTGGATGATTCCAAGCGTGACAAGCTGCGGCTGTTCATCTACGGCCGGTGGGAGAGCAGCATTCCGGAGAATGCGGATTTGAATACGCTGCCGCCGATCGTGGTGGCTGCGATCGGCGATATGGCGCTGCTGAGGGCGCAGGGGCTCAACCGCGATGCGGCAGCCAAGCAGGCGACGGACCCCAAGGCGGCTGAAGCGCTGAGGGCGCAGGCAGCGGTGAAGCTCAACCGGTCCATCGATGTGAGCGCGAAGCTGATGGAGCGCACCGACCTGGGGGCCATGGCCGCAGGAACGGCGCTGTACAACGCGGCGGTTTCGTTCTACATGCTCAACGAGCGTGACATGAACAACCAACTGCTGGCGGCGAACCTGCTGCTGAAAATGGCGCAGCAGTACCCCGACCACCCCAAGGCCAGCGAAGGCATGGTGTACAGCATCGGGCTGCTGCAGCAACTGTACCGGCAGCCGGGCCACCCGGCTGCGGCGGACTACCTGTACCACCAGGCATTCCGGACGATGATTTCCGAGAAATACCTGACGGTGCCGGGGAACGACTTCCAGCGGATCGAATACGCCGTGAACGTGCTGACCAACGACCGGCCGCTGGCCGCGGCGCTGGTGCTGGCGGGCGTGGCCAGCGAATCTCCCCTTTATCCCTCGGCGCAGCTTGAGCAGATGCTGTTTCTGCAAAGCGCGTATCACCGGGCATTGGAAAAGAAACCTGAGCAGGCCGCGCCGACCGCGGCGCCGGTGTCGCTGCAGGCGCCCCGGAAGCTGCCTGCGTTCTTCACGGAGCCGCCTGCGCCGGTGAAGGAATGTATTTTCGACCCCCTGCCGACGAAGGATGCGGACACGCTGGCCAAAGAGACCATCGCGATCGCCGATAACATCATCGCCAACGTTGAAAACTGGGTGGGCAAGGCCAAGGACGAGCAAGCCTCCAAGGCCGCGGTGCAGACAGGCGCATGGGGCCGGCTGGTGCGGGCGGACATGGCCATCGAGCATGAAAAGCAGTTCGACCAGGCGCTCTCCCTGCTGGCGGACTTCGAACAGCGCTATGAAGGCAACACGGACCTGATCCGTACGATGCTGGCCAAGCGTATCGTGTCTTACTTCAAGGCAGGAAAGATCGAAGAAGCGGTGAACGAGTCGCGCAACATGATGCGCAACTATCCCGATGAAGCGGCGTTCGTGGTGGAACGCGTTCTGGATGACCTTAACTCCCAGGTGCAGTCGATCCGCAACCAGGCGGAATCAACGGAATCCGCCACCAAGCGGCAAGACCTGCTGGCCAGCGCGGTGAAGCTGCAAGTGGCCGCCAAGGAACTGGCGCAGATCCTGCTGGACCGGGCGCTGGACCCCAAACGCGGCCTGACGCCTGCGCAACAGCTTGCGCCCCGGCTGGTGTACGCCAAGGCGCTGATGAACAACAACGAGGTGGACAAGGCGGAGACGATCATCAAGCCGTTGCTTGAAATCGAAGCGCTTAAGAGCCAGGGTCAGCTCCAGTTCACGGCGGCGCAGATCTACTACCAGATGGCGATGGACTCGGCCAAGGCGGACAAGGCCAAGGCGATCACGATTCTGGATAAGAACGTGCTGCTGAGGCTTTCGCCGCTCATTAAGAACATCCGGAAGGATGCTGCGACCAACAAGTACCCGGACCTGTTCTGGCAATCCTGGCTGCTGACGCTGCAAACCAGCGCGGCGCTGTATGAACTGGATAACACCCGGTTCGCGGATTACAAGAAGCGGATTCCAATGATCGTCAAGCAGCTCCAAGGCACCGATCCGAACCTTGGCGGGCCAAGGTTCAAGGAAGAGTTCCTGAAGCTGATGACGAAGTACAGCCTGTGAGCCATGAGTCACGGTAAAAGCCGATTGATCCGGGAGCAATTGCTTCGGAATGCCCAGGAAAACGGGGTTGGGTGTACATTCGCGGATGAGGAGCTGAGTGGCTTTCTTTTAGGCTGGACGTCTGTGGTGGAGCTGAGAGCGCAAGGCGGCCGGTTTGAAAAAGAACGTTCAGGCAGCCTTGAGGAATTGACCCATGCCCTGGAACGCGTGCTGAACGCGCTGGGGGAAGATGGGTTTTTAGCCGTGTTCATGCATAAGACGACATGGGTGCGCGCGATTGTGCACCGGTCAAACGCAGTGGCGTTTTATCTGTGGGCACGCGGGCAGGATGATCAGAATCTTGTGTTTTTGTACTCGCTTGCCCGGCATGGGTATCTGACGATTGAGATGGAGATTGATGCGGCAGAACCGCCGCAAGGGAGTTTGCTGGTTGATGCTTTTGGGGTGTGGGGGCAGACGCTGAAGATGGCGGCGATGCGGGAATAGAGAAGTGTGTTTGGTGCGTGATGAGGCAAAGCGTGACCTCGCCAGAGCCGGGGTGGGTTGTGGTGATTTTGCGAGATTGGCGGAGATGTCTTTGTGCGACCTCGAGGTCGCACAAAGATGAAGCGATATCACTGCGTGCCGGTGCCGCCGCCCCTATCAGGGCTGGGGAGGATGCGCTGATGGAATCTATAAAGTCCAGAAAAATGCGTTGGGTGTCGCGTGACTCGGATCGAGACTGGTTTACTTTTGAGGGATGAGGTTAAAGGGGTGGTTGGAGAGGCAGGTCGGGGGGCCCGAGGGGTTGATGAGGTACATGTTTTCGAGGCGGCAGTAGAAGGATTCTTTGGGGAGGTAGGCGCCGGGTTCAAAGCAGATGACTTCGCCTGCGCGGAGCTTGCCGCCTCGGGTGGGGTTGAGGTCGGGCATGGCATGGGCGCGGATGCCGGTGCCGTGGCCTGCGTGGTGGATGAGGCCGGTTTCCTTGAGAAGCGGGTGCTGGCGGAGCCATGCGTCGGCGGCCTTGAAGATGTCGATGCCGTCGGTGCCGACGGTGAAGAGCGGCGTGACTTGCTTGTGCGTCTGAGCGATGTGGTTGAAGAGGGATGTTTGAGTGTCGGTGGGCTTGCCGTCGACGCTGTAGGCGCGGCTCATGTCGCACCAGTAGTTGCGGTAGATGGTCCAGGCATCGATGACGAGCATCTGGCCGGTGGTGAGCCGGGCGTCGGTGGCGAAGCCGCCTGGGGCGCCGGCGTGGTATTCGCCGTTGTGATAGGCGTGCTCGCCGGCTTCCTGGAGGGCTGCGTGGGCGGCGGCGGCCAGGACGTGGTGCTCCGGGACGCCGGGGGCCATGGTGGCCTCGGCGGCGCGGTAGGCGGCCTGATTGCAGGCGATGGATTTCTTGATAATGGCCAGCTCGTCGGCGTCCTTGACGCGCTGGGCGTCCAGGAGCGGGAGGTTCATGTCGATGAGCTGGGGTGAGCCGGCCGCTTTGGCGATTTCATTAAGGAGATGGAAGGTGATGGATTCGGATTGATAACCGATTCGCTTGGCGGAGGCGAAGGAAACTTTGGATTTGATGGCGTCGGCGAGGCGGATGATCCAGTCCGGGTGGGAGGTGCCGCCCAGGGCCGCTTCGTAGCCGACGGTGGCGGCGAAGGGCATTTGGGCCGCTGCGCCGGGGCCGGCGAAGAGCCAGCCGGAGCCCGTGGTGAAGATGCCGGCAACGGGGTAAGGCTGATGGTTGATGTAGGTGTGGCCGGTGAGGTAAGGGATGTCGCGCGCGTCGGAGATGATGAGCACGTCGAGGGATTGCTGGGCGGCGACGGCTTCAAAGCGGGCACGGCGGGCGGCGCAGAGTGCTTGATCAAGCATGGGAACCTCGGAGAGAGTTTTAGGAAGGTGGTTTGGCCAATATACAGGGATCAGGCCTGAGCGGCGGGTGCCGGGGGCTGCGTGGAAGCGGATTGCGGGGCTTCGGCGGAGCGGGTGTGCCAGAGTTCGATGACGCAGGCGAGCCAGAGGGCGAGGGTGCTGGCGAGGACGCCGCCGAAGTCGCGCGTCCAGGCGAGGAAGGGAACGGAATCGCCGACGATGGTGGCGACGTGGCTGATGAAGAAGAAGACGAAGAGGGCCATTGTCCAGGGAGAGAGCTTTTCAAAGCCGCGGCGCTGCCACTGGGCCCAGGTGAGGAGCATGATGGGAACGATGGCGATGGCGGGATAGTGCATGTGGGAGACAGGGCTGATGACGATCATGCATAGCGTGAGCGCGCTGAAAAAGAGGCAGTCACGGAAGCGGCGGTCGAGCTGGCGCTGGTCCTTGGGTGGGCCGGATTGCTCAAACGAGGGGCGGAAAAAGAGTTGGCCGGCATCGCGACGCCAGCCGGCGGCGAAGGCGGTGATAAAAGAGATGACGAGGCCAAAGACCCAGTGGGCCATGCGCACGCCGGGGTCAGCGTGTTCGGGGCGGGCGGCACGGGGGTGGATGTCGCGGTATTGGATGTTATGAATGACCGCCATGGGGGAGGCGTTGGAAGTGGAGACGATGCTGGTGAGCTCCTTGGCGCGGTCGCCCTCTGTGTCGCCCTTGGCACCGGCGAGGAGGACGTCATACCAGACGACATGGTAGGCGGACTTGGTTTTTTCAACGCCCATGACACAGACGGGGAGGACGACGAGGCCGACGAAACACCAGAAGAGGGTCCAGGTGATGAAACGGAAATTCCGCCGCCAGAGGGGCATGGAGATGAGGTAGATGGGGATGATCTTCATGCAGATGGCCATGGCGAGCCAGAAGCCTGCGCGCCAGGGGAAGCCGCGCAGGAAGGCGCTGCAGACGCCGGCGAACATGAGGACCTGAAACGGGCTGACCTGGCCGCGCCCAAGCGCGCGGCCAAGCACGGGGATGCAGAAGATGACAGGCCAGATGCGGATGGACCACCAGCGTTGACAGTATTTGGGCTGGTTACGGATGTCGGGATCAAGGGAGGTTTTTTCAAGCGCGCTGGCCAACAGGTGCGCGCCCAGGAAGGCTGCGCCTGCGCTGACGGCGTACCAGAGCGCCAAAGAAACGGCGTATGGGAGATAACCGGTGCGGTCGCGGCCGTCGGCGGGATCGCCAAAGGGGATGGAGAGGATGGCGAAGGTGGGCGGGTAGTGGTAGCGCCAATCGTTGTTGTCGGTGATTTTGTAGGGGTCTTCCCCGGCGCGGACGGCCCAGGCGGCACGGAAATAGACACCCGCATCGGTTTTGCGGGATTGCAGGAAAGCGCCTCTGATTTCAGTGAAGACCCCAAAGCCGATCACGAGGGCCAAAAGCGCCCAAAGCCCGATGATGTGGAGTGTTTCCAGAGGCTTGACGGCACGAGGGTTTAAGGCGGGTTGAATCATGTTCGTTTAAGGATTTTCAGGAGTGAATCGACACCGGACTTCCCCGGATGGCGGGCTGTGGGCACACCATTAAACTCGATTCCGATAAACTTTACTCCTTACCCATGGATTTATCGATGCGCTACCCCCCTGCATTTGTGTTGCGGCTCCTGGCTGGAGCGCTTGTTTTTGTCGGCGTACAGCGTGTTTTTGCGGCGGATATCGCCGAGACACAGCCAAAGACCACTCAGCCCGCCACCGCCCTGCCCGAAGTGAGGCTCGACCAGTACGCCCAGAAGGACAAGAGCGTGCAACTGCTGGTGCAGGTGGAAAATGATGGATCATGGGCGAATTATTTCAATTCCGCAGACCGGCATTATTCATCCGGGCAGCGGGCGACGCTGGCGTTTCATCCTGACTTTGCCTATGACTGGGCGAAGAACCTGCCGCTGATGGATACCCGCTCAAACGTGAAAGCGGCAGTGGGGTTTTATGGCGGGCTGGATATCTACACGCCCATCGATTCCGTGGCGACCGCACCGATACCCAATGACTGGCCTTATGCTGGCTGGCTGTACGGCGGGGTATTTTTCCAGCGGTCCAACGGGCAATGGCTGGAAGATGCCCGATTCACCTTCGGCATTACCGGTCCATCGTCGATGGCCCAGCGGGCGCAGGACCTGCTGCACGAGATTTTCGACGTGAACAAGTTCAACGGGTGGTCCAACCAATTGCGGGACGAACCGAACTTCAATTTCGCCTATACCAGGAAGCTCCGGGCGTTTGCAGGGCAGATCGATGAAGACTTCGGCCTGGACGTGATCCCCCATTTTGGATTCACGCTCGGGAGCGCCAACCGGGAGTTTGTCGCCGGGTGCACGGGGCGCATCGGGTTTCACCTGGATGAGTCCTTTGGGCCGGGGAACCTGCATCACATCGTGGATATGACGACCAACGCCAGCCAGCGCAAGAGCGATGTTTCGTTCTTCCTGTTCGGGCGCATCGAGGGGCGCGTGGTGGAACACAACATGTTCCTGGAAGGCAACAACTGGAGCTACAGCCAGGGCGTGGACATCAACCCCCTGGTGGGCGAAGGAACGTTTGGCATCGGGCTGTTGCTGGGACAGAATATAGAGTTGATGATCTCCAATACGTATCTCACGCAGGAATTCAAAGATCAGACCACGCACGACAGCTATGGCACGTATCAGATCAAGGTGAACATCACTTTCTAACCCCCCTTTCGGCACCGGACGCAGCGATACCGACATGATGAACCCGTTTAAACAGACCAAGAAGCTGATTGAAGTCCTGGAGACCCGAAGCGTCAAGGACTACAAGGGACGACGGGGCAAGCTGCTGTATGGCGCCAGCCTGGCGCTGCATTGCGCAAGGGAACTGTCTCACGACCGGGCGACGATGATGGCGGCGGCGCTGACGTACCGGACCATCTTCAGCCTCATTCCGACGATTGTGCTGGCGCTGCTGGTGTTTAACGCGTTTGGGGGGTTCAGCGATTCAAGAGAGGTGATCCAGAAGAAGATCTTCCAGCAATTGGGCATTCCCGCATTGGAACTGCCCACGAGCCAGCCCACCCACCATGAAACACTGGCGGAGAGCTTCAGCCGATATCTCAACGGCGGGGAGCTATATGCCGAGGAGATGGAGCCCGAGGAACCGGAAACGCAAGCCACCAAACCGGCGACGGCGGAATTCGCGGTTGTGCCAGGCGCGGAAACGATGCCATCGAGCCAGCCTGCGCGGACCGTGGAAGAAAACGTACAACTGCGCAATTCCATCAACGGCATCCTGGATCAACTGGCGAGCCAGGTTTCCAAGATCTCTTTCAGCAGCATCGGCGGGATCGGGTTCTTGATCCTGGTGTGGGGCGCGCTGGCGCTGATCATTACCGTGGAGCAGACATTCAACATCATTTACGGGTGCGAGCAGGGCCGGGCCTGGCACATGCGCATTCCGCTTTACTGGGCGGTGCTTACGCTTGGGCCGGTGCTGCTTTCGGCAAGCCTTTTTTTGACCGGGAAGATCGTGACGGTGGTGGAACACACCGGCGTGCTGGGGCCGTTTTTGAAGGTGGCCACGGTGCTGGGGGCCATCTGCGCAAGCTGGCTGATGCTGGTGCTTTTGTACACCCTGCTGCCCAATACGAAGGTGGCGATCAAGCCGGCGGTGATCGGCGCACTGGTGGCGGCGGTGCTGTTTGAAATGGGCAAGGCGGGGTTCCAGATTTACGTCACCCAGGCGCTGCCATTCTTCAAGTTTTATGGCGTGCTGGGCCTGCTGCCGCTGTTTTTGCTGTGGATTTACATCACGTGGCTGATCATCCTTTTCGGACTGGAACTGGCCTATACGCTGCAGTCGATGCGGTCGGGCAAGTTCAAGCACTTCGCCCACAGGCAACGTCGTGAGAAGTATTACGATCCGCGGCTGCTTATTTCACTGCTCACCCAGATTGCCGCGGCGTTTAAGCAAGGCAAGGACGTGACGATCCAGGAGCTGGAAGTGCAGACGCAGCTTTCGACGGACAAGATCCTTGACCTGGGGATACGGCTGACCGATGGGAAAATGATCCATCAGGTGGAGTTCAACAACGATCAGATGCCGGTGACGTACGCGCTGAGCAGGCCGCCTGAGTCGATCGAGCTGGAAGAGATTTTCCAGCTTTCGCTGCCGACGCGGGTTCGGGGAGAGATCGATCCGGACGCGCCCAAAGCAATCGGCCGGCATGAGAAGGCGGTTTTATGGGTGGAAGAAGCGCATAAATCCGCCATCGGAAAGACGACCCTGGCGGAT
>CAZIWA010000138.1:0-14710 GCA_964542875.1 uncultured Phycisphaeraceae bacterium
ACCCGAAACCCCAAAAATAACCCGATCAAAGGGCGAGAATGAATCGTGGGGAATTATGTGCACTTTAAGAATTTGAACTTATAGTTGAGGGGTCTGGTTTGAGTTTTGGATTTAGTGTGTGGTCCGATTGTTTCGGATCCGTGGTTGCGGCTGGGGCCTTTCTTGCAGGGAAAAATATGCGTAATCGATTCTTTGGCAAGGGTTTACGCAATAGGTTGTGCGGTTTTTTTGCTGGATTGATCGAGCCTGTGGGGGCCGCAGCGGGGGTGGAGGCGCTGGAAGGGCGCGCGATGATGAGCGAGACGCCGGGGATCACGTTTGATGCGGCGCATCCTTACACATACACCGATGCGCTGATGAACAAGGTGACGTTCTCTATGACGGGGCCGGGTTCAGGGTCGGTGTACATGAACACGATCATGACCACGATGCCGAGCTTTGGGGACTCCATCGCGACGGATATCTATGCGCAGAGCGTGCAGATTTCCGGCAGCACTTCGGCAACGGGCTTCCGGGTGGATGTGGTGTCGGCGACGGCGGGGAGCCCCGCGACGGCGCATATCGGGTCGTTGATTGTGATGGGGGATATCCAGAGCGTTTATGCGCCGAAACTGAGCCTGGATGTGTCGCTGGCCGTCAGCGGCGGGCTGGGGAGCATCCTGCTGGGGGATCAGACGAGCGCAGGGGCGACCTTGATCTTCGGGCACAGCAGCGCAATGCCCAATGGGACGAATATTTCGCTGGGGCGAGTGGACAATTTGTCGATCAGCGCGGCGGGAGCGCATATCGCGCAATTGAACGCGCTGGATTGGCGTGACAGCGATGAGACCGCGGACACGATCACCGCGGCGTCGATCGGATCGCTGATGATCACGGGCAGCGGCTCGAGCGTGCAAGGCGACTTTGAAGTGGGATTGGACCTTTCCGGCGAGGGGATCGCGGATGACGCGCCGACTTTGAACCTGGTGAATGTCGCGGGGACGATTCGGGATGCGCTTTGGACCGTCGACGGCAACATCGAGCGGATCACCACCCGGTCGGGCGGTGAGAACTGGACGCTGGAGGCCACCGGCCTGCTGGCTTATCTGACGACAAGCAACAGCCTGGTGGACTCGGTGATCGATGTGCAGTCGATCGGGCTGATGAGCGTGCGCCAGCACTTGTTGGATACGTCGGTGACGACGGGCGAGGGGTTAACGCCGAGCCTGTTCTCCATCGCGGGCGTGAGCGTGGGCGGCACGGTGATCAACTCCCACTTTGATTCGCAGAATACGGGCGTGGGGACGTTCCTGATCACCGGGAACATCATGGAATTCTCGATCCATGCAAGTGTTTTGACGCGCTTGAATACGGGTGTGAGCGTGTACAACACGAATATCCAGGCGGGGCTGATCGGGACGATCTTCGTGTCACTGGACATGATGGATTCTTCGGTCACGGTGACCAACCCGATTCAAGACGGGAAGGTTTCGCTGGGCAACCTGACTGTGTTTGCGGTCGGCAAGGGCGTGGATGTGATCTCCGCAGGCAGCGTGGACAACATGCGCTTTGGGCACCTGGTGGACAGCTATGTGGCCGTGGGCGTGGAGAACTACGAAGGATATATGTCTGTGCTGACCAGCGAGTCAGGCGGGCTGGCGTCGATCAAGACGCTGTACCTTTCGAGCACGATCGGCTACACGGATTACAAGGCGATGAGCAACTCCAACATCTATGCAGGACATCTGGGCAGCGTGAGGGTGTACAGCGTGGATGAGGCTACGGAGTCCAACTACGGGATCACCGCGGTGAAGGTGGACACGTACCAGCGGCGCAAGGCGGACGGCACGGTGCTGAAGCTGACCGAGTTGTCCAACGATGGCGGCGAGCCGGAGATTGTCGATAGCGCGGGCGGGTACCGGTTGACCATTATTGAGATGCCGGGAATGGGCGGCTGAACAGCCAAGGGGAGGGGCCAGGCCAGGAACGATTGAAGACCAACGGAAGGCAGAGGGGGTTGTGTCGTTACGCGGTCAGAGACGCTATGCCCCCGGGGATCTGAGAGCGCTGGTCTGTTGGTCCTTCAAAAAAGAGCGCGCGAGGCTTCATTGCACCGTACGGGGCCAGGCCTTGACCCGCTTTCCGAAAGGAGAGCGTGGGAGGAGAGAGGAATAAGGGTCGACGCGGTGGCTGATTCCAAGGTAAATTCAAGTGAGTCGCTGATCTGAATTTGGTAGGATGAAAAAATATGCATACGCAGCACAACCACGGCCGGATCGGGTACTCCATGATGAAGTCGAAAATCGCACGGATGGCGGGAAGGTTGAAGGGGTGGTTTGAGTCCAGTGGTGTGAGCCGCGGGAGTGTGGTGGAAGCGCTGGAAGCGCGCTCGCTGATGAGCGCCGCGTATTCGGTGACGAACGCGACGGATGATATTTACGAGCCGGCGGACGGGTCGCTGCGCTGGGCGCTGAACCAGGCCAGCAGCGATGGCACGGACAGCTCGATCACCTTCAATCTGCCCGCAGGCACCACGACGATTGAACTGACGGGGTATTTGTACATCGATAACAGCGTCACGATCTACGGACCTGGTTCAGGTGCGCTGAGCATCGACGGGAACGGGCTGGATCGGGTGATTGAGGCTGCCGCGGGCGATGTGGTGCTGCATGGGCTGACCATCACCGGGGGCAAAGTGACCGACAATGTGGGCGCGGGCATCTGGTCGCACGGCAACAGCCTGACGCTGGTGGACGTGACGATCACCGGGAACAGCGCAACGGACACGGGCGGGCGCGGGGCGGTGTCGGTGATGGGCGTGGGGCTTTACTCGTCTTCGCCGGTGGTGTCGATCATCAACTCGAAGATTTCCGACAACGTTGCCGACGGCGGCGGGCTGGGCATTGGCGCGTACTTCAGCGCGATTTCGCCGGGAACGACGGTGGGTATCTCCAACAGCGTGATTTCAAGCAATGTCTCGAACGTGACGACGACGACCTCCGGCGGCGTGGGCGTGTATGTCGAGAGCGGCGTGGTGGCTTCGCTGGCGCTGACGTCCGTGGAGGGGAACTCCATGAACGTGGTGAACCAGGATATTTCCTCCCTGGGCGGCATCGGGATCTGGAACAACGGCTCGCTGACCCTGACGGAATCGACGGTGCATGCCAACTCCGGGTCGACGCCCGGAACTTATGTCTACATCCACGGCGGCGGGATCTACTCCACCAATACGATGGCGCTGAACCTGAGCGAAGTGAGCTACAACGTCGTCGGGCGCGGCCCGGGGGCGGGTGTGTTTGCCTACGGCGGGCTGTCGGTGATCAACTCCACGATCGCATACAACAAGAGCCTGACGACCGGACAGGGCGCGGGCGTGTATTACGGGGTCAACGAGAGTTCCGGGTCGGCTGATTTTTACAACGTGACGATTTATGGAAACTCACTGGAAGACGACGCGGGTTCGACTTCAACGGGCGGGTTGTACTCAGACGCCAGCAAGCCGGTGAACCTGGTGAACTCCGTGGTGGCGGGGAACTCCGTGACCAGTGGAGGCGTGAAGCAGGCGACGGACATTGCGGGGACGATCAAGGCGATCGGGAACAACCTGGTTTTTGATGTCAGCCGTGGCACGGTGACGGGGGCGAGCATCATCACGGGCATCGATCCGGCGCTGGATACGGAACTGGATTACCACGGCGGGCCGACACGGACGCTGGTGCCGACGGCGAATTCACCGGTGATCGATGCAGGGGACAACCTTTATTCGACGGGTGTGGATCAGCGCGGGTTTCCCCGGCCGACGTACAGCGATCCGGCAATCGTCGACCTGGGTGCGGTGGAAGCGGGCGGCATCCTGGCGGGGTATGTGTTCCACGACGTCAACGGCAACGGGATTTACGATGAGGGTGACGGCTACCCCTCCAGCGGCGAATCCGAGATGAGGGTGATCCTCAACAGCGTGGGGCAAGACGGTCAGGCCGGCACCGGCGACGATTATTTTGTGGATTCGGTGACGCAGGGGCTGTTTGGCTACTTCCATTTCTTCAACGTGGCCAACGGGGATTATTACCTGTCGTTTGAAGTGCCTACGGGCTACCACTTTGCGGCACAGCAACTTGGCACCACCGGCGGAAGCGTGGTGTACCCCGATGGCGCAAGCAAGGGTGATACCCCGGTGTACACCGTGGTGCAGGGAACGTATGAAGAAGCCATCAATGCGGGCGTGGTTGCGGATACGCTGCTGCAAGTGCTGGTGTATGCGGACATCAATGAGAACGGAAAGTTTGATTCGGGAATCGACAGCCCACTGCCGGGCGCGAAGGTGACGATTTCAGGCGACTCCGGCCAGCCGGAAGTGCAACTGAGCGCGGATCTGAGCGGGTATGTGACGTTCACCAACGAACAGGTAACCGGCGGCGGGTCGTACACGCTGGTGCTCAGTGATGTGCCGGGCTATACGGGTTCGGCGGTCACGATCGGGACATTGGGCGGGAGCTCGCCCGAGAGCGCGTACCAGATCCTGAACATTGTGGTGCCCGCAGGCGGGCAGGGCACGGGATACGCCTTTGGCATGAAGGCCAATGCGGTGGCGACGGCCAGCGTGTCGGGCTCGGCGTTTGAAGACGTGAACCAGAATGGCGTGCGCGACGGCGAAAATTACATCGCCGGCGCCGTTGTCAAACTTTACGCGGTGGGCGCGGACGGGCTGCAGGGAACCTCGGACGATGAATTGATCGCCGAGACCGTCACCGATGGCAGCGGCCTGTACAGCTTCGGGAGCCTGACGGCCAATTCGTATTACGTGGTGTTCAACTCGCCGGAACTTTCACGGCTGACCAAACAGGATGTCGTTTCCGTGGGGGGCAGCCGGGCGGACAATGCCGATAAGCACATGGGCAGCACGCCGGTGTACAACGTGGCCGAAGGCGCAAACCAGACGGATGTGAACGCGGGATTTGTGAAATTCGTGGCGATCTCCGTGGTGGCGTTTGAAGACACCGGGTCCGACCCTGAAGGGTACCCCGGACCGGTGGTGCCCGGCGACGGTGTGTTTCAGTCCTATACGGACAAGGCGCTGGCCAACGTATCGGTGACGATCAGCGGCGTGGCGGATGTGGACGGCAGCGTGGTGACGCAGACGCAGACGACCAACGAATACGGAAACGTTTACTTCTACCTGCTGGAACCGGGCACCTACACCATCTCCGTGGAGACACCCGATGGGCTGATGGTGACCAAGGCGAACATCGGCACCCACGGCGGCACGGTGAGCAACGACAACATTTCATTCACCGGCGTGACGATCGCCTCGGGTGGTGTGGCGGAGTATTACAGCTACGCATTCATGCCTGAAGTGGTGGCAACGCAGTCCATCAGCGGCCTGGTGTTTTTCGATGGTGATTTCAACGGGATCTATACCACGGAGAGCAAAGACAGCGGGATTTCGGGCGTGACGATGAAACTGGTCCAGTATGACGATGGCGGCTTTACCGATGTGGCGACCACCACCACGGATGCATCAGGCCAATGGACCTTTACCGGTCTGATCGCAGGCCTGACGTACCGCGTCATCGAGGTTCCCAATTCGGGACAGCTCGTGCATACGGCGACGATCGGCGCCGCGGGCGGCGTTTACAGCCCCGATGTCAACGCGGTCAGCGGCATTACCCTGGAAAGCGATCAGGACGCGACGGGTTACAACTTCGCGAACATTTCCCCCAACATCGTCACCGGGCACGTGGTCGGCGTCATCGCCGGGGGCGAGACGGTTCCGCTGGAGGGGATCACGATCAAGCTCATCAACAATGATGATCCCAGCCTTCCTTATGGACTCACCACCACCACCGATGCATCCGGCGCGTTCAGCTTCACCGGCCTGCGCCCTGGGCACTACACGCTTGAGGCGACGCAGCCTGAGCTTGAAGGATATGACTTTGACCATGCCGAGCCGGGCGCCGGGTATGGCGGCACCGCCGAAGGCACTTTCATCACGGGCATTGATATGTCCGGCGTGATGGGAACGACCGGCGGCGAAAACAACTTCTTCTACGAAAGCGATACGCTGGTACAGCCGGTTTCGTACACGTTTGATGCCGCGCATCCGCTGAGCTACATGGACCAGAACGGCAACAAGGTCACGCTCTCCATGACCGGTGCGGGCACGGGAACGGCTTATTTTGAAGGCGGCGACACCGACAATGACGATTTTGGCGGGCTGAGCATTCAGACCGTGATCGATCCGCTTACCGGTCTGCGCAATACGATCACGAATATCTCCATCAGCGGCAGCACATCGACGACGGGCTTTCGGGTGGATGTGATTTCGGCATCGGCGGGCATCACCCCCAAGACGATGATTCCAGTGATCGAAGTGGCCGGCGATATCGGCTCCATTTATGCGCTCAATGCGTCGTTTACCCAGTCGCTGGCGATCAGCGGCGGTGTGGGCAGCATCACCCTGGGTGACCTGACCGGCGGCCAGGCGCACCTTTCGTTCGGCACCAGCAAGGCGCTGACCGGCGGTGCGAAACTGACCTTCGGGCTGGTGAGCAATCTCTCGATCTTCGCGCCCGATGCGGCGATTGCGCAGATCGTGGCCAAGAACTGGCTGGATACGGACGAGTCGACCGATGAGATCGTCGCGGCGTCCATCAATGCGCTGACCATCACCGGGGCGATGGACGTGGACGGCGACTTCATGGCGGACCTGGACCTTTCGGGCGCGGGCATCGCCGATGATGCGCCGACCCTGAACCTGGTGAACGTGGCCGGGGCGATCAAGGAAAGCAACTGGACCATCGAAGGGAACATCGAACGCATCACCACCCGTTCGGGCGGTGAAAACTGGCACCTTTGCGCAACGGGCCTGCTGGCGTACCTGACCACCAGCCGAAGCCTGATTGAATCCGTGATCGATGTGCAGTCGATTGGGCTGATGAGCGTGCGCCAGCACTTGTTGGATACGTCTGTGACGACGGGCGAGGGGTTAACGCCGAGCCTGTTCTCCATCGCGGGCGTGAGCGTGGGCGGCACGGTGATCAACTCCCACTTTGATTCGCAGAATACGGGCGTGGGGACGTTCCTGATCACCGGGAACATCATGGAATTCTCGATCCATGCAAGTGTTTTGACGCGCTTGAATACGGGTGTGAGCGTGTACAACACGAATATCCAGGCGGGGCTGATCGGGACGATCTTCGTGTCACTGGACATGATGGATTCTTCGGTCACGGTGACCAACCCGATTCAAGACGGGAAGGTTTCGCTGGGCAACCTGACTGTGTTTGCGGTCGGCAAGGGCGTGGATGTGATCTCCGCAGGCAGCGTGGACAACATGCGCTTTGGGCACCTGGTGGACAGCTATGTGGCCGTGGGCGTGGAGAACTACGAAGGATATATGTCTGTGCTGACCAGCGAGTCAGGCGGGCTGGCGTCGATCAAGACGCTGTACCTTTCGAGCACGATCGGCTACACGGATTACAAGGCGATGAGCAACTCCAACATCTATGCAGGACATCTGGGCAGCGTGAGGGTGTACAGCGTGGATGAGGCTACGGAGTCCAACTACGGGATCACCGCGGTGAAGGTGGACTCATACCAGCGGCGCAAGGCGGACGGCACGGTGCTGAAGCTGACGAACCTTTCCAACGACACGGGCGAGCAGATGATCGCAGACAGTGCCGGCGGGTATCGACTGACCATCATTGAGATGCCTGATGACGATGGCGGTGAGATTGATCCTGAGGTGTGATGAGTGTCGAGATGTCTTTCCGCGACCGTCGAAGTTGCAGAAAGACGGGAGTGATTCAAAACATCTGTTGACCGTGGGCGGCGCTCGAAGTCTTGCCGGCCCACGGCTACGTGCCCTTGTATGAGCCTAAAGAGCCTTTACGGCGCGATGCGCCCGCCAAAAAGAAGGACCTGGGGCGGTGGGATTCGCCTGCGACATTGTCGCTCTTGACGTGGCGGCGCGGCGATGGGGTGATTGGGACTAGAATGTAGCTCCATGGCTGAAGGGTCAGAAGAAAATCCAGAATCGCAGGAGAGCGACATTGTGATGTCGCTGGGCGATCACCTGGATGATTTGCGGACCCGGGTGATCCGGGCGCTGCTGGGTTTGGCGGTGGCTTGCGGCGTGACGCTGTATTACGGGGGGGAGATTCTGGCGTGGATTTTGACGCCGATGGTGCGGGTGCTGGATATCGCGGGGCTGCCACATAGCCTGGTGGCGACGGGGGTGACGACGGGGTTTACGGTTTACTTCATGGTGAGCCTGATCGCGGGGCTGGTGATTTCGTTTCCGTGGATGATTTACCAGCTCTGGTGTTTCGTTCGGGCCGGGCTGTATGAGAATGAGCGGAAAGTGGTGGTGGTGCTGGCGCCATTTTCCGCATTGATGAGCTTTTTGAGTGTGTTGTTTCTTTATTATATTTTGCTGCCGATCACGTTGAGCTTCATGATTATTTTCACGATCAGCCTTCCGCCTGTGGAACTGCCTAAGAGCGGGGAGGGGGGGATCATGGAGCACATCGTGGGGATGGTGGTGAAGACCAACAACCTGACGCTGCCCAAGCGGGAGAAGCCGCCTGAGCTGAAGCCGGGCGAGACGCCGGCGGAGCTTGGGAAGCTGGGGAGCCTGCCGGTTTTGTATGAGGACCCGGCGACGCCGAAGGTGGGGGAGGCGTGGCTGAAGCAGCCTGAGGGTGAGATCCGGGTGAAGACGAGCGAATCGGAGATCATGCATTTTTCGGGGATACGGAATAATTCGCCGGTGCAGCCTTTGATGAGTGTGGAGGATTATTTGAGCTTTGTGGGGACGCTGGCGCTGGGGACGCTGCTGGCTTTTCAGTTGCCGGTGGTGATGACGACGGTGGGGTGGACGGGGATGGTGAACCCCAAGACGATTGCGCAGTACCGGAAGTATTGTTTCTTTGCGTGTTTTGTGATTGCGGCGATTGCGTCTCCGCCTGATGTCTTGAGCATGACGGCACTGGGAATCCCGATTTACGGGTTGTTTGAGATGGGGCTGTTGTGCATGGGATTGGCGTACCGGCACGCGACGAAGAACGAGCCGGCGGAGGATGAGTCCGGGCCGGATGAAGGGTATTGATTAGAGACGAAGTCCCGCGTCGTGTGTCCAGCGTGCGGAATTTAGAGTTCAGCGCTTGAGAAGAATGGGAGGCCTGATGGAGCGTGGCAAGGGCGTTTTGCCTGGGGTGTTGCTGGCGCTGGGGCTGTTGGGACTGGCATGGTCTGGTTTGGCGACGCATGACCGGTGGAACTGGCTGGCGGAGACGCTGCCGGCAATGCTGGGGGCGGCGGTGATGGTGGCGACATACCGGCGCTTTAGACTGACGAATGTGAATTACACGCTGATCTGGGTGTTTGCGCTGATCCTGATGATGGGCGGGTGCTACACGTATGCAGAGGTGCCGGTGGGGAACTGGGCCAAGGAGGCTTTTGGGCTTTCGCGGAACCACTTTGACCGGGTGGGGCACTTCTTTCAAGGGGTGATTCCGGCGATGGTGGCCCGGGAGCTTTTGGTTCGGACTTCCCCGCTTAGGCCGGGGGGATGGTTGTTTTTTCTGTGTGTTTGCGTGTCGCTGGCGGTGAGCGCGGTGTATGAGATTTTCGAGTGGCGGTATGCGGTGCATTTTGGCGGTCAGAAGGCGGAGGACTTCCTGGGAAGCCAGGGAGATGTTTGGGATGCGCAGGCGGACATGCTGATGGCGTTTTTAGGCGGGGTGTTTGCGCAGGTTGGGTTGTCGTGGGTGCAGGATCGGGAGATGCGCGCGGGCGTAGAGCGGGAGAATAGGGAAGACGGAGAATAGGGTCATTCCGTTTTGATTATGGTTTTGTAAACTACAGGCCAGAGTTGGTTTTTGTCGACACGCGTCGTTCCAAGGGGCAGAGCATGATGAAGTATCTGGGATTGATCGCCGGATGGTTTCTTGTTGCGGTGATTATGTTGATCCTGCTGGTGGTGGTGGCGTTTGTGCCGTTTGCGGGGTTGACGCCGGGGAACGTGGGGCAGGCGTTTGGCATCTGGCTGCTGGTGGGTCTGGGTGGCCTGGTGGCGGGGGGGCTGTATGCGTATTTCAAGATCAAGGCGGTGGTGGGCGAGCTTAAGGATTTGGCCAAGGGGTTGGGCGATACGCAAGCGAACGTCAACAATTTTTTGATGGAGCTTGAGCCTGTGAAGGATGGTCCGCCGCTACGGCTGGCTGAAGATGGGATTGGCCGGGCGCTGCTGCAGGAGCTTTTAGATGCGGGGTTTGTGCATGAGGGCGACTTTCGGGTGGAGGATATGCCAAGCCTGGAGATGTCTGGATACATCCATGAAGGCAAAGGCATGACCGCCGCGATGTGCGCCATGGGGGGCCAAGGGCCGTGGCTGGATCTGGCGAGTGACTTTGAAGATGGGACGGAATATTACGTGTCCAATATCCAGATGCCGATGGTGATGGACACGCGGCCCAACGTGATACGGGTGATGGAGCCGGGGGCAAACGTGGCGCAACTGCTGGAAGTGTATGAAAAGAACAAGCCTTCGGGGCGGGTGACGAAGGTCTATCAGGGGACGTTCAAGCAGCATTTTGAGCTGTTCTGGTGGCGGGATAAATCCTGGCGGCGCGCGCGGGGCGGGACGACGATCGACGAAGTGCGCCGGATGCACGGGGCAGGCGTGGTGGGGGATTCACAGACGCCGGATGAAAGCCTCCGTGAAGCGGTGGAAATGGAAAACCAGCAGTGGAATGAAGCATGGACGCAGGTGCCGGGGAAATTGATCGATCGGTACCTGAAGAAGGCGGGCCTGAGGGAAGATGGCGATACGTGGTACGACCGGCATTCGCACATGGTGGCGGCGTTTGAGGGGCAATCGCTGGATGAATTTACGGAGTACCTGTCCGAGCGGGTCAACAACCTGCATCAGACGGCTTTGGATGAGCAGGGCCGGGAAGACCCCGAGGCAACTCAGACGTTTAAGCCCACGGGATTCCGGCCTGGTGCTGACGGGTTTAGGCTTCCCGCAGCGGCGGAGGGCCAGGAAAACGCTCTTGCGGGCGCGCGGGCGATCAATGAGAAGCATCCAGAGTGGTTCAAACTGGTGTTTACGGGCACCCATCCCATGGAATATGCGATTTATGAAGTGTCGGTGAAGCAATGATGGAGCGGGGAGGGTGTTAAGCGGGGAGGGAAGAGGAGTGGGATGGTTTGGAGATTGGCCGCCGGGGGAGTTTAATGAGTGGTCTTGAGCACGCGAAACACAAATATGCTGTTGGTTTGGCTGGGGGCGCTGGCGATGCTGCTGCTGTTGAGCCATGATTTTTCAAAGCAGACTTTGACGGGAAAAAATGCGGGCACCCTGATGGTGCTGGCGGTGGCGTGGTTTGGGTGGGCGGTGCTGACCTATGCGCTGAGGCGGCAGATTTTCGGAGTGGGTGAAGAACTGGTGGAGCGCAGGCGGGGCACCCGGCCGGCCAGCGCCGAGCCGGAACCGGAGCCGGAGGTGGTGCTGGGGTTGTCAGAGGAATCGCAGGACGATGAGCATGACACCTCGGAGAATTGGCAACCCAGAGAGCCCAGGGAGTGGAGCGACCGGGTGGCTGACTCGCTGATCGAGCGGCATCGGATGGCCTGCGGGGCGGAGCCGGATTTTGAATGGGAAGACCGACGGGAACGAATGATCGCGACGTTTGAGGGGCAGAGCGTTGAGGAATTCAAGGCGCAGGTGAGCCGGCGGCTGGGGGTGGGGGCGTTTAAGTTTCTGGTGGAAGCCGGACAGGCGGAAGATGGATTACGGGCGGGAGAGATGATCCGAGAGCGATTCCGCGGGGTGTTTGAGCCCATCGGCGAGCATGATGAGCCGATGCGGTTTGTGATTTACGAAGTGATACGTGGGTGAGTGAAGGCATTAAAAAACCCCTTGCCGGTGAAGGCAAAGGGTTTTGGATGTTGCGTTATTTATGTGCGAAGCGCTGAGTGAATCAGGGCTGGGCGGAAGCGCCGACGTACTTGGCGTCGCCGAAGCCCAGGAGGGGATAAAAGACAAAGGGAAGAATGAAGAGGCCGATGCCGTAGGCGGCGTCTTTGCCGAAGGATTTTGCGAAGTCGATGGAGACGATGACGAAGGCAATGACACTGACCACGGGGATGAAGAAGAGGATGATCCACCAGAGGGGGCGACCGACGATTTCGAGCATGACGATGATGTTATAGATGGGGATGATGGCGGCCCAACCGGGTTTGCCGGCCTTCTCGAAGCACTTCCACATGCCGACGATGAAGCCGACGATGATGGCGATGTAAACGGTGCAGCAGCCGAGTGCGAAGATGGCTCCGCCGGCTCCTGCGGCAGCATCTGAACCGTCACTTTGGGCGAGGAAGAATTCGAGCATGGGTAAACTCCTGGGGTTGGGTGAGTCCTGATAGAACTGCCACACCGAGACGAGTCAACATGTTGAACTGCGTTCCCGGCCTTGGCATTGTACAAATAGTTTTTAGTTTGCACGGGAATGTGATGTTGGAAAATTAGCTTTGGGCCAGGAAGAAGGGGCCAGGGACTGGGGTCTGGTCAGAGAAGAGCAGTTGGCGAGGTGGGTGGGTGGAGTCGCGGTTTGCGAGGGAACTTGCCAAGAATGATTGGGTGACTAGAATGCTCGCATGACCTTCAGCGGCCAGATTATTGAGATTATTGGGAACCCCGTACCTCGGTAGGGCCGATGTTGTCTTAAGACTGCAACACGAACCCTGCCGAAAGGCGGGGTTTTTTGTTGGACCGCCTGGTGGCGGCCGACTCCGCAGTCAGGTGGGTGAGGTTTCAGTGGATTCCAGGAGAATCACATGTCCGTAAAAGTAATGTCCAAGCGCGTTGAGATGTATGACACAACCCTGCGTGACGGCACCCAGGGGGAAGGCGTGGCGCTTAGCCTGGTGGACAAGGTGAAGATCACGGAAGTGCTGGACGCGCTGGGGGTGGACTACATCGAAGGGGGATACCCGCTTTCGAACCCCAAGGATGTGGCGTACTTCCAGGATGTGAAGAAGCTGAAACTCAAGCATGCGAAGGTTTGCGCATTTGGCATGACCCGGCGCAAAGGCATTTTGGCCAAGGACGATCCGGGCATGCAGGCGCTGGTGGGGGCGGAATCGCCGGTGGTGACGATCGTGGGCAAGACTTCGGCGCTGCATGTGGATGAGGTGCTGCAGATCTCCCGGGAAGAGAACCTGGCGATGATCACGGATTCGCTGGCGTTTGTGGCGGCGGCGGCGCACAAGCCGGAAGTGTTTTACGACGCCGAACACTTTTTTGATGGCTACAAGCTCAACCCGGAATACGCGTTTGAGACGATCCTGGCGGCAATCAAGGGCGGGGCACGGCGCGTGATCCTCTGCGACACCAACGGCGGAACGTTGCCAGGATTTGTGACCAAGCTCGTGCTGGAACTGACTCAGAAGCTCGACAAAGCCCTGGCGACGATGAAGCATTCGTTTGAGGGATTCGGCATCCACTGCCACAACGACTCAGGCCTGGCAGTGGCCAACTCGCTGGCCGCGGTGGAAGCCGGAGCGGTGCAGGTGCAGGGGACGATCAACGGCATCGGCGAGCGCTGCGGGAACGTCGACCTGACGACCGTGGCGGCGAACCTGGCGTTGAAAATGGGCTACGAAGTGCTGCAGCCGGGCAGCGTGGCAAAGCTGACGAACGTGAGCCGGTACGTGTACGAACGGGCGAACCTGAACCTGAGCTCCAACCAGCCTTACGTGGGCGCCAGCGCGTTTGCCCATAAGGGCGGGATGCATGTGCATGCGGTGCAGAAACTGGCCAGCAGCTACGAACACATCAACCCGGAACTGGTGGGCAACAGCCGAAAGATCCTGGTGAGCGAGCTTTCAGGCGTGAGCAACATCAACAGCACGCTGGGTGCGAAATTCAAGATCGAAGACAAGGGCGTGCAGCGCAAAGTGCTGGAACGGGTGCAGGACCTGGAGCACCAGGGGTACCAGTTTGAGGCCGCCAACGCGAGCCTGGAATTGTTGTTCCATGACGTGCTGGGGAGCCGCCCGCGGTTTTGGGATCTGGATCATTACCGGGTGACGATCACCAAGCGCAACGGCGACAGCCCGAGCACCGAGGCGACGGTGAAGATGCAGGTCAACGGCAAGCCCAGACACGAAGTGAGCGAAGGGGACGGCCCGGTGAACGCGCTGGACGGCGCACTGCGGCGGTGCCTGACGGACGCGTATCCGCAGATCAAACGGCTGCACCTGCGGGACTTTAAGGTGCGGGTGGTGAACCCGACTGCGGAGAGCGCGGCGAAGGTGCGCGTGGTGGTGGATTTTGCAGTGCTGGGCAACGAGGAAGGCGCGGGGGCGGATCAGCCGATCACTCGGTATTTCTCCACCATCGGCGTGAACGAGAACGTGGTGGAGGCGTCATGGCAGGCGCTGACGGACGCGATCGCTTATCACCTGATCGAGCTGGGAGTGAAGTGATTTGTGGATTGGGCATTGGACGAATCCCACGCGCTTGGGCTGCGGGTGACGGGGTTGGGGTGTCCATGGGGGTTGGCAAGGTGAATTCGTGCTTCCCATGGGGTATTTACCCGGGTTGGCGGCGGCTTTGCGGAAATTTTCTGGCGTTGGTGGGTGCAGGATAGAAGAGCGGATTTTTTACCGCGAAGGGAAGAGGCAGAAAGTAAAAGCGAATCAGGATAAATTTGATTAGAAG
>CAZIWA010000139.1:0-14182 GCA_964542875.1 uncultured Phycisphaeraceae bacterium
CGATGCCGAGGGTGACGGCGAAGCCGCGGATGTCGGCGCTGCCGGTGTAGTAAAGAATGATGGAGGTGCAGAGGGTGGTGACGTGGGAGTCGAAGATGGAAGAGAAGGCCTTCTGGTAACCCAGGCGGACGGCGACCTTGACGGGGTTGCCGCGTTCGAGCTCTTCGCGGAGACGTTCAAAGACCAGCACGTTGGTATCGACAGCCATGCCGATGGTGAGGACGAGGCCGGCGATGCCGCCGAGGGTGAAGGTGGCTTCGAAGAGGGCCATGGAGCCCAGGACGATGAGCACGTTGAGCAGCAGGGCGATGTTGGCGATGAGGCCGTTGAAGAAGTAGTAACCGGCCATGAAGAGGGCGGTGACGACGAAAGCGCCGACGACGGCCATGAGGCCGGAGCGAAGGTTGTCCTGGCCGAACTGGGGGCCGGTGGTTTTGACGGAGATGGGTTCTTCGGAGAGCTGGGCCTTGAGTGCGCCGGCTTTGAGCGTGCGGACGATGAAGTCTGCGTCGGTGGCGCTGTACCCGCCGTTGCCGGAGGTGATCTGGCCGGAGTTGTGGATCTGGTTGTTGATGGTGGCGGTGGAGGCGACTTTGCCGTCGAGGACGATGGCCATCTGTTCGCCGCGGTGAGAGCCGGTCATGGTGGCCATGAGGTCGCCGCCGACGGCGTTGAGCTGGAATTCAATGCAGCGGAAGCCTTTTTCGTCGCGGCCGATGCCGCCGTGGACGAGACGCCAGCCGGGGTCTTTATCCGTGAGGCTGGAGCCCTTGGTGTTGGCCATGAGGGCGTAGTACTTACCGGCGTAGGGCTGGGCGACTAAACCATAGAAGAAGGAGACAGGGTTTTGGGCGAGCCGTTCGCGGTCTTCGGGGGTTTTGGCGTAGCCTTTGGTGTCGATTTCGAGCCAGCGCCAGGGTTTGTCCTGACCGGCGCGGGGGCCGCGTTCCTGGAGTTGGGCGATGTAGTCGGCCACTTCAGGGGTGGAGGGGTTGGCGGCGATGCGGAACTCCAGGACGCCCGAACCCTTAAGGAGGGTGATGAGGTCGGAGGGATCGTCCAAGGGGCCCTTGACGGATTCGTACTTTTGATAAGCGATGGCCAGATCGGCGATTTTGGTCGCCATGCTGGGATGGGCTGCGGTGAGCTTGGTCTGCTGCGCTGCGCGGGGGCTGGGCTGTTCGCCGGCCTTGGTTTTGATGGGTTTGTCGGAGGCTTCGAGCCAGCCGTCGATTTCAAGGGCGGTGAGGTTGTCGGCGAGGATGGCGTCGCGGAGCTTGTTGTAAGCGTCGCGGGCCTGGCGGAAGTCCTTGGCGCTCTGGGTGATCTGGGCGCGCAGGGACTTGGCCTTGTTGTCGTAGGCGGTTTTTTCCGCGGCGGGGGCGCTTTCAGCCGGGGTGGCCAGGGCGTCAAGCTCGGCCTGGGTTTTGTCGTAGGGCTTGCGGGCGACCTGCATCTGGTCGTATGCGGCGGCGAGGTCCTGCAGGCGCTTGAGGCGGATGGGGTCGTTTTGCGCGAAGACCGTGAAGGCCTTTTCCCGAGCGTCGGGGGTGGCGGCCAGTGCGGCGTCCATGTCCCGGGGCTGGATGTTGGACTTTAAGAGGACTTCGCGTGCGGCCTGGAATTCCTTGCGGCGCTTGGCGACTTCGGGCGAGGCGTGGGCCATCTGGATTTCAATCCGGTGGCCGGCCTGGCGACGCCAGATGAGGTTGCGGACGCCGTTTGGGTCAACGCGGTTCTGGAGGACGGCGATGGTGTCGTCAATTTCCTGGTCTGCGTTGGAGGCGCCTTCCTTGACGAGGGCCTGGTAGACGAGGGTGGTGCCGCCTGAGAGGTCCAGCCCCGGCTTGAGCTTGCGCTCAGGGGGATAGATGCACAGGAGGCAGAGTGCCACCACAAGGAGAATGACGAGGGGTTTCCAGAGCGGTACGCGGTCCATATTTGCCGTTTATTGAAATGAGAGTGTCGGGATGGAAAAGGAACCCGGTGAGGCGGACAGGCCCTGAGGGCCGGTCAATCAAGAGGCGGCCGGGGTTTCGTCAGGGAGGACGGTTTGAATGGCGGTCTTGACGAAAGTGAGGCGGTTGCCGGAGCTTTCGAGTACGACTTCGTCATCGCGGACTTCAACGACGACGGCGCGCAGGCCGCCGACGGTGGTGACGCGGGCACCCTTCTTGAGGGCGTTCATGGTTTCTTCAGCCTTTTTCTTTTCGCGACGGCTGCCGGACCACATCATGAAGATGATCATGCCGATGACCATGATGAAGATGAGGGACATGCCGTCGAAGCCACCCGGCTTGGCGGGGGGAGGGGAGCCTGCGCCGGCGGCCTGGCCTGTGCCAGCGCCGGAAGCACCAGCGCCAGCAGGCGCGCCGGTGGGAGCGCCCGCGGGAGCAGCGCCGGTGGGGGCGCCGGGGGCGACGGAGATACCTTCTTGAGCGAGTGTGAGCATCGAAACGTGAGACATTGAGAAGCCTTCCTGTACGGACAAAAGGACCGGTAAAACAGACCGACCCGGCATCGACTCCCATCCTGCCGATCAGGCGGGATTATTTTCGGGGTCGAGGTCGGGCGTCTCAAAAGCCACCGGCCAGCGGCTTTGGAGGAAAGACCAACTATCATCGGCGATGGCATGCCTGATGTCCAGCATGAACCGCTGGAAGTGACGGATGTTGTGCAGGCTGACGAGGATGGGGCCGAGCATTTCGTCAGCGGCGAAGAGGTGCCGGAGGTAGCTGCGGGAGAAGCCGCCTGCGCAGGCGGTGCAGTCGCAGGTGGGGTCGATGACGGAGGAATCTTCGGCGAATTTAGCGTTTCGGAGGCGGATGGCGCCGGTGGGGGTGAAGGCGCTGGCGTTGCGGCCGTTGCGGGTGGGGAGGACGCAATCAAACATGTCCACGCCGGCGCGGACGGCGGCGAGGATGTCGCGTTCATAGCCGACGCCCATGAGGTACCGGGGTTTATCCCAGGGGAGGAGTGGTGCGGTAAACTCGACAACTTTCTTGATTTCTTCGAAGCCTTCGCCGACGGCGACGCCGCCGATGGCGTAGCCGGGCTGGTTGAATTTGACGGTTTCGGCGGCGCACCAGGTGCGGAGTTCAAGGTCGGTGCCGCCTTGGACGATGGGGAAGAGGGCCTGGGTGTGGGGGTTTTTATGGGCGGCGATGGAGCGGTCAAGCCAGAGAAGCGAGCGCTGGCAGGCACATTTGATCTTTTCGCGGGTGACGCCTTCGCCGGCGGGGGGGCACTCGTCGAAGGCCATCATGATGTCCGGGCCGAGCTGATTTTGGACTTGAATGCTGCGTTCGGGGGTGAGGTGGTGCATGGAGCCGTCGATGTGGCTCTTGAAGGTGACGCCGTCGTCGGTGATTTTGTTAAGTTTGGACAGGCTAAAGACTTGAAATCCGCCGGAATCGGTGAGGATGGGGCCGTCCCAGCGCATCCATTTGTGCAGGCCGCCCATGTTTTGGACGAGGTCAGAGCCGGGTCGGAGCATGAGGTGGTAGGTGTTTGACAGGATGATCTGCGCGCCGGTGCGGGAGACGAGTTCGGGGAGGAGGCCTTTGACGGTGGCCTGGGTGCCGACGGGCATGAAGGCGGGGGTGTCAAAGGAGCCGTGCGGGGTGTGGACGCGGCCCAGGCGGGCGCTGGAGTCGGAAGTTTTGGCGATGAAGTCGTAGTGGATGGGGTGGGGCATGGAGGAATTTATGATTTAGAATTTGTAAGGTGTGATTTAAAGAGGGTTTGTGGTGAGTTTGTGCCGGTCGGTGGTAAGGGTTGTGATTATTTGTTTTTCAGGTCGGTGGCGCGTTTTAGGGTGCGTTTTTCAGCTTCGGTGAGGCTGGCGAGGGTTTCGCGGCGGACTTTGTCGAGGATTCGGTCGACTTCGACTTCAAGGTCGGCGAGGTCCTGGGCTTCCTTGGCGCGTTTTTTCTGACGGCGCTCGGCGAGGAATTTAGAGAACCAGCTTTGGCGTCTGATCTGGCCGGCGATCGGATTTTTTTCTTTGATGACACGGATCCAGAGGTAACCGGTGATGCCGCTGCCTGCGGAGGCGGCAAGGAGAAGAACGGGGCTGAAGCCAAGGACGGTGAAGATGACCTGGATGGCGATGATGAAGAAGAGGAACGTTTTAAGGGAGAAGGGGGTTTTGCTGAAAGGGAGCGCACCCTGGAGGTTTTCAAAGCGGAAGATGGCGGCGACGATGATGCCCAGTACGGGGGCGGCGGCGCCGATGAGGGTGGAATCCTTGGGATTAATGAGGGCGACGAATATGGTGGCGGCCAGCGAGCCGCCCAGGACGCAGGCGAGGTAGCAAAGGACGAGCCGCGGCCAACTCCAGACCATTTCAAGCATGCGGGCCATGAAATAGAAGGCGAACATGTTGAGGACGAGGGCGATGATGTTTCCTTCGGCGAGGAAATAGGTGAGCATCCGCCAAAGCTGGTGGTCTTGAAAGACGAAGGGCTTGGAGAAAAAGAGATGGAGGCCAGGGCCTTTTTTAATATCCGGCGAGCCGACGATGCAGATGAGGAACGCGAGCACATGGATGCCGATGATCCAGACCGTGGGCGAGAGAGCCATGGCCTGACGGGGACCGGTGGGTGGGCGGTCTTCGTCGTAGCGTTCGTAATGCCTGTCGGCTAAACCCATGCCGTGATCCTGCGGGTGCTTGAGTGGAACAGAGGATTGTACGTCGGCGGATGAAGGAAGGATCAGCGGCGGCGGGTAAAAGCACATGGCAATTGCATTTGACGGAAGCCTGTGCGTCCGGGGTGTCGGGGTTTTCGGGGTATCGAGGGGCTTTGAGCGAGCCGGCGCCATTGAAAGTGAATGCCGTTTTGCGGCGTAGTCTTCGTTGGGCTCCTGATGGACACCCGACAACCCGCCACCCGATAACGCGGGCGCGTTAGCCACCATCAAACGCTTTTACCCAGAGAGGGGGGAGAGCAGAGGTTAAAGACTCGGAAAGACATGCTCACGCGGACGAGAGCATGCCACCCGGCAAAGCGAATAGACAAGGGCCCGATGACCTGGGCGCGGGGGTTGAATCGTCAAATACCTTTACTTTCTCAGCGGCGAGGAGTGTTTTGGTTTTTGAGATCGGTGGCGTGTTGGAGGGTGCGCTTTTCTTCTTCGGTGAGGCTGGCGAGGGTTTCATTGCGGACTTTATCGAGGATCCGGTCGACTTCGGCTTCGAGGGCGAGGATTTCGGCGTCGCGGGCGAGCTCGGCCTGGGTTTTATCGCCTGGGCGGACGGCATGGACGGGGGCCTGAGAGGAGAGGGATTCAAACCAGGCGGCGAATCGGCGTCGGTTTTTTTGAGGGGCGGTGGGGAGAGATTTGGCGAAGCGGGTGACATAAAGGAAAGCGGCGAGGCCCGCGCCGATGGAGGCGACGAGCGAGAGCCAGGAGCTGAAGCCCAGCATGGGCATGACGGCCTGGAAGATGATCATGAAGGCGAGGAAGGTGGTGAGCGGGAGAGGGGAATTGGTGTAGACGAGGGAGTTTTTGCTGCGGTTGAACTGGACGATGGCGGCGATGAGAAGACCGACGATGGGCGCACTGGGCCCGTAAAGGTAGGGGTGCTGCGGTGTGGTGAGAAGAGTGATGAGGGTGGCGGCAAGGCCGCCTGCGAGGGCGAAGGCGAGGTAGGCGAGGACGAGCCTGCGCCAGCCCCAGACCATTTCCAGAAGGCGTGCGGTGAAGAAGAGGGTGAAGAGGTTGATGAAGACGGCCAGGAGGTTGTCTTCGGCGAGGATGTAGGTGACGAGGCGCCAGAGCTGGGCGTGACGGATGGCCAGGTCGTAAGAGAAGACGAGGGTTTTGCCGGGGCCGGAGATGACGGTGGGCGCGCCGAAGGCACAGTAGAAGTAGCCCAGGACGTGGATGCCGATGAGCCACATGGTGGCGGAGATGGAGAGCGATTGCCAGGGGCCGGTGGGGGGCCTGTTGTCCTGGTAATCGGCGCGTTCGTAGTGTCTGTCGGCGATGCCCATGCCGGAATCCTGGGTCAAGAAGGGTCTGGGGTGTTTGGAGGCTGGTCAGAGGGAAGGAAGAGAGGGGGAGGCTGGTTATCCGCCGAAGGAGTGGTAGTAGAGGAGGGTGGCGATGGTTTTGGCGTCTTTGATTTTGTGGTCTTTGACCATCTGGATGGCATCTTGAAGGGCGATGATTTCGGGGGTGATGTGTTCGCCGGTTTCCAGGCGCTGGCCGATGGGGGTGAGGCCGGTGGCGAGGTAGCAGAACATCGCCTCGGTGCAGATGCCGGGGCTGGTGAAGAAGGTGGTGAGGAGCTTGATTTTGTCGGCGCGATAGCCGGCTTCCTCTTCGAGTTCACGGGGGGCGCAGAGGTCCGGCGGCTCCGGTGGTTCGATGGTGCCGGCGGGGAGCTCCCAGAGGGTTTGGCTGACGGAGACGCGTTCGTTGCGGATCATGACGATGTTCTGATGGTCGACCATGGGGAGGACGACGACCGCACCGGGGTGGACGATGATCTGCTTGTGGTATTCCTGCCCGGAAGGGTGCTTGACGGGGACATCGACGACATTGAAGCGTTTGCCGTGGAAGAGGGGTTTTTGGCCTGGGAAGGTGAAGTTGCTGTGTTGCATTGATTTAAGGTCTGGGTCTGGGGGCTAGGGTCTGGGAGAAGACGCGGAATCAGGTTGGGTGAATGCCGTGTTGGGCGAGCAGGGATTTTAGCTTGGAAACGGGAAGGCCGGTGACGGTGTCGTGGTCGCCTTTGACAGTGATGGGCCAGCCGGCCATGACGCGTTCGGAGAGGTTGTAGCCGCCTGCCTTGCCTTGCCATTTGTTGGTGGCGAGGTAGGTGTCGATGTGGGCGCGGCCGACATGGCCGACGTGAACAGAAGCGACATCGACAAGGGTGGATTCAAGATTTGAATGGGGGGTGAGGACCGAGCAAGCCGTGACGACGTGATGGGTTTTGTTTTCAAAGGATTCGAGCATGTGACGCGCGCGAGAAGCGGTGTCCGGGGTGCCGATGAGCTTGCCGTGTTCGTCAACGCAGATGGTGTCGGCGGCGAGGATGGTGGGGTTTGGGATGTGGGAGAGGGTGGACGAGGCGGCCAGTGCGAGCGCTTTTTTATGCGCGAGGGTGAGGGCGAGCTGCCTTGCGCCGTCCAGGCCGGTGGCGGCGGCGTCGGGTTGGAGAGGGTCGGAGAAGGGGGATTCAATCTGGGTGAAGGTGTAGCCAGCGTCTTTTAAGAGCTGGGCGCGGCGGGGGGATTTGCTGGCGAGGATGAGCATGGGAAGAAAGGTACAAGGGATAAGGTATAAGGTACAAGTGGAAGCAGGGGGAGAGCCTTATGAAGTCGTTTGACCGGGATCCATTTGTTGTGGCTGTGGGTTTGAAGCCTGAGGGCGTGCCTCAAGGGGCTGGGTATCCGTTTGGGTTGCCTGCGGTGAAGGCGCTTAAGCGGCTGGAGATACATCCGAAGGTGACGTTTTTTGTGGGGGATAACGGGTCGGGGAAGTCGACGATTCTGGAGGCGATTGCGGTGGCGATGGGGTTTAATGCGGAGGGTGGGAGCAAGAATTTTAGTTTTGCGACGAAGGAGACGCATTCGCCGCTGCATGAGTATCTGGAGGTTGATCGGGGGAGGAATATCCGCAAGCCCAAGGACGGGTATTTTTTCCGGGCGGAGAGTTTTTACAACCTGGCGACGGAAGTGGAGAAGATTGCCGATTACAACCCGCGGACTGGAAAGCACTATTTTGATTATTACGGGGGAAAATCACCTCATGTGCAATCACATGGGGAGTCGTTTTTTGGTTTTTTCAATCATCGGTTGGGGACGGATGGGGTTTATTTATTAGATGAACCGGAGGCGGCGCTTTCGCCTCAGCGGCAGATGAGTCTGATTGCGATTATGCATCGGGTGGTGTCTGAGGGGTCACAATTGATCATTGCGACGCATTCGCCGATTTTGATGGCGTATCCGGATGCGAGGATTTATCTGTTTTCAGAGCGCGGAGTGGAGACGGTGAAATATGAGGAGACGGAGCACTATCGGGTGACGCGGGAGTTTTTGAATCGACATGAAATGATGGTGAAGATGCTCATTAAAGAAAGGTAAAAGGGATAAGGTACAAGGGACAAGTGGAAGAGGGGATGGGGAGTTGTTGTAGTGCATGATTAGGGTCTTAGGGGGAATGTGCCACCCGGAAGCGGGATTATTTGAGGTATTGGGCGGCGTCGGGGGCGAAGTAGGTGAGGATCATGTCCGCGCCGGCGCGGCGGATGCCGGTGAGGGTTTCGAGGACGAGCTTTTTCTCGTCGATCCAGCCGGACTGGGCGGCGGCCTTGATCATGAGGTATTCGCCGGAGACCTGGTAGGCGGCGACGGGGAGGGTGGTGGCCTGGCGGACGCGGTAGATGATGTCGAGGTAGGCGCCGGCGGGCTTGACCATGACCATGTCCGCGCCCTCGGCTTCGTCGAGTTTGGTTTCGCGGAGGGCTTCGCGGGCGTTTGCGTAGTCCATCTGGTAAGTCTTTTTATCGCCGAAGCGTGGGGCGGAATCCAGGGCGTTGCGGAAGGGGCCGTAGAAGGCGGAGGCGTATTTGGCGGTGTAGGAGAGGATGCCGACGTTTTGGAAGTTTTCGGAATCCAGGGCGCGGCGGATGGCACCGACGCGGCCGTCCATCATGTCGCTGGGGGAGACGAAGGTGGCGCCGGCGCGGGCGTGAGAGACCGCCTGCCTGCAGAGGACTTCGATGGTTTCGTCGTTTAAGACATAGCCGGATTCGCCGACGAGGCCGTCGTGGCCGTCGGAGGAGTAGGGGTCAAGGGCGACATCGGTGAAGACGGCGAGGTCGGGGAGGTCTTTCTTGAGAAGCCTGATGGCCTGGGGGACAAGGCCTTTATCGTTGTAAGACTCCTCGGCGAGGTGGGTTTTGAGCGAGTTATCAATGGCGGGGAAAAGGACGATCGCCTGAACGCCGAGCTTCCAGGCGCGCTTGACCTCTTTACGCAGGCCGTCGAGCGAGAGCCGGTTCTGGCCGGGCATGGCCTGGATGGGGATGTTGTCCTTGCCGGCGTGGATGAAAAGCGGGTAGATGAAGCGGTCGGGGGTGAGGTCGGTTTCCCGGGCGAGGGCTCGGATGGGCGCGGAGATGCGGTTGCGGCGCGGACGGGTAGGGAGGTCCATAAGGCGGGTCCTTGGGGGGCGGAAAGAGCCGGGGGTCTTAATAATAGCGGTGGAGGAGAGGGAGGAGAGTCCCGTGTCCTGTGTCCCGCGTTCCGGGTCCAGAGTTTAAGAGCGCAGAGTCAGAGTTGGGAGAGCAGCGTGTGGGTTTGTCGACAGGGAAAGGTATAGGAGAGACTCAGGCTCAACTTGCGGCAAAAGGCCGCTTTATCTAAATTACGCGTGATTGTCTTCGTTGGTACCCATTTCCTGGGTAGGTTCCCCCTTGCGGAGTAGGTGAATAATGTCGAATTCTGCGTCTCAAAGTACGTCCGGCGGAGCCGGAAATGTGTCTTCGATGCTCCATGAAACGCGGCATTTCGTGCCGAGTGCGGAGTTTTCCAAGCGGGCGAACATCAAATCGATGGCTGAGTACGAGAAGCTGTACAAGGAATCGATCGAAAACCCTGAGAAGTTCTGGGGCGAAGCTGCGGGCCAACTGCACTGGTTCAAAAAGTGGGACAAGGTTGTCGATTGGAACCTGCCGGATGCGAAGTGGTTCGTGGGCGGGAAGACGAACATCGCCTACAACTGCCTGGACCGGCAGATCGCCGCGGGGCTGGGCGACAAGGTGGCCATCCTGTGGGAAGGCGAACCGATGCCCGGCGGCAAGCCGGAAGTGCGGAAGATCACGTACAAGGAACTGCATGCGGAAGTGTGCAAGTTCGCCAATGTGCTTAAGGGCCTGGGCGTGAAGAAGGGGGACATTGTCACCCTGTATCTGCCGATGATTCCTGAGCTGGCGGTGGCGATGCTGGCGTGTGCGCGCATCGGCGCGCCGCATTCGATTATTTTCGGCGGGTTTTCCGCTGCCGCGATCCGGGATCGCGTGGAAGACGCCAAGAGCAAGATCATTGTGACGTCCGACGGCGGCTGGCGCCGCGGCAAGGAAGTGCCGCTGAAGTTTGCGGTGGACCAGGCCGTGAACCAGCAGGAAGAAAAGCTGCAGCATCTGGTGGACCATGTGGTGGTGGTCAAGCGTACGGGCACCCACGTGGCGATGGACGCCAAGCGCGACCACTGGTACCACGAACTGATGGCCAAAGCGCCGGCGGAATGCCCCGCAGAGCCGATGGACTCCGAAGACCTGCTGTTTGTGCTGTACACCTCCGGCTCGACGGGCAAGCCCAAGGGCATCATGCACACGACCGGCGGGTACATGGTCTATACGTACCTGACCAACAAATACACGTTCGACATGCACGGCAACGACCAGCCCGGCTTTGAAAACGACGTACACTGGTGCACGGCGGACATCGGCTGGGTGACGGGCCACAGCTATGTTGTGTACGGCGTGCTGCCCAACAAGACGACTTCGCTGATGTACGAAGGCGCGCCCGATGCGCCGGAGAAAGACCGGTTCTGGGACATCATCGAGCGGCATAAGGTGACGATTTTCTACACGGCGCCGACGGCGATCCGGGCGTTCATGAAGTGGGGCTCGGAACATGTGACCAAGCACAACCTGTCGAGCGTCCGGCTGCTGGGCTCGGTGGGCGAACCGATCAACCCCGAAGCCTGGATGTGGTACCACGAATACATCGGCGGGAAGAAAACCCCGATCGTGGATACGTGGTGGCAGACGGAAACCGGCGGGCACATGATCACCCCGATGCCTGGGGCGACGCCGACGGTGCCGGGCTCGGCGACGCGGCCGTTCTTTGGCATCGATGTGGCGATCGTGGACAAGAACGGCAAGGAAGTGCCGGACAACCAAGGTGGTTTCCTGGTGATCCGCAAGCCGTGGCCTTCGATGCTGCGCGGGATCATCGGCGACCGGGAACGGTTCGTGAAGACGTACTTCGGGGAAATCCCCGGGGTGTACTTCGCGGGCGACGGCGCACGCAGGGACTCGGAAGGCAACTTCTGGATCATGGGCCGCGTGGATGACGTGATCAACGTTTCGGGCCACCGGCTCGGGACGATGGAAGTGGAATCGGCCCTGGTGTCTCACCCGGCGATCGCGGAAGCGGCCGTGGTGGGCATGCCGCACGAGATCAAGGGCACGGGCATCGCGGCTTTTGTGACGCTGCGCACGGGCTTCAAGGCGGATGACGCGCTGAAGGATTCGATCGGCAAGCATGTGACCAAGGAGATCGGCGCGATCGCGCGGCCGGACCAGATCCGGTTCAGCGATGGCCTGCCCAAGACCCGGTCGGGCAAGATCATGCGGCGTCTGCTGAGGGAACTGGCGTCGGGCAATGAGATCAAGGGTGACATGACGTCGCTTGAAGATTTCCAGTCCCTGGCCAAGCTGCGTGATACGGAGGATTAAGCTTTTCTCCTGAATCAATCAAACGCAACGCCTTGGCCGGTTAGCCAGGGCGTTGTTGTTTTAGTTGGGGTGGGGGAGGGAAGAGTTAACCACTAAGACACGAAGACTCTAAGGAAGAGTGAGGATTGGGGCGGAGCTAAAAAGGTAATCCTGGAAGAGTTCTGGGGTGTTTTTTGTGTTGTTAAGGAAAGGGTTTGCGATGAAAGCGATTGCGGTTATTGGGTTGGATGAACTGGAGTATTCGCAGATTAAGGCGTTGGTGGGTCGGCCGGTGGTAGCTCATGAATTGCTGCCTCGCATACGAGTGGATGCGGGGAGGCTGTGGGTGGAGGGGCGGTTGCCTGGTTCTGGGTTTATCGAGGTGGGTGGCATGGTGTATCACGGGATTTTTGAGCATGACCTAGAGTTTTTGGCCGCCTTGGCGCTATGGGATGGGCCGTGCCTGCCGGGTGCGCGGGGCATGATGGCTGCGCGGATGCGTTTGCCGGGATTGGTACGGGCGCTGGATGCCAGCCGCTTCGCCGGGCCGGCGCGCGGGTATGTTTCGCCTGATACGGCATTTGCGGGCGAAGGCGCACGCGTGGCCAAGTGGGGTAATTGGCATTGCGGGGAAAACAAGGAACGGTTTAATGGCGTGTTTCAGCACGCTGAAGGTTGTCTAATTGAGCCATTTATTCCGGGGCGGAGCGTAAGGATTGCGGTGATTGGCGAGAAAGCCTGGCAGATTGAGCTGGCGGGTGCGGACTGGAAAAAGAGCATTCACGATGACGCGGCGCGATTTGTGGAGCCCGACGCGGAGCTTGTGGAAGACACGCGGGCGGTGGGGCGGGCGTTTGGCGTGGAACTGCTGGCCAATGACTACATCGTGGCGGATTCTGGCAGCAAGCATTTGCTTGAAATGAATCATATTCCGAATGTGACGCGGTTTGCGCCGCTTTGGGATGCGTATCTGGCGTATGTGGTGGAATGGGCGAGGAGAGTGGGGTAAGAAGGCGTGGTGGGCCTCGAAGACTCGGCGCCACCTAACTGCTGTAAATGGAGGGGCAATACCTCAGAAAGATTTTTTTTGAGCAGGGGGTTGTGTTTGGTTTTTAGTCGGGTATAGTATTTGCCTTCTGATATTCCGAAAAGGGGAAAAAGAATGCCATATGTGATGGTAGACGTGGAAGCGGATGGACCGATTCCGGGTGATTATTCGATGATCAGTTTTGGGGCAGTGCTGGTGACGCCGGCGCTGGACAAGACGTTTTACGCCGAGCTCAAGCCGATCTCGGAGAAATTCAAGCCTGAGGCTTTGGAAGTGTGCGGTGCGACGCGTGAGCAGACGCTGAAGTTTGGCGACCCGAAGGCCGAGATGCAGGCATTTGCGGAGTGGATCCAAAAGGTGTCACGCAATGAGCGGCCGATGTTTATTTCGGACAACAACGGGTTTGATTGGCAGTTTGTGAACTGGTATTTCCACCATTTCCTGGGGAGCAATCCGTTTGGGTTCAGCTCGACGAATCTGGGGTCGCTTTACAAAGGGATGATGAAAGACACGTTTGTGAACTTCAAGCACCTGCGCAAGACGCGGCATACGCATCATCCTGTGGATGATGCGAAGGGAAATGCGGAAGCGTTTTTGAAGATGCGGGAGATGGGGCTGAAAGCGGGGTTGTAGGTGGATGTTTTCAAAGTGCGAAAAGAGGAATTGCGGGGGGCGATCGATGGCCTATATAAGGTTTTTGAGCGTTATCCGAGGCCAAGAGAATTTGATTTTGCGCAGGGTCTGGTGCCTGAGGCCAAGTTGGCGCTTAGGGATGTCCATGAGAATTGGTGCTGCTGGTATCTGCCGAAAGCGGTTACGAGTTTGGGGACGGTTACTGATTTCAAACACTTTCTGCCCAGGGTGTTTGAAGTGGGGATCTATCATTGGACAACCGGATGTTGGCCTGGAACCAAGTGCAATCCGCAGCTAAAGATCATTTTGCCGGTGGAGCTTCCGCTGTTGGCGAGGCGACTGGTTTATGCGGGATTTAACCAATGGCCGGAGAAGGAAAAGGAAGCGGTGCAGGTTGTAGTACGTGCTGCTTGGCGGATGCGAATTGTCTGGCCGGATGATGGATTGGGGAAGCCCATGCGAAGCAATGCATTTCTGGATGAACTATGGATGCCGTTTTACTGCCTTGTTCCGGATTTTTCCTGGGTGGTGTCTGATTGGGCTGCCGCCGTGAGAACGCCTGTATTGCGTGAACCGGCGATGATGTATCTGGCGCGTGTGCTGGTGGAGGACCGTGATGATTGTTTGGCATACGCAGAGGCGCGCGAAGCCACATCAAGGCAGAAGGCGATGATGGCCAGACTGCTTGGAAACAAAATTTTGCAGAGATTTTTAATCACAAGGGCGCAATCCGAAAATGAGGAGGAATGGATGAAAAGCCGATTGATTGAAGCATGGGATCGGGCGCGGGGATATCAGGCAGTTTGGATGGCTCATCGGCGTGAGATGCGGAAGTGATTGGGGTGAGGGGAATTGCGGGTTGCGCGGAGTGGTTTTGTGTTGGCGTGTGGAAGGCCCGCCGTAGACGGGGATGTTTAATATTGTGCTACCCGGAGGGGGAGCGGTGATGGGAGCGGTGATGGGAGCGGTGATGGGGGCGGTGGGATTTTGTGGGTTGAGCGGGAGGTCGGGCTGGCGCCCGAATACCCTCGTTTGCACGT
>CAZIWA010000140.1:0-13986 GCA_964542875.1 uncultured Phycisphaeraceae bacterium
AAGTCGATGTTGGATCTTCTGGCCAAAGAGGCTGGGGAGATTTTGCATCTGCTTGTGAAGCCGGTGGCCCGCCCGGGGGAACAGATCAAGGCCGATGAGACCGTGAGCCGGAAGGAAACAGTCGAAGAAAAACAGGTTTCGGAAACGGTCATCGTCCGCAGGACGGTGATTGAAGAGATTCAGATCAAGAGAAGCTAAAAGCGGCTCCCAGAAGGGGCCGTGGAAGGTAAAGAATCGCGATGGCACTCGAAAACCCAATTCTGCTCAAGCGAATCCCGACGTTTCCCTGGGGCGACCCCAAGGACCGGCACATCATCAGCTTTGATGAGTATGTGAAGACCGGTGGGTACGCGGGGTTTGAAAAGGCGCTGACCATGGCGCCCAAGGCCGTCGTGGACGAAGTGAAGAACAGCGAGCTGCGCGGGCGCGGCGGCGCGGGTTTCGCAGTGGGCCTTAAGTGGAGCTTTCTGCCTCCCGAAGACGGCAAGCGGCGGTACCTGACGGTGAACGCGGACGAATCCGAACCCGGTACGTTCAAGGACCGGTTGCTGCTTGAGTTTGATCCGCACCTGCTGGTGGAAGGCATCGCCATCTGCATGCACGCGTGCCGGATCGATACCGCGTTCATCTACATCCGCGGCGAGTACCACCATCAGGCGCGCGTGGTGCAGAACGCGGTGAATGAGGCCTACGCGAACAAGATTTTCGGGCCGGGCGCGAAGCTGGGGCAGATCAACGGGCGTGACCCGGAATGCATTGTGCATCGTGGCGCAGGCGCGTATATCTGCGGTGAAGAGACGGGCCTGCTGGAGAGCCTGGAAGGCAAGCGCGGCTGGCCCCGGATCAAGCCGCCGTTCCCTGCGGTGCAGGGTGCATTTGCACGGCCGACGATCATCAACAACGTGGAATCGCTGGCGATGTGCGGGCCGGTGCTGGCCAACGGGGCGGACTGGTTTAAGACCATGGGCAAGGGCCGCCCTGCGGGCGTGCCGCCTGCGGTGCCGGTGAGCTATGGGCCGAAGCTGTTTGGCATGTCTGGCCATGTGAACCGGCCGGGCGTGTACGAAGAAAACCTTGGCATCAAGCTTTCCGAGTTGATCGAAAAACACTGTCTGGGCATGCGCAACGGCAAGAAGTTCAAGGGGTGCATCGCCGGCGGCATCTCAATGGGCATTTTGAGCGCCGACCAATACCACACGGAACTGGATTTTGACATCGGCCGCAAGGCCAACGTGCTGGGCCTGGGCACTGCGGGCATGATCGTGATGGACGAAGACACCGATATGGTGAAAGTGGCGCGCAACTGCGCCCGGTTCTATGCGCATGAATCCTGCGGGCAGTGCACGCCGTGCCGCGAAGGCACGAACTGGCTGTATCGGATTCTTTCCCGCATCGAACAGGGCGACGGCACCACCAAGGACCTGGACATGCTCCTGGAGCTTGGGGGGACCATGGGCATTATGCCCGGCACCACGATCTGCGGGCTGGCCGACGGCGCGAGCTGGGCCGTACGCACGATCGTCAACAAATTCTGGGCGGACTTTGAAAAGCGCGTGCGCAAGGAACGGTATGTTTCGCTCGCGGTTGTGGGTGCAAAGTAAGGGTCTAGGGTCTAGGGTCTAGGGTCTAGGGTCTAGGGTCTAGAAAAAGCAGGCCCGTCATCCTCGCGGATGACGGGGTGTGGAACCGCAATTTGGAAGATTGGCTCATGCAATTTCACCTTCGGGCTTTTGTTGGTTTGATGCTCCTGGTGGTTGCGGGGCTTTTGGTTGGCTGCACCGGGCCTAAGGTGTCTGACGACAACATCAAATACGTCAATGACCTTGAGACCGTAAAAGCCTACATGGAAGAGAAGGAACGCAAGCCGGTGGTGCTTTTGGACCCCCGGCCGGTGATCCGGTTTGAAAAAGAGCATGCCAAAGGCACGATCAATGTGCCCATCAACATGCTGCGGCAAGGCGACGAACGGCTGGCTAAGGCTAAGACCGTGATCGTGATTGCAGGCGGGTTTGAAGACCGGATCGGCGATGCCGCGGTGAAGACCATGCTGGCCATTGGATATAAAAATGTCTATGCGCTGCGCGGCGGGATCGAGGTCTGGAAGCGTGGCGGCGGCGCGGTGGAAAGCGGGCCGGAAGTGAAGCCGACGACCCAGCCGGGTGCGGCGACGCAGCCTCGCGGACCGGCGCCGGAGACCTTGGATATTTATACGCCGGAGACGGGTAAGCCGCCGAATTTTTGAGGGGCTTGAACGAGGGCGGGTTGGTGAGAAAGTCGTGGTGGTAGAGGCGCGCGGGTTGCGGGTGGGACGGCCATTGCAGCGATCAGATTCAGAGCCTGGCAGGGGTAAGAATTTTTTAAAATAGACTGTCAACCCAGGGCTGGGGGCTTGAAGGTTTTGCCTTGATTACTGGAGTTTGCCAAGCTCGGTTTTGATTTGTTCGTAGAGGCCATGCTGCCAGGGGAGGGGGAGATTTTTGGGGATGGGGCGTGAGGTGAGATCGAAGGGGGCGAGGACGAGGGAGATGTTGGGGAGCCTGGTGTCGGCGGCGAGGGTGAAGATGTCTTCGGCGGCGGGATCACCCATGGCGAGGCAGCCGACGGAGACATTGCTGCCGTGGATCATGATGTCGCCGCCTAGGTTGGTGCGGCCGTCGGCTTTGGCCATTTGCTTGTCGAAGGCGTTGGGGTAGTTGACGCGCAGGGAGAGGTGAAAGCGGCTGTTGGGGTTGAGTGATTCGACGGCGTAGAGACCTTCGGGGACTTGGCAGTCGCCTTCTTTGAGTTTGGGGCCTGGGCCGCCTGAGGCGCCGAGGATGGGGTAGGAGTGGACCTTGATGGTTTGGCCTTTGCTGTTTGGGACGTAGAGGTGGAGTTGGCGTTCTTCCTTCAGGGCGACCAGGGTGAGTTGGCGCGGCGGGTAAGGCGCATCCGCTTTGGTGAAGTGGGCCTGGAGCCGGGCGCGGGCCGCGGGGCCGTATTGGTTGAGCCGGTCTTGGATGGTGGCTTTGCTGGTTGTCATGGCGGGCGGATTGTAGGCGTAAAGAAGAGTGAGGCCGCAGATGCTGACGGCGAAAAGGGCGAGTGTGATAAGGAACGGCTTGGTCATACCGGCTTATCGGCGTGGCGCTGGACAACGCTTGATGGAAAAGGTCAGGAAATGAGTGGCACCTAGGCGAGTGGGTACGATTGAGTGGGTTATCGGGCTTTGGTATGAATCGGGGCGCCGACAAGGAGCATGCAATGACGGGGAATGACATGAGGCGGCGGGATGTGCTTCTGGCAGGTTGCGTGGTGGCTGCACAGGCCGCGGTGGGGCCGGGGAAAACCAATATGGCGGAGGCGCAATCTGCGCCAGTGCGCAAGAGGGTGCTGCGCGTGGCGCATCTGACGGATGCACATGTACAACCTGAGAAAGGCGCCGGCGAGGGGCTGGCGATGTGCCTGCGGCATGTGCAGGCGTTGGCGGACAAGCCGGATTTGATTCTGCAGGGGGGCGATGCGGTGATGGAAGCGCTGAATGTGGACGCGGCCCGCGCCGACGTCCAGGCGGATGTTTTACGCAGAGTGCTCAAAGCGGAATGTTCCCTGCCGATCGAACATTGCATCGGTAACCATGACATCTGGGGAATCGACAAGATTAAAAGCAAGACCACCGGCCGGGAACGAAACTGGGGCAAGAAATGGGCGATGGATCTGTATGGCCTAAACGCACGGTACCGGACATTCGACCGGGCAGGGTGGCGGTTTATCGTGCTCGACAGCACGTTCATCACCGAGCGAGGATACAAGGCCAAGCTGGATGAGGAACAATTTTCCTGGCTTCAACGGACGCTGGCCGTGACGGATAAGAAAATGCCCGTGCTGGTGCTGTCGCACATCCCGATCCTGACCGCATGCGCCTACTTCGATGGCGAAAATGAAAAGTCCGGCGATTGGGTGGTCCCCGGCGCGTGGATGCACATCGACGCACGGGCGATCAAGAACCTGTTTACCAAATACCCCAACGTCAAGGTGTGCCTCAGCGGGCATATTCATCTGGTGGACCGGGTGGACTACCTGGGCGTGAGTTACGTGTGCAATGGCGCGGTTTGCGCAGGCTGGTGGGGCGGGCCAAACCAGGAATGCCGGGAAGGATACGGGCTGGTGGATTTGTATGACGACGGGACGTTTGAGAACCAGTACGTGGAGTACGGCTGGGTGGCGCGGAGGTGAAGACCGGGCTATGGGAGAGGATGATTTTTGATGGGAGAGAGGGTAAGGAGGTTGAGCTTTGAAGGCTCTAAACAAGCGTGCCTCAAGCCGGATGATGGAATGCCGGGCATACTGATAGTCAAAAAAGGGATGGGGACGAGCTCAATGAAGCAGAGGCACGGGGTGCGGCTGAGCGGAGCTGGCGAATCACACGGCGCAGCCGTAGGCATTTGCGGAATGACCGGCCGAAGTCGCACCATAAACCAAGAAAAACGGCTCCTGCAAAGGCTTGTGAATCAAGCACTTGCAGGAGCCGTTTTTTGGAAGCGGAGAGGAAGGGATTCGAACCCTTGATGACCCGGAGGCCATACTAGTTTTCGAGACTAGCTCCTTCAACCACTCGGACACCTCTCCGGGGGTTTGGGCCGGGACCGATTGGAGGGTCAGATCATCGTTTGTAGTGCCTGATTTGTCAATCCGGCGGGGCAATCTCATTTGGCGAAAGACCACGTAACCGAGGTGTCGGGTGGCCAGTGGTGTGATCCCTTCGGGAGAAAAACAATGAAGTGTGAGGGCCAGATGGGGAATGCCGATTGTTTTGACAGGGTGGAGGCTGGGTTATTTTCTCAGTGGGTGGACTGGCGGTCCAACGGCTTGATGTTCCGATGAGTGCGGGAATCCGCAGGGAAAGTGCATTGTTGGCAATGGTTGATTGACAGGCGCGCCTCGTGGCCTTACCGTACGCGTCTATTGACTGTTGGATTGGCTGCATGCCGGTTTTTGTGATGCCAAATTCGGCTAATGTTTAGAATGACCGGCAGGGAACATTTCGATGGCAGAGTCGAGTTATAACCCGCAAGAAGCCAACTTGGCCAAGGCCGTTGTTGAAGCGGGGCTTGCTACTCCCAATGAGGTCCAGAAATGCCTTGAGCATGTGCGCAAGGTCACCACCGGCACCGGCAAAGCCAAGACTTTGGCCGATACCCTCATCGAAAATGGATTTGTGACCCCCAATCAACTGGTTCGGCTGAGCACGAAGCTGCAGGTGGATGAATCCAGCCAGGCGACGCAGAGCATCCCGGGGTATCAGATTCTGGGCAAGCTCGGCGCAGGCGCCATGGCGACGGTGTACAAGGCGCGGCAGGTGAGCCTTGACCGAACCGTGGCCATCAAAGTGCTGCCCAAGCAGTTTTCAAACAACCCGCAATTCGTAGAGCGGTTTTATTACGAAGGCCGCGCCGCGGCAAAGCTGAACAACTCCAACATCGTTGCGGCGTATGACGTCGGTAAAGCCGGGGAATTCCACTACTTTGTGATGGAATTCGTAGAAGGCAAGACCGTCTATGACGATGTGCAGAAGATCCGGCGCTACAAAGAGCAGGATGCGCTGCGGCTGATGATCCAGATCGCCCGGGCGCTGGACCATGCGCACAAAGCGGGGTTCATGCACCGCGACGTGAAGCCCAAGAACATCATGATTACGCCTGACGGCACGGCGAAGCTGGCGGATATGGGTCTGGCCCGGGCCGTGAGCGACCGCGAGGCTGCGGAAGAAGAAAAAGGCAAGGCATTCGGCACCCCGTATTACATTTCACCGGAACAGATCCGGGGTGATGAAGACGTGGATGCGCGGGCGGATATTTATGGGTTTGGCGCCACGCTTTACCACATGGTGACGGGCCGGGTGCCGTTTGAAGGGCCCAACCCAAGCGCAGTGATGCACAAGCATTTGAAGGAAAAGCTGGTTCCGCCTGACCACTTGAACGGTGAGCTTTCATCGGGGATCGCGGAAATCATTGAGACGTGCATGGCCAAGAACCGGACGGACCGGTACATCTCGTCTGAGGCGATGCTGCAAGACCTTGAGGCGGTGGCCCGGGGCGAAGCGCCGCTGCAAGCGCGCCGTAAGGTGGATATGGCGGCCTTCTCAGGGCTTGAGACTGACAAAGACCATTCGCCGGTGCAGATCGGTAAGGTGCGCGACGGGAAGATCCACCAGTTGACCATCCTGGCCGTGCTGGGTTGGGGCACTGCGGGGCTGTTGCTTTTGATCCTGATCGTGCTGCAGATGCTGAAGTAAGTTCGTCAAGGCAACCTGTTTGGAAAATGCGAAGGCACATGCGCCCGGGGTATCGGGTTGTCGGGTTGTCGGGTTGTCGGGGGGCTTCGAAAAAGCCTGATCCATCCCAAGCGCATGCTCCTTTGATGCCCAATCTCGATCACCTTACTCCCCGACACCCGGTGCGTGCGCGTTCGTTAAATGCAATTGCCTCGTTTAGTCCGTGCCCGGGCTTCTTTAATGGGCCGATTGAGGCTACGATACGATTCCTGAATGACCCCCGTGCGCCTTAGTCTTGCGACCAAATGCCAGCTCCTGTTTGGGGCAGCGGTGGTCATTATTTTGTTTACGGCGATGTTCGTGGTGAGCTATCGGATGTCGGCCCTGGTGAAAGAAGGCCAGGAAGAGACGGCCCGGAAGCTGGCCAATGCATGGCTGTCGGACATGATCCAGCTCGGGGGGAATTTCAGTTCGCCGCAGGCTTCCGACGTGAAGGAATGGACGGGGGATGACCTGATCATCGCGCTGGTGGAGCGTGGGGATTTTGCGGCTACGGAGCAGAGCAACAAGTTTTTGTCGCAGGCGCTGGAGCGGTTTAAGACCCGGCCCGATGTGAATGAGTTTGCGGTGATGTACACCGATGAGCGGTCGCAGGAGTTTCTGGTGTACGCCAGGGCGATCCGCAAGGACGACTTAAGCCGGCTTCGCGGGGGGACCGGGGTGGGGGTGAGCCCGGTGGTGGATTCAGCGGGATTGGTGAATCCGCTTCAGATGGTGCTGATCATTCGGCTCAAGAGCGAGCTGACGTCCAGGCAGCAGATGCTTAACCAGATCTACCTGATCGCCGCAGGCATTGTGGCCGGCGTGCTGGCGATCGGCGTGTTTTACCTGATCTCCATGCGGCTGATTTTGTCGCCTGTGCGGGTGCTGCGCGATGCCGCGGAAAAAGCATCGACGGGCAACCTGAATGTCCGGGCGGAGATTTCAACCGGTGATGAGTTTGAGCAGCTTTCGGGCATTTTCAACCAGACGATGGAAACGCTCAAGGCCAGCCAGGACAGGCTTAAGACGGTGAACAAGTCGCTGGACTTGAAACTGGGGGAACTGGCGCAGTCGAACGTGTCGCTGTTTGAGGCCAACAAGGTGAAGGGTGAGTTTTTGGCGAATGTGTCGCATGAATTGCGGACGCCGTTGAACTCGATCATCGGGTTTGCGGAGCTGTTGGCGGAATCATTTGGCGACTCCAATGCGCAGGATGAAAAGAAGCGTAAGTGGGCGGGGAATATTACGGTTTCCAGCCGAAGGCTTTTGGAATTGATCAATGACCTGCTGGACCTTGCGAAGATCGAAGCCGGCCGGGTGGACCTGCGGGTGGGGCCGGTGAGCATTGCGGACACTGTGGAAGGGCTGGTGAACCTGATCAAGCCGCAGGCGGACAAGCGAGGGGTGAAGGTGCAGATCGCGGTGGAGGGGAATCTGCCGGTGGTGATGACGGACCCCGGGAAGCTGCAGCAGATCATTTTCAACTTCCTCTCCAATGCGGTGAAGTTTTCGCCGGAGGGGAAGGGGGTGGTGATTTTGAGTGCAACGCTGACGCCGCCGCCGCTGGGGCAGACGCAGCCGAGGGTGCGGATTGCGGTGATCGATAACGGGCCGGGCATCAAGCGCGAAGACCATGAGCGGATCTTTGAAAAGTTCACGCAGGTGGAGAGCACGCACACGCGGGGGTATGAAGGCACGGGGCTCGGGCTGACGATCTGCAAGGAATTGGCGGAGCTTCTGCAGGGGCAGATATTGCTGGATTCCGAGCCGGGCAAGGGCGCGACTTTCATGTTGTACATTCCCGTATCCGTGCAGACGCAGGCGGTGCCGCTGATGCCGAACGCGGCGCAGAGGTCGATGAGCGTGGCGACATCGCAGGGCCAAGTGGGCCGGCCTTGAGGGTCATGAAAGCGTGAGATGTAATACAATCCAATCGGAGGGTTATTTATGTCAATTATTCTTTCGCAGCAGCAGGTTCATACTTATCGCCACGATGGTCATTTGACGGTGCCGGGCGTGTTTACGCATGAAGAGATGGAAGCGGCGGCGGCGGATGCGCATGCCTGGGGCCGGGAATTTCTTTCCACCTTGGACGACGCCAAACGGGCCTGGTACCTGGAGCGCAATACGCCCGAAGCGCATGTGCTGCGCAAACTGGATAACCCAGTACACCATCGGGAGGCGTTTAAGACGCTGGCGAGGAATCCGAAGCTGGTGTCGATGGTGGAGACGCTGATCGGACCGGGCGTGAGCGTTTATTTTTCACAGATATTCTTCAAACCGCCTCACGGAGGCGGGCCCAAGCCGGTGCATCAGGACAACTTTTATTTTGGCCCCAACAACATCGAAGGGGTGGTGACGGCGTGGATTGCGATGGACGATGCGACGATCGAAAATGGCTGCATGTGGTTTGGCGAAGGCACCAACCGGGGCCAGATTTATAAGCATGTGGCGCCTGCTGACGAGCCCTTTAACCTGCAGGTGCCGGACGAGATCGCCAAGACGATTCCGATGACGCCGGGGCCTGTGCCCAAGGGCGGGGTGTCGTTCCACCATGGCAACACGTTTCATCAATCTTCGGACAACAAGAGCGACAAATGGCGTCGTGCAGCGGCGCTTCATTACGTGAACCATCAGACGCGTTTTGACCATCCGGCGCTGCCTTATGATCACAGCATTGTCTTTCGGGTGAATTGAGCCGTTGGGCGATTGCGCCCTGGTGAAATTTATTGTGTGCCGGGGGTAGCCTCGTTATGCTAGGTATAGGTAAACCACCAGGGAATTTTGAATGCTAGCGGTGACGGCCTGGGAATTCATGTTTGTGGAGCTTTGGCGTTATTCGGCCACGGAGCCGACGCCTTATCAGCCGATCTACCGGAGCATTAACGCGGTGGAGGCGTTGATCTGGCTGGGGTTCGCGGTGGCGGTGTTGTACAGAAATCGGCGGCATCGAAAGTCGAGCGTGGAACTTGTTTATGCCGGGCTGTTTTTCATTTTTGCGATGACGGATGTGCGGGAAGCATTCGTGGTGCAGCCGTGGCTGATTGTGTTCAAGGGGCTGGTGTTGCTGGCGCTTCTGGTGGTGAGGCAGAAGGTGCGCAACAAGTACTACCCTGAGAGCAAGTGGTGAAGCTGGAATGAGGTCATTATTGATTTAAGCCAAGCAGTTGCCGGGCGTGGGCGGCGACGCCGTCGGAGAGGGTTTGCAGGTTGTATCCGCCTTCCAGGAGTGAGACGTATTTGCCGGCGCAGTGGCGATTGGCGGCATCCAGCAGCAGCCGAGTCATCATCGCGAAGCCGGCGGGAGTGAGCTCCATGGAGGCTAGGGGATCACCCGCTGCGGCATCGAAGCCGGCGCTGATGAGCAGAAACTGGGGTTGGAAAGCATCGAGCGCGGGGATGATTTTTTCGTTGAAGGCGTGCTCGTACTGGGCATCGCCCGAGCCGGGAGGCATGGGGATGTTGAGCGTGAATCCGGAGCCGGGGCCTTTGCCGGTCTCGCGGGCGAAGCCGGTGCCGGGGTAGAAGCGTGTAGGGTCTTGATGGATGGAGACGAAGAGGACATCGGACCGGCTTTCAAACAGGTGTTGGGTGCCGTTTCCGTGGTGGACGTCGAAGTCCACGATGGCGACACGGCTGAGACCTTTTTTCTGCGTAAGCCAGGCTGCGGCGACGGCGATGTGGTTGATGATGCAAAAGCCCATGGCGCGGTCGAACTCCGCATGGTGGCCGGGCGGACGGTGCAGGCAGAGGGCGTTGGTGTCTTTGCCGGCGAGGATGGCCTCGGCCGCGGCGATGGCGCCGCCGGTGGCTAAAAGGGCGATGCGGAAGCTTTCGCGGGAGATGGGGGTGTCGTTATCGAGGTGGCTGACGCGGCCTTGCTCGCAGGCGAGCTGGGCGGCGGTGAGGTAGTCGGGGTCGTGAATCAGACCTGGGATGGCGATGTCGGCTTCACGGAATGGGATGTGGGTGAATTTATCCCAGAGGCCGGCGGACTTTAAGCCTTGGGTGATGGCGCGCAAGCGGTCGGGACGCTCAGGGTGGCGGGGGCCGGTGTCGTGGTTGAGGAAGTCATCGGAGTAGATGAGGAGGGTCATGGGAACGAAGGTACAGGCGGAAAGGCAAAAGGTAAACGTGATACGGGATAAGTAAGAGGGCGAGATGGCGGCCGGAAAGTGATGAAAAGAAAACGGCATGAGCCTGGGGCTCATGCCGTTTTGAAGTGTGAGGTTGTCGACTGGATCAGCGCTTGAGTACGAAGGCGAAGGCTTCGTCGAGGACCTTGAGGCCTTCGAGGGCGGCTTCAGCGGTGATGGTGAGCGGGGGGCTGACCTTGACGCTGGCGCCACCGAAGCCGACGGGTGCGAAGAGCATGAGGCCTTGCTGGACGGCGCGGCCGCAGACGGCCCAGGCGAGCTGGCCGTCAGGGTCTTTGGAGCCGGCTTTGACGCATTGGAGGGAGGCCACGAGGCCCTTACCGTGCTTGGCGATGATGACGTCCTTGTACTTGGCCTGGAGCTTGTCGAGCTCGGCCTGGACGATGTTGCCGACCTTTTCGCTGTTTTCGACGAGCTTTTCCTTCTGGATCAGCTCAAGGCTGGCCAGGGCGCTGGCGGCGCAGATGGCGTTGCCGGAGTGGGTGCTGGTCATGGAGCCGGGGGGGAACTGGTCCATGAGTTCCTTGCGGCCAAAGACGGCCGAGAGAGGCAGGGAGCCGGAGACGCCCTTGCCGCAGGCGATGAGGTCTGGAGTGATGCCGTAGTGGTTAAAGCCCCAGAACTTGCCGGTGCGGCCAAAACCAGCCTGGACTTCGTCCATGGCGAGGATGACCTGGTGCTTCTTGCACCATGCGGCGAGCTTCTGCATGTATTCAACGGGGGCGAAGCTGGAGTTGCCGCCCTGGTAGGTTTCGGTCATGACGCCGGCGACCTGTTCGGGCTTGACACCGGCATCGGCCAGGGCTTTTTCGAAGGCGGAGAAGTCGTTGTCTTCCGGGTTGGAGCGGATGCCGCCATCGGGGAAGGGGACTTGGAGGAAGTGGCTGTCGGAGTAGCCGATCCACTGCTTGAGGCCGGGGATGCCGCCTGCGAGCTGGGAGCCGAGGGTGCGGCCGTGGTAGGCGTTGTTGAAGGTGATGAAGACGTTGGGGGTGCGGCCCAGGCGGCGGGCATGTTCGCGTGCGAGCTTGATGCAGAGCTCGGTGGTTTCCGCACCGGTGGAGAGGAGCATGACCTTGTAGGCGCCGGGGATGGGGGCGACCTGCTGGAGGGCCTTGATGAGCTTGTAGCGCTCCTGAGTGGCGAAGCAGTAGCTGGTGAGCAGGGGCTTGGTGGCGACCTTGACGATGGCGTCGATCATTTCCTGGCGGCCGTGGCCGGCATTGGTGATGAGCACACCGGAGGTGAAGTCGATCCATTGGTTGCCGTAGGCATCGAAGACGTAGAAGTTTTGCGCCTTGTCCCAGATGACCGGGGGCTGGCCTTCCATGCAGAGGGGTTCATTTTCGCGCATGAACTCAAGAATCGGCACGGAGTCGGGGTGCGGAATGGCGGACTGGATGTTCCGGTGCTTGGTCTTGACGGGTGGGACTTGGACGGGCGTGATCGGGTAGGGGTCACCCATGATGAGAGGCCTTTTTAAAAGTGCAGGAGGGTCATGACAGGGGGAACATTATACGGCAAGGGTAGGGGGCCGTCTGGCCTGAATGATTCAGGGCGTGGAGTGAGCGGGTTAGTCGATGAATTGGGCGACAAGGCTGTCGGGAATCTTCGGCGTGGCGCCGGGCTGGGAGGCGACGAAGGCGCCGACTTTGTTGGCGAGGTCCGCTGTTTTTTGCAGAGGCCAGCGGCGGACAAGCCCGATGAGCACTGCTGCGGAGCAGGAATCGCCCGCGCCGACATCGTCTGCGCCGGGGGCGCGATTGCACTCCACGGGGACGCCTTCGATGATGCTGGCGGGCGTCATGATCATGGTGCCCAGGTGGCCGCGGGTGAGGACGAGGTGTCTGAGCTTGAAGCGTTTCAAAAGGGTGAGGCACATCTGCTCCTGCGGCATCTGCGTGCCCAGGCCGATGCCCAGGGTCTGGCAGATGACGGGAAGCTCGCCGGTGTTGAGCTTGATGGCGGTGGAGAGTTCGAGGCTTTTTTCCAGGATTTCGCGCGAGTAATAGTGCTGCCGGAGATTGACATCAAAGAGCCGGACGGCCTGACGGGCGACATCCAGCACGCGCTGAAGGGTGAAGCGGCTCTGGGCGTTTCGTTGTGCGAGGGTGCCAAAGCAAATGGCATCGCACCTGCGGGCCAGGCCGTCCAGGTCCGGATCGAACTGGAGCCAGTCCCAGGCGACGTCCTGGACGATTTCGTAGGAGGGTTTATCTGCTTCATCGAAGCTGACGAAGACGCGGCCGGTTTTTTTGTCCGGGTCGGTCTGGACGGCGGTGGTGTCGACGCCGAAGCGGGAGAGCTCGTGCATGACGCGCTGGCCCAGGTCATCCTGGCCGATGCGGCTCAGAAGTGCGCCGCGGCCGGCGAGCCGGGCGGAGAGCTGCTGGGCGTGCACCGCCACGTTAAGCGGGGCGCCGCCGAGGATGGATTGGCCCCGGATGATGTCAAACAGCGCTTCGCCGGCGCCGACAATGAGAAATGAGTCACTCATAAGGTCTACCAAGGTATCGCGGTTCTGGTATGAAAGAGATGTGTGAAAAAGTTTCCCACCATGACGAGATAGGCTTGACAAACATGGCCGACAGGGTACCCTTACCTTACCCTAACAAAAGTTGGATCGACCGGTGAGGAAACCGGTGCTATCCGGCGAGAAACCAGGGGGAAGCCGGTCGCGTGTTACCGGCAACACACAAGACGTATTCAGCGAACCAGACGGAGAAAAAATCATGGCCAAAACCGCACAAGCAGTCAATCCTTCCAACGCAGGCTCCCCGATTTCCAATGCAGGGCTTGAGCCGGGCAAAAAGCGGGCGCTGGATGCGGCGCTTTCACAGATCGAGCGGGCCTTTGGCAAAGGCTCGATCATGCGGATGGACCATGACCCGTTGAATGTGGAGCCGGGCATTTCGACCGGGTCGATCAGCCTGGATCTGGCGATCGGCGGGCGGGGCATTCCGCGCGGGCGCATCGTTGAGATCTTCGGGCCGGAATCTTCGGGTAAAACGACGCTCTCGCTGCAGGTGATCGCCAACTGCCAAAAGGGTGGCGGGGTGGCTGCGTTCATCGACGCAGAGCATGCGCTGGACCCGTCCTGGGCACGTCGGCTGGGCGTGAACCTGGAAGAACTGCTGGTGTCTCAGCCTGATACGGGTGAGCAGGCGCTGGAAATCTGCGAGCTTCTGGTGCGTTCCAATGCGGTGGACGTAATCGTCATCGACTCGGTGGCGGCGCTGATTCCCAAGGCTGAAATTGAAGGTGAAATGGGTGATTCGCACGTGGGCCTGCAGGCACGGCTGATGAGCCAGGCGCTGCGCAAGCTGACGGGCGCGATCAGCAAGTCGCGCTGCATTGTGGTGTTCATCAACCAGATCCGTGAGAAGATCGGCGTAATGTTCGGCAGCCCTGAGACGACGACGGGCGGGCGGGCATTGAAGTTCTACTCTTCGCTGCGCATCGATGTGCGGCGGACGGCTTCGATCAAGGACGGCGAAGCGGTGGTGGGGAACCGGACGCGTGCGCGCGTGGTGA
>CAZIWA010000141.1:0-13747 GCA_964542875.1 uncultured Phycisphaeraceae bacterium
TCCTCGCCGGCAACGATGCCGGCCCCTACTGGGGCTCCTACTACGCCGTCTGCGACTTCCTCAACCAGCACGGCGTCCGCTGGATCATGCCCTCGGACTTCGGCGACGTCGTCCCCAAATCCGCCACCCTCTTCCAGAACCCCATCAACACCACCGAAAAACCCGGCTTCAAAATCCGCACCTGGTGGTGCAACCAGGAAGCCGCCCTGGGCTACCAGGAAGCGCTCTGGAAGCTCCGCAACAAGATGAACATCCAGGAAACCGAGCTCGTCGGCATCCCCGGCGATTCCTATCTCCGCTTCTACATGCCCGATGAAAAACTCGCCCAGACCCGCCCCGAACTCTTCGCCAAAGAGCTCTCCGGCGCCGTCAACCCCCACATGCCCAACCTCTCCAACCCCGAGGCCGCAAAACTCGTCGCCGACAAGGTTGTCGCCGCCATCAAGGATCAGGAAGCCAAGGGCCTCAAACCCTTCTCCCTGGGCTTTGCCCCCGATGACGGCTGGTCTCTGGACTTTAACCCCAAAACCGTCAAGGAAATGAACCAGTCCTTCCCCGACTGGATCGGCCGCGAAGGCGTCCCCAACGAAGTCAGCATCTCCGAAGAATGGTTCACGTTCATGAACCTCGTCTCCGCGGAAGTCAGGAAAACCTACCCCGACTTCCTCATCACCACCAACGGCTACGCCAACCGCGCCAACCCGCCCGAAGGCATCAAGCTCAATGACAACCTCGGCGTCATGTACGCCTACATCTGGGCCGACACCACCAAGCCCATGAACAGCCCCAGAAGCTGGCACGGCCAGGTTGTCGGCGCGCAGATGAAAAAGTGGTCTTCCCTCTCCCAGACCGTCTTCCTTTACGAATACCACCTCTCCATGCTCGTCACCGCGCTCACCCCGGTGCCCCAGGTGCGCAAGCAGTACGAAAACTACAAGCTCATGAAGGAGTGGGGCGTCGACGGCTTCTTTAACGAAGCCCGCCAGCCCTACTTCGAAGAAGGCATCGTCACCCGTTACTGCCGCACCAAGTTCTTCTGGAACCCCGATCAGCCTCTCCAGCCCCTCCTCCAGGACTACTACAAAAACTGGTACGGCCCTGCCGCCGCCCCCTCGCAGGCCTTCTGGACGCACATTGAAGACGCGCTCCTTGAAAGCCCCATGCTCGGGCACGAAGACCGGATTCTCCCTTACGTCTACTCCCCCGCCCTTCTCGTTCAGCTCGAAAAAGACGTCACCGCCGCCGAAAAGCTCGCGGGCAAAGAACCCTTCGCCACCCGCGTGAAGATCGACCGGCTCACCCTTGAACACCTCAAGCACTACATGGCCTACAAGGACGCCGAATACGCCGGCAACTACGCAGGCGCCGTCAAGGAACTCAACCTGATGGCCGACACCCGCGAAGAGCTCAGCAAGATCTCCCCCTTCCTCACCATCCGTCCCACCTCCGCGCCAAACTACTTCGCCGGCGACTTCTACTGGGGCTGCATGCAGCGCCGGGACTACTTCCAAAAAGTCGCCGACAACCTCAACGGCAAAACCGGCACCCTCGTCGCCATGGCCCCTAAAACCGCCCGCTTCACCCTTGACGAAGCCGCCATCGGCAAAGACCTCCGCTGGCACGACCCCTCCTTCGACCGCTCATCCTGGCGTGACCTGGACTCCACCGTCCCCTTCTACACCCAGGTCCCCGGCTGCCTGAGCTCCACCGGCGTCCCCTGGACCGGCAAGATGTGGTACGTCTTTGAAGTCGACGTCCCCAAGGAAGCCGTCGGCAAGCCCATCAAGCTCTTCTCCCCCATCGTCGCCTGTGAAGCCTGGGCCTGGGTCAACGGCCAGTACGCCGGCCACCGCCCCTACATGGAAGCCTACATCAGCCCCTCCCCCATCGAGCTGGACATCACCAGCCTCGTCAAGCCCGGCAAAAACACCCTGGGCTTCTGGGTCTCCACCGGCACCGGCAAAACCCAGGCCGCCGAAGGCTTCTTAGGCCGCGTCATGCTCTACAGCCCCAAGTAAAGTCCGTCGTCCTGCATCCCGTGTCTTAAAAGAAAAGTCAAAGAGGTCCGGAGTGGAAACTCCGGACCTCTTATATTTTGACTCTGGACTCGGGCCGACCTCTTATCCCTACCTCCCCGCAAACGACCGTTCCGCCGCCTCCACCATCCCGGCAAACGCCAGGCGTTGGGAGTGTTCGATAAGCCCGATATCCACATCCGGCGTCACCGGCAAAAACGGCGCCGACGCCAGCTTCACCTCGCGCGACGGGCTTGAAAGCACCTTGCCCGTTTTCGTGTCCAGCACCACCCCGCGCGCAACGGACTTCGCACTGCTCTTAGCGGCGTCGGGTGCCTTATCCGTATTGGCCGTCACCTTCGTGTCAATGGTGTAGACCAAAAGCAGGTCCGCCCCCAGTTCGCGCCCGGCCAACCGCAGTTCGCCGTCATTCACCAGCGTCACCGGCAGGTTCAGTTCCGTCACCTGCACCGCGCGTTTCACGCCCGGCAGCTTTCCCAGTTTTTCGATATCGCCAGGCCGCTCCGCGCCTTTGCCCGTGATCACCCGATAGTTCCCCCGTCCCCACGCCTGCGTCCCCGGCACATCAAAATCCGGCCCCTGCACCCGCGCCACGGCGAGCACCACCTGCTTCTCCGGCCCTTCATGCGCGGCCAAAAAATCCTTCAACCCCTGCGACTGTTCTTCCTGTGTCCCGGTCACTGCCCCGGTCTTCCTCACCGCCGGCTTGGCTCCTTCCGGCAGTTGGCTCACATCACCGAAAAACGCCATGTCCGCGGCTTCATAATCACTCACGCCATGCACGCACCCAGCCATCAGCGCCAGAACCACCATCGCTAAAACAAACCGCATCTCTCGCTCCCATCACAATGTCGCATCTCATCAACACCCACAATAACGCGCCCCACCCACTTTTATTCCACCAACTTCAAACCAACCCCCCGGGTGGCACAGCACGGCCAGAAGCAGTGCTGTGTCCGGGCCCCACGCCAACAATAAACCACCAACCCCACTCCCACAAAAAACACGTTTGCCGCAGGCGCCAGCGACAACTTCCCTCTGCCACATCCCACATCTTCCATCTCACATCTGACATTCCTAAAACCCCTCACTCTACCTCCACCCTTTTCCCATTCACCCCCACCGGCTTCATCTCCTTGTCGTACTCCACCGTGAAACTTTCAAACCGCGACAAATAAGGAAACACCTCCCGCACCATCGCATCCTTGAAATTCTCCGACACCTGACTCTCTTTAAACGCCAACTCCAAATACCGCAGCTCTGTGATCGCCGAACTTACCCCATACACCCTCCCTGTCCGATCATCCGGCCATGTTTTGATCAAAAAAACATGCCACTCCGGCTCACGCGTCACCAGCCCCATCCGCTTGGCGCGCAAATAAAAATCCGTATCAACCAGCTTCTCCTCAACGTCCAGCAAAACCCACGTGGTCACCACCCGTTCCCGCCCGGAATAAATATCCAACGATTGAGTCGTCGTTACCAGCCTTGCAACCCAAAGCACATAAACCACCAACGCAGCCGCGACAACGCCTAAAACCTTAAGCACTCTTCCCCGAGTTATCCGTTTTGTCGCTTCCACCCCATTGATACGCCGCCCGCCCCCGCAGGTTCAAACCTCTCAACCCCACGCCCGCCTTCCCCACTTCTTCAACTTATAAATCGCAAATTACAATTTATAAATTCTTCCTCTCAGTCTTTGAAATTCACGAACTGCACCGCCACCCCGACATCCGCTCCGCGCACCAGCGCCATCGCGCCCTGCAGGTCATCGCGCTGCTTGCCTGTCACGCGCACTTCTTCACCCTGGATCGAAGGCTGCACCTTGATCTTCGCTTCCTTGATCAGCGCCACGATCTTCTTGGCCGTGTCTTTCTCGATGCCTTCTTTCAGCTTCACCACACGCTTGAGCGCCATGCCCGTCGTGGGCTCGGGCTCCTGGAAATCAAACACCCGCAGGTCCACCTTCCGCTTGGCGGCGTTCCTCAAAATCATGTCCTTCACCGCTTCCATCTTCATGCTGTCCGCTGCAAGGATGTTGAGCGTCTTTTCCTTCTTATCCAGCGTGATCTCGGTCTTGAGGTTCTGAAAGTCATACCGCGTCATGATCTCTTTGCGCGTGTTGTTCAGCGTGTTCTCAAGTTCCGCGTAGTCGATCCGGCTGACGATATCGAAAGAAGGCATCAATCACTCTCCAAAAAAGTCGGTGTCCAAAAAAGCCCCGTCTCAACCCAGGCTCAAGCCTTGGGCTCACCCGCGGGCACGCTCACCGGCAGGTGCAGGTAAAAGCGCTTGATCTGCGCCTCAAACACCTTCCCGTCGTCACGCTTCATCTGGTAGCTCCCCTCCATGGTCCCCCATGGCGTGCTCAGCGGGCAAAAGCTCGTGTACTTAAACCGCTGCCCCGGCTCCAGCCTCGGCTTCTGCCCCACCACGCCTTCCCCGCGCACCTCTTCACGGTGCCCGTTGCCGTCAATGATCACCCAGTGCCGCGCAAGCAGCGTTGCGGGCACCTCCCCCTCGTTCTTGATCACGACCTGATAACCAAAGACAAACGTCTTGTCGTCAGGGTTGGACTCCTCGGGTATGAAAAAACCCGTGGCGCCAACCCGGATCCCGTCGGTCGTCGTATCGGAGACTTCAGGTGTCGGCATGGTCAGCACTCCTGCTTGGTCCCCGGTTACGCCCGGGGCATGTTGGCAATCCGATTATAGCCCCGCATCACTTCCCCACGGCGGCCCTTTCACATTTGAATCTTCGTGCCCTCATCACCCCAATCATTTACACTACGCACATGAGATGTTTAGCCGGCTGCCTGATGATGGTCCTCCCCCGCCTCGCACTCCTCTTTGTGATGCTGGTCCACTCCAAGCACATCACCTTCGCCTTCACCAGTTGGCTCTGGCCATGCCTGGGCTTTGTCTTCATGCCCATCACCACCCTCGCCTACGTCTGGGCCATGGCGGCCTCCAATAAACACATCACCGGCTTCTACCTCGCCATCGTCGTCCTGGGCGTCCTACTTGATCTTGGCCTCCTCACCGGTGCCGGCAACCAAAAATACCGCTCCGCTCCCCCCGCCGAGTTTTAGGTAACAACCCACCCGGGGTGGCACAGCACGGCCCGAAGCAGTGCTGTGTCCGGGGCACGCGCCAATAAAAACACCTCACCCCTCCACACAAAAACACGTTAGCCCGACGCGCAAGCGAGGGTATTCGGGCAAAGCCCGACCTCCCGCTCAACTCACCAAAAAACCCCACCACCAACATCAACGCCAACCCCTCCGGGTACCACACTGTAGACGTCCCCGGCTACGGTGTGTCTTGCACGCGTCAACAAAAAAACGCATTAGCACGACAACTGGGAAAGGGGCCGCCATCGAATACGAAAATGCCTCGAATGGATGTTTCCTCCCCCCACCAAAAAATATGTTAAAAACTTAACCCACATGCAATCCTTTTCCGGCTCTCCCATCCTGTTCATTCTCCTCACCATCGCATTCCTCATCGGTGTCATCACCCAATTCGCCGTCGCCCTGCGCACCCTCTGGTCCTACAAGCTCATCCAAAACCAATGCGCCAAATGCCGCTACCCGCTCGACGGCCTGGCCCCTGCCCAGCGCACCTGTCCCGAATGTGGCCGCATCCTCACCCCCTTCGATCACTCCCTCCGCCCCTCCTGGCGCCGCCTCACCCACCGCCTCCCCGGCCTCACCCACCCGCTCTACCTCTGGCTTATCTCCGCCATCCTCCTGGTCGCCTCGGGCTTCTTCATCATCAAACCCGCCTACCTCACCGGCGAATTCAGCTACGTGTACGAATTCGATCTGAACACCAGCAACGGCCCACTTAACGTCACCATCCACCGCCGCTGGCGGCACAATGAACTCGCCCTCTCCCTCTTCAATCACGCCATCTGGAGCCGCGTCGACCCCTACACCCCACAAAACGCATGGCCCTCCTGGCTCCAGACCATGCGCTCAAAACCCCCATCCAAAATATTTCGGATAGAACCCGATCTAACCCTCGCGCTTGGCGGAACGCCCGGAGAATTTAGCGCCCCCTGGACACTCGACAGCAAAAGCCAGGACGAAATGGACAAGCTCGCCGCCGGAAAGCCCGTCAACTACCACAGCCCCATCTCCGCGCAACTCCTTCAGCAATTCATCGATAAACAATGGGCAACCACGCTCGACCCCGGCCAGGCCGATGCGCTCAACACCCTGCTGACCAACTTTCTGGCCCCAGGCGTTACCGCCTTGCTCGCCGCGCCTCCTGAGCCGAACCTGCCCGTTGTCCACAGCTACCCGAACCTTTCCGCCAACACCAGCCTCAACCCAAAGCAAATTCAGCTCAACATCCTCACCCTCGCCGCACTCTCGATCCTCACCTTTCCGGCGCTCCTCTTCATCCGTCGCCGGCTCAAGCGCATCCAGCTTTCCCCATAAACTCTTGAGTAGGTCGGATTAGACGTCTTCGTCATAATTCGATATCCGTTTTGACGGTCGAAAATCGATTCGCAACCAACCACCAAGCGGCACCCACATTCTGTTTTTCGCGTTTTATGGACAAAGCCGGCGCATCCACTCAGCCGGCATTACCGGGCTTCTCCCAAAACAATCTCCATCGTCGCCAGCTCCCGATCCAAAATCGCCCTGACATACACGCACAATAGCCGGTTGGCCCGCACCGTCACCTCGTACCCCGGCAGCGGGCCGGACGTCGTCTCCAGCTCGCCAAACACGCGCTTAAGCACGCCCAGCGTCTCCCGGCGCATGCGCCACGGTCCGCGCGCGCTCAGGCCCGTGGTTTCATTGGCGCCTGTGCCGGAAACCATCCCGCCGGCTTCAGGGTCAAACGACACCGGCCCCGTTTCCGACAGCGGCTGACCCGTCCGGGCATCCTGCGCCAGCACCGGCCGATATCCCGCCTGATTCAGCAGCAAGGCTTGATACTCCAGCAGCGCCCACATGCGCTGGCGTCGGCTCTCTTCACCGGGCACCTCATCGGCATCTTCCGACTTCGCCGGCACCCGCAGCCCTTCAAAAAACGCCACCAGCGCGTCAAACACCTCCGGGTGCGGGTCGTGCTCCGCAAGCAGCGCCTGCGTCATGTCTCCGGCGTACAGCCCCAGCTTCTGCGCTTCCAAATCCGTCCGAAAATGCCGATACGTCTGCTGCAGGTTCCACTCGGTCAGCGTCGCCAGCCCTTCGCCGGTCTTGATGCTCGCCAGCATCTCGCCCCCGGTTAAAAGCTCATACCCGCCGGAAAACTTCGCGATGCTGCTGGGGCTCAGCCGCTTGGACCCTTTGGCCAGCCCGCGCACCACCCCGCGCTCTTTGCATAAAAGCGTCACCAGTTGGCTGGTCTCTGACCAGTCGGTGCACCTGAGGCACAAGGCTTGATCCCGGATTCGCATGCCGGTCCTTGCCCTTTACTTTCCGTCATTCTTGGAAATGCTCAGCTTCACGCCCGTCTGTTCGGCCTTCTTTTCCTTGGGCTTTTCCGCGTGCAGCTTCTTCACCCGATGCTCTGACCAATCCTTCACCTTCAGATCGGGTGAGTCCGGCCCTTCGTGCCGCTTCATGATCCGGTACTTGTTGTCCCGCTGCGCCGGCACAAAGCCCGCATCGCGGATCAGCCTGCACAGCACCGCTTCATTCAGGCAGTACGTCGTGCCCGCGCTGGACACCACGTTTTCTTCCATCATCACGCTACCCATGTCGTTGGCGCCAAAGAACAGCCCGATCTGCCCGATCTTGGGCCCCATCGTCACCCACGAAGCCCCGATGGAATGGAAGTTGTCCAGAAATAACCGCGATATCGCCTGCGTCCGCAGGTAGTCCGTCGCGCTGGACATCCGCAATTTCTTCCCCGCGTCCGGCGCCGGCCAGCCCAGGGCAAGCTCATCCCCCGGGTACGGCTCGCCGGACTCCGACTCCCATTCCTTAAGCCTTCCCAGCGGCGTATTTTCCCGCTGAAACGGCCAGGAGATGAAGCTCAGGTACCGGCCCGGCCAGTTCTGCCTGATCGCCTTGTCCTGCGCATCGCGCAGCCTCAGCATGTGGTCGATCCGGTCAAACACGCCTTCGATATGCCCGAACATCATCGTGCCCGACGTGAACATCCCCAGCTTGTGCGCCATCGACATCACATCGATCCACTGCTGCCCGGTCGCCTTGCCCAGCCCGATCCGCCGCCGTACTGCGGGCGCGAATATCTCCCCGCCCCCGCCCGGCAGCGAGTCCAGCCCCGCCGCCATCAGCCTACGCATCACCGCTTCCAGCTTCGCCTGCCATACCTCTTCCGGCAGCGTGTGGCTCTCCCCCGGCTCCGTCGTCGGAAACCCATCCAGCTTCAGCACCGCCACGAATTCCACCACCTCAGGCGGCGAAAACCCATGCACATGCACACCCGGAAACCTCTGCTTGATCCCCCTGAGCATCTCTTCATAAAACTCGATCGGCAGCTCCGGATGCATCCCCCCCTGCAGCAGCACCTGCGTCCCCCCGATATCCACCAGCTCCTGGATCTTCTGGTGCAGTTGCGCCGTCGTCAGCGTGTACGCGCTCTCTTCGCCCAGGTCCCGCCGAAACGCGCAAAACGTGCACCGGGCCGAACAGACATTCGTGTAGTTGATGTTCCGGTCGATCACATACGTCCGCGCCGCCCCGCCGGGCATGCTCGCCGGCCCATGGATCCGGTCCGCCATCGCGCTCGCCCACCGCCCCAGGTCCGCCAGCGGCGCTTCATGAAACAGCCTCAGCGCCTCCGGAGGCGTCAACCTGCGTGTGCCCGCCACCACGTCTTCAATATTCACTTCGCGCGCCAGCGTCTGGCTCTGCGTGCTCGACGCGCTTTCAGCTAAACCCAAACCCATGTCTAAAACCTTCCCGTTGGGAAACCCGCGACCGACCTAACAATATATCCCCCCTGCGCCCCTAAATCCCCCGGCCCACCCGCGCTTTTGAGCCGCACCTCCGGCCGGAGCGGCTTATTTGGAACTCCAATGCTGGCGTTCCGTCGGCTCTTTTCCAAGGATTTTTCTCTGCGGGCCATGCTCTCCTCCGCGTGAGCATGTCTTTTCCGCGCTGATGGTCAACCCGGCAACCAGATACCCCGGGCACACAGCCGCTCGACTTTTCCAGGCACACAAAGCCCCAGCCCTCCTATAATCTGGCTCACATGATTCAGCTCCGCCGAACCGTACGAATGTGCATCAACCACCCTGTCGACTGGGGCCGGGTGCCTGACACCCAGTCCGCCAGGACCAACACCTTCGCTGCCTGGCCCGCCATGCGCGGCCTGGGCGCGTACTACGAGTTAGATGTCCTCTGCGAGGGCGAGCCCGACCCTTTGACCGGCTACTTCATCAACATCAAGCACATCGATGTCGAAGCCCGCAAGCACGCCTTGCCCGTCATCCTCGCCGCCTTTCAGGACCCAACCGGCAAAGCCACCCGCCTGGGCCTTGTGATGCAGGAAATGCTCCTCGCCATCGACCCCGCCCTGGGCTCCAGCGTGACGAGCCTCACGCTGAAACTCTCCCCTACTTACGCGCTCCAAATCAGGAAACAGGACATGGGTTACGTCGTCATGCGCCAGCAGTATGAGTTCTCCGCCGCCCACCGCCTCCATGTGCCCACCTACTCCGAAGAACGCAACAAAGAGATCTTCGGCAAGTGCAACAACGAAAACGGTCACGGCCACAACTACAGGATTGAAGTCGCCGTCCGCGTCCCCATCGAAGAAACCGGCCGCGTCCTCATGCCCGAAGACTTGGACAAGCTCGTCGATGATGAAGTCGTCCAGAAGCTCGACCACAAAAACCTCAACCTCGACGTCCCCCAGTTCGCCAACTTGAACTCCTCCGTCGAGCACATCGTCAAAGTCGTCTTCGACATGCTGGAAGTCCCCGTCCGCGCCCTGGGCGCCGAGCTCGAGGAAGTCAGCGTCTGGGAAACCGGCAAAACCATGTGCACCTTCAAAGCCGGCACCGCCTGCGGCTAACCCCCCCAAAACCGGCCTCCTTAATTCACAACTCGTAATTCATAATTTCTCTCCCTCTCTCCACACCCCCCACACACCCGCACACGCGCCGGCCGCGATGAAACAACACGTAATCACGTCATAGCCCACCAGCCCAAACGCTAAAAACCGGCCTGGATTATCCGCCCGCACAAACCACCCCAGGCCCAGCAGGGTCGCAATCGTCCCGCCCACCACCAGCGGCCACGCCAGCGACATCATCGCCGCCACCGCAAGCAGCCGCGCCGCCCAGGAAAAATGGACCCGTAAAAGCGTTCGCCGGAGCCCGACAAGCCCGCCGAACCAAAGCCCCGCGCTCACCAGCCCATACCCCGCGCACAACGAAATAAAGAGAACAAAAGAAACCCCCCGGACCGAGTTCATCACCAGGAGCATCGTCCCCAGCAGGCTCATCATCACCCACGCCACCACCCCCAGCCACTGCCAGAACTTGGACTTATGCGGGCCTGTTTCAAACATCGCCAGCAGCAGAAAAAAATGAATCAGCACCTGCGCAGTGCTCATCCCGTTCCCATACTCGGCGACAAACTCATCCGAAAAAGCAATCGCCAGCAAAAATCCGTTCCGCACCATCGCGCATAACGCCAGCACGATAAACATCACCGCATGCAGCATGCTCCACCTGCGCTGCCCACGGCTCGCCACCACCGTCACCACCACCCCCAGCCCGCACTCCGGGCACACCCCATCCGCCCCCACGCCACGAAGCGGATAATCACATCGCGCGCACACCAGTTCCACCGGATTCAACGTCATGGGAATACACCCGAAAAACATAAACGCACAATCGCCGCCGCCACATGGTAACCCCAACAAAAACCGCCGCGGACCCATCAGCCCGCGGCGGCATTGATCCTCCCCGAATCCTCGATTATTTGCGCTTCTCGCCGATCAGCTTGATCAACGCCTTCTGCGGATCGGCAAACTTCGCCAACCCTTCACTCATCAGCGTCTCTTCCAGCTTCTTGATGTCCACCAGCCGCGCGATCTCCTCCACCACCGGCACCGGCGGCAGCACATCCACCTGCCGCGTGTAGCTCCTGCCGAGCCCTTCCACCAGGTCATTGGTCGCAGGCGGATTCGTCTGAATGTCAGACCCCGCAAAGCTCGCCACATACTTGTCCGGCGAGTCCGTCGGCTTCTTGGTCCCCGTCGAGGCGAAAATCATTTCCTGCTTCAGCTTCAGGTTCTTAGGCGCCCAGAAAGCACGGTTGGCCGCCCAGATCTGCTTGGCGTTCACGATGCCCACCATGCCCTGCGCCGCCGCGCTCAGGTTCGGCACATGCTTCTCGGTATACACGTCCACGCGCGAGACAAAGATGGAGTACACGCTCTTGAACCCATCCAGGCTCTTGCGCCGCTGCGCGCCCTTCCACACCGCATCGCGCGCCGCTTCATACTGCCGCGGGGAAAAAATCAGCGTCACGTTCAGCGTCACGCCATGCGCCGCCAGTTCTTCCAGCGCGTCCAGCCCCGCCGGCGTCGCCGGCACCTTGATCATCCGGTTCTCATGCCCCTGCGCCCACTTCTTGCCCAGCTCGATGTACTTCGCCACCCGGTCGGCGTGCGCCGGCGCATCCTTGTCTTCCAGCAGCGGGTCCAGCTCAAAAGACACATACCCGTCGTTGCCCTGGGTCTCTTTCCACACCGGGTGGAACACCGCCTGCGCTTCCTTCACCAGGCCGTCGGTCATCGTCCATGCGATGTCCGAATCGCTCAGCCCCTTGGCGGCCAACTGCGTGATCCGTGAATCAAACCGGCCCGTCTTGATCAGGTCTGAAACGATGATCGGGTTGGACGTCGCGCCCGTCGCGCCCAGCGCCCGGTTCTTGGCCACAAGGTCGGGGTCGATGGAATCAAGCCAGAGTTTCGTGCCCGACGAGATCAGGGATTTCAACGCGCTCATGATTAGCCTCGATTAGGTGTTAGCCGGAAGCGCCAGCGACGATCGACTCTTCATCTGGCTCAGCCGGAAATGCTCAACCTCAAGCGCATCACATGGAGCCTGGGTTCAGGGGACAACATTAAATCATAGGACAAATGCTTCGTCATGCGAAATAACATCGCTTCTTCCCCCCTCTCCACTCTGGCCCCTCTTCACTTATCCCTTTTACCTTTTACCTTGTGCCTTTCCTACTCCCCCATCACCGCCCGCTGCTGCGCCAGTCGGTCCAGTGCAAAATGCGCAATTGATGGCCACACGCACACGATCTCATTGCGCCCATGATCATGCCACGCCACCGGGCAATCCACCCACGCCGCGGGCGTCTCCACACCCTCCAGCGCAACCGGGGCGATCAGGATAAACGTGTCCCCCGCCCCATCCGTCGCCACTTCAATCAGCCTTGAATGCGCCGGCAAACGCTCCGGGTTTTCGATGTGCCCTTTAAACCGCTTGGTGTTTTGCGAAAGCTTGGCCAGCAGCCCGTCGGCCCCGGGTAGCGCTGCTACCTTTACCCAAAGTTCCGGCAGCGTCGCCGCCTGCATCGCCGGATACCGCCGATACAGCGCCCGCCAATCAGGCCTGCGCTCGGGCTTGCGGTAAACCGACACGAAATCCGCCAGCACCTGCACCACGTGCTCAAACGTCGGATCCTTGATTTTCTCCGTCGCCACCGATGCCGCCGTCTTGCCCGATCCATGCGGAATTTCAGGCACCCCACTGATCGCGCTTGCGCCCTCTGGCGGCGCATCCACAACCCTGAACGCCGTAAACAACTCCGGCGTCGCCAGCCCCGCCCCGATCAGCGCGTTGGCCACTCTTGCCTTGGTCGCCGCCACCGTCTTCCCCTTGACCACAAACCACGCAATCTCCGTGTTGGCCGGAATCTGCCCGCGTAAAAGGGTGTACGGCCCCAAGATCGAAAGCGTCCGATTCACCGTCGCCTGCGCCAATGCGGTCAGCGCCGGGTCCGTGAGCACCACGCCGGCCCGTGCATTGGCATCCTCATGAAGCTTTTTCTTGTCGACCGGGTAACGCAGCCCGCCGCTGGAGGCCGGCTCTACGCCAAGGGTCACGCCTGGCAATCCCGGCGTCTTCTGCCCCGCCGCATCGCGTGTCGGCCGCCACGGATGATCAAGCCCCGCGCCGACAAAAGCGCTCGGCATCAGCATCGACCACTCCGGCCCCGCAACCGGCGACGCATTCACCAGCGGGCGGGTTTCATACCCCCCGCCGACGTTCGCTTTCAGCCATGCAGCCGCCTGCTCGCTCACCCCCGTGCCATGCGAAATAAAGTGCGTCCCCGCCGGAATCCGAATCGCATGCACCTGCCCACCCTCATGCCCAAGCTGAGCCGGCAGCGGGTCATTAAAGTAAACCCAATCGTCATCGCCAAGCCCCTCTAAACCCACAGCCCGCTCGGTGATGGAGATCGTCGTAATAAAAGCCGTGTTCTCCACCGCCAACTGATGCGCCAACCGCGCAAACGGCAAAAAACACTTCGGCGTCGCCGTGAACTGAATCTGATGCCCCCCAACCGCCCCCGTCTCCAGCGTCAGCGGAAACGAAAGCGTCAACAGCGCATTCTTCAGCCGCGTCAGACGCTTGGACTCATTGGCAGGCTTTTCCGTCGGGCCAGTCAGTTGAAGGGGAGCTTGAATGAAATACAGTTCAGTCGGCGAGGTTTGGGTCAGCATTGGTCAGGCATCGTACCCGACCAC
>CAZIWA010000142.1:0-13744 GCA_964542875.1 uncultured Phycisphaeraceae bacterium
TGGTGCTGGCCGACATCGACGATGAACGCGCTGGAGGGGGCGGATGCGGCACTGAGATCGTGCATGAACTGGTTGGGGTTGATGCCCTTGTTATCGATGATTTCAGAGGTGTCGGGCCATTGGCTGCGGACCTGGGCGACGGTGTCCATCCACGGTTTGTTATGCGTGAAACCGAGCTTGGCGGCCTGCTGGGCGGCTTGCTCAAAGAAGGGCTGGAGGTGGCTGAGGATGACCTGGCAGCCGGTGACGCGGTTGTTGGTTTCGCCCGCTTCGCAGTCGACGTGGAAGACGGTCCGGTCGGCTTTAAAGCCGGTGGTGTCTGCGCCGGTCTGACGGATGTCCAGGCGGCTGCCCAGGACGAGCAGGAAGTCTGCCTGGCCGATGAGAAGGTTGGCCCAGCGGTTGCCGTAGCTGCCGAGCATGCCCACGCGCAGGGGATCGGCGTAGGGGAGGACGTCGACGCCCATGAGGGAATTGACGACGGGGACTTTGACCTGGGCGGTGAACTTGCGGAAGCCTTCGAGGGCGCGGGCGGAGTGGATGCCGCCGCCTGCGATGATGAGCGGGCGCTTGGCTTTCTGAAGCTGGATGAGCAGGTTCGCGACCTGGCCGGCATCGGGCGAGGGGCAGGCGCTGGGGTCGGGCTCCAGACGTTCGTAGGGCACGGTGGGGTTGATGTTGGCGCGCTGGATGTCCATGGGGATGTCCAGGAGCACGGGGCCGGGCCGGCCGGAGATGGCGGTGAGGATGGCTTTCTTGAGAAGCGGTTCGACTTCATCCGGGGAGTTGATGCGCCAGGCGGCTTTGGCGATGGGCCTGGCCATGGCGACGATGTCGGCTTCCTGAAAGCCGAGCTGGCGGATGGGTTTATCGCCTTTGAGCTCGGCACGGTTGACCTGGCCGGTGATGAAGAGCGTGGGGGAGGAGTCGAAGTAAGCGCCGCCCAGACCGGTGAGGAGGTTGATGGCGCCGGGGCCGCTGGTGGCCATGGCCAGACCGGGGCGGCCGGTGATGCGCCCGTAGGCGTCGGCAGCGAAGGAGGCGGCCTGCTCGTGATGGACGCTCAGAAGGGGAACCTGCCCGTTTTGATCGAAGGAATCGATGAGGTGGGCGATCATGCCGCCGATGACTTCAAAAGCGCAATTGATGTCTTGGGCTTTGAGATAAGAGACGATGTAATCTGAGACTTTCAAAGCTCTCTAGGCTCCAAGTAATGGACGACGGGGTCAGGTGGCCCGCAAGAGGGCCATCGATTACTGAAGCTCCATTCTAGTGCGTTGCCGTGGGGTTGGCGTCAGCGGGGAAGGCCGGAGAGCGAAAATTTTGCACAAAAGAGGCATTTGGGGTTGTCGCAGAGGAAGATGTTTGGATCCCGGCGAGTGACTTTCATGCCCACTTCATAGAACTCGTTGGCGTCGATCATCTGAACCTGGCTCATGCCGAAAGAGACTTCCCTGATAGGAAGGCCCGCGGCGATGGCCTGCTTGAAGAATTTGCAGTTTGAGGCATCGTTGACGTAGAAGTCGCGGTGGCCGGGAAGGTGCTTGGGGATGAGCACGGTGCGGGTTTGGCCTTTGGCACCTTTGACGGCGCAGAGGGCATTTCCGAGGTAGCTGAGGTTGAGCTCGTCTTCGATCAGGTGAAGGAAGGTGGAGGGGGCCAGGCCGCAGCCGAGGTAGAGGATTTTGCCGTTGTGGTCCAGAAGCTTGCCGAATGGGCTGCGGCGGTTGGTGGGGGGATCAGATTCCAGATGTTCCGTGAGGCACTTGGCGGCCAGCGGGCCGACACCGGCGACGGAGTGGGACGGGTGGGCGGAGCGGATGACCCCGGCGCGCTTAACGAAGGCTTTGGGGATGCTGCCGGTCCAGATCTGGGTGTGATCGTCGGGGTCGTAAGGCCGGTAAGCCTGGCCTTTGGCGACTTCGCCGTCGAAGTAGATGTAGGGACGGGTGAAGGTGGGGAAGAGGACGGTGCCGGTGGGGCCGACGGCGTCGAGGATGGCGTCGATGACGGTGTCTGGCCCGCCTGGGACGCGACCGAAGGAAGAGAGCGAGGAGTGCACCATGACCAGATCGCCGGGGCGGATGCCTGCGGCGTGGATGGCCTGGGTGACCTGGGCTTTGTCGTGCTGCTGGTTGAATTTAGCGGTGAAGTAGCCGTGGTCGGTGAGGTAGGAGACGGCGTTTATGTATTTGCGGACCTGGCTGGGGTTTCGCGGCTGGCCGGATTCCCATTCGCATTCGCGCAGGAGGGTTTGGAGGTTTTTTTCGCCGTCCATGTTGGCCAAAACCCGGGCAAAATGGCCGTAGATCATGTTTTCCGGCAGGGGGATGCGGTCTTCCTTGGGGACGTGGGCAAGGTCATAGGGCATGCCGCGGCGGGCACGGCTGGGGGTGATGCTGGCGGCGAATTTGAACCATTTGTCGTTAGGGACGGTGGCGGTCGGCGGGGTGATGGCGGCGAGTTGGCGGTCCAGGTTGGTGATGATTGCAGCGGCTTCCTGGGTGAGCCGGGCGACTTCCTGGGCGATGAGCGGGATGTCGGCGATTTTGCGGAAGTCCTGGATTCGGCCGGTGTCGGTCTTGAGCCGGTGCGCCATGCGTTGGCGCACTTCGTTGGGCAGATCGGTGGCGATGCGCATGTTGCCGGTGGTGTAGGCGGCGATGATGTTTTGGGCTTCAAGCGCAAGGTGGCGGCTGGCCTGGGCGGAGGCTTCGGCGACGGCACCGGGGAGGGATTGGGCGTTTAAGGTGAGCACGCCAGCAGCCCAGGCGCCGGCAAAGGCCGTGGAACGCGCGAAAGCGAGGGGGTTGAGCGTGTGGACCCGCTGCTCTGAGTTGTGGTGGAGCTTGACGCTGGCGATGGGCCAGACGGTGGGGAGCCCGGTGCTGGGCTCGCTTAGGAATGCATCGTCGGCATAAAAGCCTTCTTCGATGACCTTGGTGAGCTGCGGTGTGCGCTCGCCCATGTACTGGTCGGTGAGCTTCTCCATGAGGCTGTTGCCGAAAAATGGCGTGCTGGGCGGGGCCATGTAGACGACGAAGTTATCGGCGCTGGTGATGGGCTGGGCGTCGTTGTTGATTGCGCCGATGGTTTTTTCGTGGAGCGCGCCGCCTGCGTGCTCGGCGTAGCCTGCGAAGCCGTAGAACTCCATGGCGAAGACGAGCCGGAGTGAAAATTCAAGCGGGGGAAGCTGGCCGGATTCGGTGAGTTTTTTGAGGATTCGGGCAATTTCGATGGAGGAAATGACGCCGGAGTTGTTGTCGTCGATCAGAGGTTCATAAAGGTGGGCGAACATCCAGAGTTCACGCTTGCTTTTGCCAGGGAGAACGCCGGTGACGACGGGCAGGGTGCCTTGGCTGCGTACGCCGTCACACTCGACAAGGGCCATGACTTCGCCTGCGGTGGCCGCGGTGCGGATGCGTTCACCCACGATGGGGCTGACGCTGAAGCCGATGAAGGGCCGGTCATCCGCTTGGATGTGCCATTGATTGCCTTCGGTGCAGGCGTTGACCCAGGCAATGCCGTTTGGGGTGTCGTAGCGGCCGGTGACGTTGTCGGTGATGAAGCCGATGGCGCCAAGGTCCAGCATGGCGCTTAAGACCTTGGCGCGGGCTGGAGTGAAGGGGTTCAGCATGACCATGCGACCGGCGGCTTCCTGGCCGGAAAAGAGCTGGTTTTCAGTGATGATGCGGGCGTCTAAGCCGGTGGGCGGGGTGGCGGTGGAGCCTTTGACCAGGTGAAAGGGGTGGCGGGCGTAGTCTGCGACGACGGGATCGCCGCCGATGGAGGGCTTTTTGATGGTGAGGCGGCCGACGGAAGCGTTCCATGCCATGGGCATGCGCTTGTCCTGATAGATGGTTTTGCCGTCGGCGGGGAGCATGATGGTTTCGCATTGCTCCAGGCCGGCTTGTTGCAGCAGATCAAAGGCGTGGGCGGCGGCGCGGTGGTAGTCGTTAAAGGTTTGGCCAAGCTCAAGATGGGTGAGCCGGTCGGTTTCGCTGACGAGCCAGGCGGCGTTGACGTGGGCGAGGATTTTTTCAAAGAGGTGTTTCATTTTGCTGGGTCGCTTGAGATGAAAGATTGAGCGGGTTTGAGCCAATGTACCCGGAGCGATTTGGCGTGGACAGGAGGAGGTGTATTTTGTGAAGCTGGCTTTAAGTGATACGATACACTTAATGGCAGGAGTTTTGCGTCATGGCGACTTTGCAAACGATGGCGATGGGTTTGAAGGGTGCCAGCGGGCTTCCGGGGCGGCTGGCGTCAACGGATGCGTGGCGATCCGCCAGAGAGCGCGCGCCGAAGCGGGTGTGGGATTTTGTGCGCGGGCGGGCTGAGGAATGCCTGCGTGCCGGCGTGCCAGCGCCTATGGGGGAGCGGTTTCATGTGGAGTTCGCACAGACGGGCGTGAGCGAAGGGTATGCCCGGGCGCATCATGAACGGATCGCGGCGATCGGGTATCTGACCGCGGCGCATATGGGCGGATTGATGGATGGATGCGTGGCGGGGTTGGCCGCGCGGATGGAGGCGCTTTGCCGGGAGACGACCTGGGTACACCCGGCCGTGACGCAGGGGCGCGTGCCGGTGCGCGATGAGTCCGTGGTGGACATCTGCGCGGCGATGACAGCGGGGACGCTGGCGATGGGGCTGATGGCCTTGGGGGGGCAACTGTCTGACGGCTTGCGCCAGCGGGTGCGAATGGAGCTGGATGCACGGATGGTGCGGCCGTTTTTGCTTGGGGAGCATTGGTGGCTGGGGCGCATGCCGGGGCGGCGGCTCAACAACTGGACGCCGGTGTGCTGCGCGGGTGCGCTGCTGGCGTCGGTGGGCCGCCCGGAGGCGGATGCCGTGGCGCAGGTGACGATGGACGTGATGCCGGGGTATCTGGAGACGTTTTCGCCTGATGGCGGGTGCGAAGAGGGGCCGAGCTACTGGGTGTACGGCATGGATGCGTTCGTGCTGTGCGCGGAGGTGCTGGGGGATGATCGGCTGTACCGCATGCCGATGGTGAAAGAAGCGGCGCGGTACCCGGGGCGGGTGATGGTGGGGCCGGAGGCGTGGCTGACGTATTCAGATGCGCGGACGACGCCGCGGTGGAGCGTGGGGGCGCTGGCGGTGCTGGCGCAGCGCACGGGGGCGGATGAGGTTGGGCGGCTGGCGCGCAGCCATGTGCCGGATGTGGGATTCATGGCCGCGGAGGGAACGCTGCTGCAGAATCTGCTTTGGTGGCCCGAGGCCGGAGACGCGGGGGAATTGCCGGTACGGGCGTGGGATTGGTTCCAAGGGCTGGAGATGGGTGTGGCCCGAAGCAAACACGTGGTGGCGACCGTGCGCAGCGGGCACAACGGGCAATGCCACAACCACAACGATGTGGGGCATGTGACGTATCACCTGGATGCAGAGCCGATGCTGACCGACCTGGGTGCGCCGGCGTATGACCGGGATTATTTTTCGCCCAAGCGGTGCAGGTACCTGGTGGCATCGAGCCGGGGGCACAGCGTGCCGGAGATCAACGGGCATGCGCAGGCGCGGGGTGCGGAGTTTAAGGGCCGGGTGATCGAGGCGAGAGAAGGCCGGGTGGAGATGGAGTTAGCGGGGGCGTATCCCGCAGGCGCGGGGCTGGAATCTCTGGTGAGGAAGTGGGTGTTTGACGGGGCGACGGGCCGGATGGATGTGATGGATGCGTGGCGGTTTGGCATGGGGGCCTGTGGATTTGCCAGCGCCTGGGTGACCACGGCGCGTGTGGAAGTGAGCGATGGGTGCGTGTGGCTCAAAGGCACGCGGGGGAAGGTGAAGATGGTTTTTGATGCCGGGTTGGTGAGAGCAGAGGTGGAGAGGCACCTGGGAGTGAGATTGACCGAAGGGGTGGTGGATGTTTATCGGGTGGTGCTGCGGCCGATGAAGGATGTGCGTGAGGGGCGGATGGCGGTGAGGTTTGAGGCGGAGGGGAACAGAACACCTTCACCCTAACCCGCTCCGAGAGGGCGAGGGGGCCAGAGAAGACATGCTCACGCGGACGAGAGCATGGGCACGCAGAATCGCATGGCATGCGGAGTTGAGCCTTGTAATGTTGTTGTACCCAGGAGGAGGTTGAGATGATTTGGGATGAAAAGACGATTTTGATGGTGGACCCGCTTGTGGTGGCGAGCGAACAGGGGACTTCGCTGGTTCGGGAGGATGCGACGGTGCATGCGGGGAACCCGGTGCTGCGGTTTGATCAGGCCGGGGTAGCGCCGGGGGCGCTTGGTCCGGTGACGGCGACGGATTTGCAGCTTCGCGCGGTGGTGAAGGAGGGCGTGGTTTATCGGGCGTGGTATTCGCTTTGGGGGATCAAGAGCGCGGGGGAGAAGTTTGATGGGCTGCATTACGATGCCGTGACGTGTTACGCGGAGAGCACGGATGGCGTGATGTTTACGCCTAAGCATGGGGCGGATGGGAAGTCCGCGGTGGATTTCGGGATCACCGGGCCGGACGTGCGTACCGCGGGTTTTTTACATGATCCGGTTGATAAGGAATATCCGTACAAGGTGGTTTACCAGCGTAAGGCGCGCGGGAGCGAATTGAACCCGGCGGTGCGGGCGAAGTTTCCGCATGCGGTGGGGCGTGATTACAGCGTGACGTGGGGGATTGGGCGCAGCAGGGATGGGCTGAAGTTTGAACCGCCTGCGCATGAGCACAATTTGATCGATGAGGCGATGGAGAACCCCAAGCTGCACCGGGCGCTGGATGGGGGATTGGTGATCGCCGACCAGATGGTGACGCCGGTGATGGAAGGGCAGGGGCGGGATGTGGCGGGGTGGATCACGTACGACCTGGTGAGTGCGCATCGGATTCCCGGGTGGGTGCTGAGCTTTCCATGGCATATGACGCGGGTGCCGGCGACGTTTCCCATCGGGACGCTGGATGGGTTTAAGTGGATGCAGCCTCACATCGGGCTGGCGTGCGCGCGGAAAGGGCCGACGGTGATCGCGCTGCATGGGTATCTGTATGGCGCGCCGGGCATCGAGACGTATGCACAGGTGAGCGAGGTGGGGCTGGCGGTGAGCCACACGGGGCTGGGGTTTAATGAGGTGTGGCCGTTTCGGGCGTTTATCCCGCGTGGACGCAAGGGGGAGTGGGACCATGGGATGGTGTGCCAGACGAGCATCGTGGATGACGGCGGGGAAACCCGGTTTTATTACACGGGGAACCAGCTTGGGAACCTGGGGGGCAACTATCAGGCAGGGATGGCGTCGATCCCGCGCGACCGGTACGGGTATCGGTGCATCAAAGGGCACCGGGATGTGACCAGGCGCGATCGGGCGGCGGTGTTTACGCTCAAGCCGTTGGTGATGCCGGAGCCGGCGGAAGTGACATTGAATGTGAGCCATGTGGGAGCCGGGCGGCGCGTGGTGGTGTCGCTGTCCGATGGAGCAGGGAATGCGCTTGAGGGATTTGAGGAGAGTGAGCCGGTGGTGACGCAAGGGTTTTGCGTGCCGGTGAAATGGAAAGGGGACGTGAGTGGGCTGGCGGGAAAGCAAGTGGTGATGAAGGTGCGGATGGAGAGTGCCGGGTGCGGGTTTGTGTATGAGGATTCGCCACGGGTTTACGCGATGGGATTGGGGAGCGGGAATGCGCAATGACCGCTGAATGAACCGGGGGTGGATGGAATCAAGCGAAACGGACGGCGTAGATCGGGGGGAGGAAGTCGTCGAAGCGTTGCCAGGTGCGGCCGGAATCCGTGGAGGTCCAGAGGTGGCCGGTGGTGGAGCCGAAAGCGAGGACTTTGCCGTCGGAGGAAATTTCCAAGGCGTGGCGGTAGGCGATGTCGTAGCACTTGCGGCCGGGTTCGACATCGAAGGCCTGACCGGTGACGCCGGCGTCCGTGGTTTGAGTGACGACCAGACGCGCGTCGGCGGGGATGCGCGAGGCGTCTTTGATGGCGGGGACGAACCAGGCGGTGTCAGGCCTGGCGGGATGGACGGCAACGGCGAAGCCGAAGGTGGAAGGCCCGAGGGCGGGGATGGTTTTCCAGGTTTGCGCGCAGTCTTTAGAGACGAAGATGCCCGAGTGGTGTTGGATCCAGAGCGTGTCGGGGCTGGAAGGGGATTGGACCATGCGGTGAGGGTCTTGGATATCAGGCTCTTCCTGGCGTTCGGGGGGCATGTAGCCGGCGATCATGCCTTTGGTGGCGGAGGCCCAGGAGAGGCCTTTATCGCGGGAGCGCCAGACGCCGGCGCAGGAGACGGCCAGGAGGATGTGGTTGGGATCGCGGGGGTCCACGCAGATGGAGTGGATGCCGGGTTTGTCGTATCCGCCGCCGAACCAGTTGGGGCGGGAGGGAATGTCCCAGAGGGGTTGGTTTAACGACCAGGATTGCCCTTGATCGCCGGAGAAAAAGAGGGCGCCGGGGATGGTGCCGGCCCAGAGGCCATCGGAGGCGCGCGGGCCTGCGGGCTCCAGTGACCAGATCATGGAGACGGAGGGGGCGTCTTTTTCGTCAGACTTGGGGAAGGCGGGCGTGGTGATCTGCGTCCAGTTTGCGGCATTGTCGGTGGAGCGGAAGAGCTTGACGCCAAAGTGGCCGAGGTTCAGCGCGGCGTAGACGCTGCCATCGCGCTTGTCGTGCAAAACCATGGAGAGCGGTTCGGCGGCGAAGGAGAGATTGACGACCCGCCAGGTTTTGCCGGTGTCATCACTGGCGAGCTGGAAAAGGCCTTTACGTGTGGCGACCCAGAGCGTGTGTGACATGGTTTAACCTCCAGATAGGGCTTGCATGACGAAAATTTCCTGGTTCGGCAGAACGGGGTCGGAGAGCGTTAAGCGGTCTTCAATGGGTTGGCCGTCGATGAAGATGGTGACATGTTTTCGGACGCGGCCTTGCTCGTCGAGGATGTAATCACGCAGGAGCGGGCAGGACTCATGGGCAGAGGCGAGGACTGCGGCAACAGTGTTGCCGGGGAGATCGCGGGTGGTCCAACTGAGGTACCGCTGTAGGTGTTGTGTGAGGGCGAGTCGAGGCATGAGAGGGAAGATACCAGAGGTCAGGCGCGGGCAAAAGCAATTGGCAATTTCCCAGGCGCTCGGGTTTTAAGTGGCGGTGAATTCGTCGGTCTATCGGGCAGAATTTTTCAGCACTCATCGAGGGTGTTGAAAAACAAGAAGCAATCAAATGATTGTTGTCCGAGGGCTGCGCTCGAAGACTCGCTGACCTCCGGCTACGTGCGATCGCCCCCGCTGGGGCGCAGAAAATGAGCAATGCGGAGAGGTCAAAACGCAGATGAGTCTGTGAGGTAGCCACAGATTTTTGCCGGCGTGGCGGATCAGTGGGCGATGTAGGTGTAGGACGTGAGGCGGGTGATGTCCGCTACGAGGCCGGGGGCGAGGCGGTCGTGTTCGGGATGGGTGGGCCATTTTGCGAAAGCGGCTTTGTCAGCCCAGGTGAGGATGAGGATGTCATCGTAGTTGAGTGAGGCGTCTGCCGGGTGGTTGTAGCAGGCATCGCGGTGCCCGCCTGTGACGGAGAGGAGACCGTCGACTTTACCCATGAGTGCGCGGAGTTCCGTGAGGTGGTGATCGATGCGGGATTGGGGTGTGCCGGGTTTCCACTGGTAGAGGACGACTTGGATGAGGTTTTGGTTGGACATGTGGGATTTTCGATTTGGGGTGTGGAGGGAGGATACCACGGAGAATTAAGCAGTGGACTCGAGCGGGGCGGGCGAGGTTGATTGAATAAGCAGTTCACTCATGTCGGAGAGCTTTGCCCATAAAACCAGTTGGGGCGTTTGGCGGCTGCTGGCGAATTGAGTTTCGGCGGTCAAGCAGGATGCGGGATTACGACCACGACGTCTCATTCGACCCATGTGAGAGTTTATGGGCAAAGCCCATGTTGGCGGGACGCCCCTTGAAAGCGCTTGCGAAGAAAGAAAGTTACCAGCCGAGGTTGGGCTGGCTGAGAGGACCGCTGGAGGCGAGGAGATCGAACCATTGAAGCCTGGTGGTCTGGCCTTTGAGGAAAGAGCCGGCGTGGCCGTCGACGAAGAGGAAATTGACGCGGCCTTTTTCGACGTGAAAGCGGCGGGTCTGGTCGTTGGAGGAGTTGCTGGTGAGTTCGTTCCAGTCGAGGGGCGAGCCGACGGTGCCGTCGCCGACAAGGACGATGTTGGAGGGATTGGTGGTGATCTGGTGGAGGGTGCGGCGGTAGGGCCAGTACGCGGCGGGGAGGGATCCGGTATCACCTTGACGGCCGTTGCGGAGGGTGTGGTTCATGCCGTAGTCGTAGTAGTATTCGGCGACCCCCGTCTGGCGAAGGCGGAAGGCGCGTTCGGGACATTGATAGGATTTGATTTTCGCGTCAACGGAGTTGGAGAGGTTATTGCGGTGATCGAGCTGGCCGTCGAGGGTGGTGTGACCAGACATTTCGACTGAGCCGGGCCAGCCCATGTAGGGGGCGATCTGGATCATCCATGTGGCGTAGAAGCGACCGTGATAAGGAAATGCACCATCGCGCTCATTCATGCAGTAGGCGATGGTGGCGATGCCCTGCTGGCGGAGGTTGGAGGCGCAGAGGGTCTGACGGGTGTAGGCGCGAGCGGTGGCGATGGAAGGGAGGAGAACGGCGACGAGTACCGCGACAATGCTGATGACGACCAGAAGCTCAACAAGGCTGAAGGCGGAGAGACGCAGAGAACCGCGGAAAGTATGGCGCATGTGATTACCTTGGAGCCTGAAAAAGGTGGGGACAGAGGTCGTTAATGAAATAATAGCCTAGGTTCGATACGAGGCTGTGGTGGAGATGTGAGGTGTGAGGGGTGAAAGTGTGAGATGAAGCGCGGCGGAGCGCATAAGCAAGAGAGAGAGAAGGGGATTGTCTTGACCGCCAGTGGCTCTGTTCAAACCTGGCGACGGGCGCTTTGTAACGGTGGGTAGGTGAGTCGAACACCTAAGCCCCCTTGCGGAGGCGACTGATTTCAAGTCAGTGAGGCTTGCCAATGCCCAAACCCACCTGGATTGTGAGCGGGGGATTTTAGCCGATGATGGGCAAGGTTGCCAGAGTGAGGGTTGGGCGTCGGATTTGAGTGCAAAATTGTGATGACGACTGATTTCAAGTCAGTTGACCGGGACATGCAATTCCGGAAACCAGCGGGGGCGGAAGGCCTGGGGCAGGGTGTCTTTGGGGAAGAGTTTGACGAGCAGGGGCAAGGCGGCGTCGAAGCGTTCCAGGGCGGCTTTGTAATGGTAATCACAGTTGGTGAACCAGGAGCCATGGCCGCCGAGGTTGAGGGTGATGCCCTGGTTGATGAGGTTGCGATAGCTGATGTCGATGGAGGAATCACCGCCCAGGACGCTGTCGTTGCAGGGGATGCACTGAAGGCTGGGGAGTTCGCCGTTGGTTTGGATGGAGTCGCCGGTGAAGGCGATGCGGTGGCCGGCGAAGTCGATGAGATAGGCGGCGTGGGCCTTGGCGTGGCCGGGGGTGTAGATGGGTGTGATGGGGCGGCCGTGCCAGGAGAGGGGGTTGTCTTTGGTGATGGCGTGATCGCAGGGAGTGGTTTTGTGGGGGAGGCCGTACCAGGGGAGTCGGCAGGCATAGGGGTAGGCGTAAGGGTTTTGAATGATGTCGGCGATGGGGCCCCAGGCGCAGGCGCGGGCGCCGGGGTAGCGGGTTTTGATTTCGCCGGTGAGGTCGACGTGGTCGCCGTGAAAGTGGGTGATGAGGACGGTGTCGATGTTGCGCAGGCCGGCGTGGGCGTGGAGGCCGTCGAGCTGCTTGTGGAAGGCGGCGATGCGGTTGGGGTCGTCGAAGCCGCAAGGGCCGGGGTCGACGATGAGGCCGTGACCATCATTATCAATGAGAACGATGGCATTGCCATGTTTTTTCATCTGATAGACGCCGGGGGCGCGCTGGTGGTAGCCGGAGATTTCCGGGCCGTCATCGTGGCGGTCGGTCTGGAACCATTCGGGGCGGTGGGCGCAGGCCTGGAGGAAAGCCCGGATGGCGTTCTGGAGCCGGGGGATCATGGCGACGCCATGGCTTAGCACGCGCATGGATTCACCTTGCGAGGGGAGAAGCAGGTCGGTTTCGAGCTTTGCGAGGATGTCCAGCATCTGGACGACTTCGTTGAAACGGACGAAGCCGTAGTTGCGCTCGAAGGTGTAAACCTGGGTCAATTGGCCGGGCCATTGCATGGCGGTGCCGACGAAGAGAGCCTGGGGAGCGCCTTTGTGGATGAGTTGGAAGCCCAGGGAATGTTCGCCGTGAAAGGGGAGGGCGAAGGCTTTGAGTTGGGTGTCTTCGTGGAGGGTGATGGTGTCGCCGGGGCGGATGGGCTGGGCGGCGGGGATGGGTTGTGCAGGCGGATCATACTTTCGGCTGCCGGCAACGCCCCAGCATTCTTTTCCCATGTTTTTTTCCCAGTTGTCGGCTTGGTTCCAAGTGGTGGCCTTTTGAGCGAGAGCGGGGTCCAGCGCGAGGGGGAGGAGGCCTTGAGGGACGAGGCAGGGAATGGCGGGAAATGTTTTGCCCTGATGGGAGATGGGCTGGTCGATGTGGGTGGCCAAAAGAATGTCGGGCTGGGGAAGGGCGAAGTGGGTCAACTGGCCCGGCTGCAAGTCGTCATGACAATTCAAAAGGACGGTTTTGTCGGGTGTAACAATAAGATGGCAAGCGTATACCGGTTCATTTGGAGACGCCGGGGCGCGGTGGAAAGCCATGATGCGGAGGGTGCCGGAAATGGAAAATGATTTGGGCATCTGAATTCTCCACAAAAAACTGAATATTATAACCGGTGGCTGGAAAAACAGTTGGGCATAATTGTGGAATGCAAGTATCATGGCTGAAGGCTCAACGCCTAAAGTGCTTCAGGACTTTGGTCTTGATGAAACTTTCGGCTATGATGTTTGCCCCAAGGATGGGGTGGCCATGTTGCCATCATGCCGTTAATTGGTCTTTTTATCGGAATAACCAATGCCTGCTGACTTCAATCGTGTAGTGCTTCTGGGTAGCGTTGCTAATGATTTGATCATCAAGACTTCCCCGACGGGCTCGACGGTGCTGCCCATCAACCTGAAGGTGGTTCGGCGGTGGCGAAACCAGACCGGCGAACTGCGCGAAGAACCGCAATTTCTTGATTGTGTGGCCTTCGGGCGTTATGCGGAAGTGATCGCGGGCCGGTGCCGCAAGGGGTCTCCGTTGTTTATCGAAGGCCGGCTGCGCGCCCGTGAGTGGGAAAATGCGCAGGGCCAGAAGCAGCGGGCCGTGGAAGTGGAAATCGAGTATTACCAGTTCCCGGGCGGGCTTGACCAATACAACCAGTTTCAGCCGTCCAACGACCGGCCTGCACGGTCCAACTACGGCAACCAGGGCAACTACGGGAACTCCACCGCGGGCGGCAACTATGGTAACCAGTCGGGCCCGGGCTTCGGCGGCGGGCAGGATGTGTCCCAGGGTTACCGGCGCAACAGCCCCAGCGGCCCGGGCAACTTCCGGACACCGGGCGGCAATGACCATGACGAAGATCAGGTCGGCAACTCGGCCCAGGGCAATGTGGGCAGCGGCTACGGCAACGGCGGGGATGACGAATAAGTTTTGTTAAAAATCAAACCATGCTCCTGTTGCGTCAGCTATGGAGCATGGGAACCCAATAAAGCCGCGCATCCAAGGTTTGGATGCGCGGCTTTTGCTTGTTGGGGAGTGAGGAAGGGGCTGGGGGGCAGGGTAAAAGCATTTGGGGTATTTGTCGGCACATGCACCCGGGGTATCGGG
>CAZIWA010000143.1:0-13639 GCA_964542875.1 uncultured Phycisphaeraceae bacterium
CCAAGGAAATCGTCGAATGGACCTCCGGCAAGGCCGAAGGCTTCGAGCGCGGCAAGGCCGTCAAATCCGACGCCCTCACCGCGGACCAGCAGGAAATCCTCGCCAAACGCGGCGTCCTCTCCCCTGACGAAATCCACAAGCTCGCCAGCAAAACCAAGAAGGCCGTCGTCGCCAAGGAAGGCGAAAAAGCCTCCTGCCACAGCGACTACGTCGACCCTGACACCGCCAAGAAGGTCCAGTCCGAAAAGCTCGTCCAGGTCGACGTCCGCCCCGCCCTTGGCCTGGCCAAAAAAGACAGCGTGATCTAAACGCCGCTCCATAACATAACACCCAACCAACGCAGCACGGCCCCAAACCGCGCTGCGTTTTTCATGACATCACCAAAAAACCGGGTGACACAGCACGGCCCAAAGCAGTGCAGTGTCCGGGCCAAGCGCCAACAAAAAACCTTTCACCCCACTCACGCCAAAAAACCGTTAGCCCGACGCGCCAGCGAGGGTATTCGGGCCCCAGCCCCGATCTCCCGTTCAACCACCGAAAATCACCTGCCCTAACCACGCCTCTGCCTCCTCATCAAAACCATCCCCCCTCAAAATCTATCCCCAATCCACCTTCCCCGCTCCATCAGGCATTCACCCATATCCCCCCGCCCCCTCATTGCCTACAGTTGAGTAGACAATCAACAAGGAGCGGCACCATGGAAAAAATCACCTACGCTTCGCTCGGCTCTCTCGGCGATTCCTTCCACCAAGCCTTCGACGCCGCATGGGCGCGCCTGGAATCCAACACCGACAACACCTTCCCCAACTACATCAACGACCTGCCCATCAAAGCCCGCTTCACCCACACCGTCCACGCGCCCTACGACACCCGCGTCAAAGTTGCCACCTTCCCCATGGCGGATGTCTCCCACACCAAAAAAGCCATCGCCGCAGCCAAAGCAGCCTTCCCCTTCTGGCGCGACACTCCTTGGCAAGATCGTGTAAAAATCCTCCGCAAAGCCGCCGCCCTGCTCACCGAACGCCAATTTCACGCCGCCGCCGTCGTCTGCATGGAAACCGGCAAAAATCGCTTCGAATCCATCGCCGAAGTCTCCGAAGCCATCGACCTCATCCTCTACTACTGCGCCCAGATGGAGTCCCACAACGGCCTCGTCACCCCCATGCAAGGCGGAGCCCGCGAGCGCACCCAATCACACCTCAAGCCCTACGGCGTCTGGGCCGTCATCGGCCCCTTTAATTTCCCCATCGCACTCCCCACCGGCATGGCGGCAGCAGCCCTCGTCACCGGCAACACCATCGTCCTCAAACCCGCCAGCGATACGCCCTGGTCCAGCCTGCTCTTTTATGAAGCACTTCACGAAGCAGGCCTTCCGCCCGGTGTCGCCAACTTCATCACCGGCCCCGGCTCCAGCGTCGGCGAAGAACTCGCCACCAACCCCGATGTCGACGGCATCGTCTTCACCGGTTCCAAAGCCATCGGCATGAACATCGTCAAAAACTTCACCCAAACTTACCCCAGGCCCTGCATCGCCGAGATGGGCGGCAAAAACGCCGCCATCATCATGCCCTCGGCCAATATGGCCGACGCCGTCGAAGGCGTCGCCCGCTCCGCCTTCGGCATGGCGGGCCAAAAGTGCTCTGCCTGCTCCCGCCTCTACCTCCACCAGGACATCTACAAAGCCTTCCTCGACGCCCTCGTCGAACGCACCCAATCGCTCATCCTCGGCCCCCCTTATGTGCGAGACGCCTTCGTCTCCCCTCTCATCAGTTCAGTCGCCTTAAAGCGCTACCAAAGCGTCCTGCGCAATGCCAAAACGCACGGCCGTATCCTCCTTGGCCCACCCGCGGGCAAACTCCCTCCTCACTTGGCTCATGGCCACTACGCCTACCCGCTCATCGTCGACAGTCTCCCCGGCAATTCCCGGCTCTTCCGCGATGAATACTTCGCCCCCATTCTCGCCGTCGCGAAAGTCGATTCCCTCACTCATGCCATCACCCTTGCAAATCAGGGCGACTACGGCCTCACCGCAGGCATCTTCACCACCGACCCCGATGAGCAAAAAACCTTCTTCAGCAACATTCACGCCGGTGTCACCTACGCCAACCGGCGCGGCGGAGCCACCACAGGTGCCTGGCCGGGCGTCCAATCCTTCGGCGGATGGCGCAACTCCGGCTCCTCAGGCAAAAACGCCCTCGGCCCCCACTACATTCAACAATTCACCCACGAACAATCCCAAACCATCTCCACCTGAATCCACCAACCCCCAAAATCAGTCCCCCTCCCTCTGACCAGGCCCTAAACCCCAGACCCTATCCTCAGCCCCGTCACCGGTATCACCGACATCACACAATCCTCTTTCCCATGCGTGTAGCTCACGTAAAGTTTCCCGTCCTTTTCGATCGCAAAGGGATATGACCACTCCGTACCACGCCCTGCGGCCGCCAGCGCAGTCACCTGCCCATCCTTAAACGTCCCCAGGAGCCGCCTGCGTGGAAACGTCTGGTGCCGCACTTTCCAGATTTTCTCAAACAGCCGCCCACCCGGCGCAGTCACCGCAATCGTCAATAGCGCCCGCTTATCTTCAAGACTGTTGGTGATCAGAAAGTGCTGCCCCGTACTCAGCTTGCCCGCAAACGGCTGGCTCGGCCCCAGAGGAAAGTTGCTCAAGCGCAATTCTGACCACGTCTTCCCACAGTCAAAACTCTCTGCCACAGGTGCCGATTTATCCGACTTTAACGGCCGGCACACCGCCAACAACGAATCTCCACGGTCGATCAGCGCCACCTCAGGATACTGCAGCACCAGCGATGCCGGCCGCGGAATCATCACCATCCGCCACTGCGTGAAGTCGTCGCCCTGGCTGATTAAAACCGCCGCTTCTGACCAATGATTCTCCCCGCCGATGATCCAATTCCCGTCACGCATCTTCATGGGCAGGCCAAAGGGCACAAATCCCGGCACCACGCTCCCCGTGCTTTCCCAAACCTCGCCCGCACAGGTCTCTTTCATCACAAACACTTCCGTGCTGGGCGTCTTATTCCCCCACCTTGCGATAAACGCCCACAACCGTCCGCCATGCACAGCCAGCACCGGGTGGTTGTAGCTCTCACTCCCGTTCTTGGAGTCAGGGGCGATCCACGTTTCCGCGGGTTCCCAGGTCATTCCCCCATCCATGGACCTTCGCCCCCGGATCACTTCATCCAGATAATTCGTCTCCGCCACCGCATGGTTCGCCCAGCAGCAATAAAGCATCCCCTTATAAAACGCGAGGCTGGACTCATGCAGATAGTGCCACCCGCCTTTTTGCGCCCGCTCCACCGCCACGTGCGTCACCACATCCAGATCCGGCATGTGCTCCGGCGAAGGAAACCCCACCCTTTGATCCCAAACCTCCACCAAACCAGCCTCCAAGGCCACCGCACCAGAACTCACAGCCGCAATCACTTCTTCGCTCATATAGCTCCATCCTTGTGACCACACCCTGGACCTCAGCCCCTAACCCTTCCCATCCCCTCATTGCCGGCGATCAAAGTGCTCCTTAAGCACATCATCCTTCAGCATGAACGACGCATGCCCATCGGCCCACAGCAGGTTTGCCCCGCCGTTGTGGTAGCTGGGAATCTCCAGCACGGTGTTTAAGCCTTCCTGCTGGTACTCGTATAGATTCACGCCCTGCGACGGAATCCCATCGGCGATCACAAACGTATTGAACGGTTTCAGGATTTCCTGGTCCTTGATCCGTCCCTTGGCCCGCTCGTTGGGGTCAAGACTCAGCGTGAATTCGTCCGAAACACCCAGGCCCCAGAAGTATGTAAACCCGGAGTTGAACCGGTAAGACGTCGCGTTTTCCCCGCCCCAGTTGTTCTTGAAGTTCTCGCTTGGGCACTTCATCATCAGGTTCTTCCGGTTCAGGCTTGTCAGGTCCCGCGAATAAAGCGGCGCGCCATACCCCCCATCGCTCACCTGAAAGCTCTGTCCGGTCCACGCGCTTGTCCATGCGTTCATATTGACGTTCTGCTCGCCCACATACTTGAGCCCGAGATTCTTCGTCACGATGCGCGACCACAAAATAGTGTGTCCCTGGTTCCCGTTCACCACCCAATAGTTCTTGTGCTCCGCCGCATAAGTGGTGAACCCGGGAAAAAGCCCCCGCTGCTGGCTTAGGCACACCACCGCCTTGGCCTGCTCTCTGGCTTTGCCCAATGTCGGCATCAAAAGACTTAAAAGCACCGCCACAATCGCGATCACCACCAATAGTTCAACCATGCTGAATGCGCGCTTCATACGTTCTCCTCCCCAGGTCGACAGACAAAAACTAAAAATGATATATCACCTAGGTTACTTTCAGCCGATGCAAAAGCAATGGCCTTTGCGGACATGTCACAAGATCGCTCACATCCTCAAATTAATTCAGGCCCAAATTCGCAAATGTCTGTCCCACCGGCCACACTTTTACATGCGGCATCTCCACCAGCCGGCCCAGTAGCTTTTCCAGATATGCCGAGCTGATGGGCCCCCACCCTTCATCATCCAGTGCATGCCCGCAATACACCATCCACCCCGGCCCGCCGGACAAAAACGCCTTTACGGCCTCTTCCAGATGCGCATCGCAATTCGCCGGCCCCATGCCCGTCGTGCGCAGCACCATCGTCTCCCGGGTCGGCCAGGGGTTGATGCCATGCGCCACGCCCCCTGCCCGTGCCGCGCGCACCACCGTCGGCAGCCATGCCAGCAGTTCCGGCGTCGCCGCGTTGTACGGAAAGTTAAACACCGACTTTTTCGCCTCAAACCCTTTGAGCTCTTTTTCAAACACATCCAGGCATTTCAAAATTGACGTCTTGGCATCCTCAAACGGCATCGCCGCTTTGTTGAAATGCCCATACCCATGCGGCGCCACCTCATGCCCGCGCGCTACCAGCTCGTTGTAAAGCCCAAAGTCCCCGAACAAGCCGGGCGTCTCAGGCCCGCCCGGAAATGAAAACCCCGGCGTATGTGCCTGCGACACGATATTGAAACAGGCCTTAAGCCTAAAGCCCTCATAGATCTGCGCCGTCTTGATCGTCGACTTCTTAAACCCATCATCCAGGCTCAGCGAAACGATATGCGTAGTTTGCGTCATTAAATCCTTCAACTTCCAGACTTGAATTCAACTCTTCCCTTCTCCCACTGGGAGAGGGCCACCATCACATGCCTTCACCCCAACGATTCACCACTCAATTCTTCTTCCGACCAGACCCTAGACCCCAGACCCTTCTTCATCTCCCCCCATACGGCCGCAAATCCATCTCCGGATACCGCTCCTGCATCCCCTTGAGCGTCGCCGGCGTCCAGTACGGATCGCCTACACCCGGAAAGCCCAGCACCTCACGCTGGCGAGGCGTTGCCCGCACCAGTACGCGCTGAAGCTCATACTGCTCCCCAAAGCTCGCCCACGTCTGATATCCACAAAACCGGTGCCGCCCCCCCTTGTACACCAGGTGCAGCGTCTGTCGCGTGCCGCCCAGGTCCGTCACCGTCGAAGCCCGGTGGAACGTCTGCATGCCGAAGATAAACACCGACCCCGCTTTCACCAGCACCGGCTTTTCCCACTTGTAAAACTCGGGGTACTCCTCCTTGGGGCGAAATGCCGGCCACAGCGACAAATGCCGCGTCTTCTCCTGCGGCACCACATACGTCGGACCCAGGCCCTTGGTCACATCCGTCAGGTAGATGATCATGTTCACCATCCGGTAATCATCATCTTCCCGCGGGTACACCAGTGTGTTGCCCTCGTAGTCGCAATGGTGAGATTGCCCATAATCGCCAAAACCGGCGTACTTGGCCCAGATCGCAGACCGCGCCAGCATCACATCCGTCGTGCCTAATGCGCGTTCAACAAAGTTGATGATGTCCGGGTGCAGTGCGATATCGCACAGCTCATCCTGCGTATAGGGAAACTCCCGCTGCAGAAAATCGGCTTGATCGATAAACGCCCGGTATTTGTCCGGCGAATCCTGAATCTCTTCCGGCGTGGGAAAGTACTTCCCCATCGCCTTGCGCGCCCCGGCGATCTCCGCTTTAGTCAAAAGCCCAGGTGCCACCGCATACCCATGCTTCTTCAGCAGCGCCACATACTTATCATCGATCTTCACGACTAAAACCTCACCAATGTTTCTTCACCGACCCACCCCAGGCTCCCAACTCTTGACACGGGACTTCTTCACCCCCTGCGCTTCTCCCGCCACTGCGTGGGATTCATCCCATACGCCTGCCGGAACCCCAGCGCAAAACCCCGCGCATTGGGAAAACCAGACTGGCTCGCCACATCCGCGATCGCCATGTCCGTCTCCCGTAAAAGTTGCACCGCCCTGTCCATGCGCACCTTAGACAGGTATGCGCTGGGCGTCTGCCCGGTCCGCTCGGCGAAAACCCGTGAAATATGTTCACGGCTCACCCCAAACCGGTCCGCCAGCGCCTTGATGGAAAACGCCGTCGTCGGATGCCGCAGAATCTGCTCCACCGCCAGGTCCACCGGCTTAAGCGTCTGCGACTGCCTGTGTTCGGCATTATCAAACAACGCCATCACCAGCCGGTGTACCGCCTGCGCCGTACTCGTCGCCGGTTTGAATCCTCGATCTTGCGCCAGGTCGATCAGCTCCCGCATCAGCCCCAGCACCGGCGTCTTGATCGCCTGCACAATCACACTTCCGTACATCGCCCGGTAGCTGTCCCAGTGTTCGCCAAGCCCGGCGCCTTGCAGGCACACCCACTCGCACACGTAGGTAAAGGCCCGCGGTTCAGGCAAGCCATAAGCAGTGTCTTCCCCGTAGCGAAACAGGAAAGCGTCCCCAGGCGAAAGCAGCCTGGCCTGGCCCCCTTCCACAAACTTCAATCGCCCCGCCAGCACCACCTGAAACACCACCAGGTCATGAGGGGAACGCCCCTTGTTTTCCCACCAGTGCGCGCGCGTGGTGGGCACCATCAAATGCCCAAAGCTGGCCACTCGCCAAAGCGTCGTGGGCGTCAGGATTCGGTCAGGCTTCATTTCCATAGGAGTACGCCATAGTCTTGCAGCCCGGGCAATCCGGGGAACCTCTCAGGCAACCACCCCCGCTTCAAACTACTCCCACCCGCTGTCGACACTCGATGGAATCATAAACCATAACGCCCGGATCACACACCTGCACCTGCCTTGCGCTTCATAAAGTGGACAACCGTCTTGGCGAAAACGTCCGCTTCGATGTTCACCGTCTCCCCCTCTTTGAGCCCCCCCAGCGTGGTGATATCCAGTGTTGTGGGGATCAGCGCCACTTCCACCCAATCAGCGCCCAGCGCCGCCAGCGTCAGGCTCACGCCGTCGAGCGTCACCGCGCCCTTGGGCACCATGTAGTCCATCAGTTCTTTGTTCGGCGAAACCCGCACGCGCCACTCCGGCCCCACCTGCCCGGCGCTCACCACCCGCCCCACCCCATCCACATGCCCCTGGACAATGTGCCCGCCGAACTGTGACATCGGCGTCATTGATGGCTCAATATTCACGCTGTCTCCGGGCTTGAGGCTTCCCAGCCGGGTCATCCTCAGCGTCTCGGGAATTACATCAAACCCCAGCGTTTCCTGAGATATCTGGGCCACCGTCAAGCACACCCCCGACACGCACACCGAGTCCCCCAGGCCGATCTCCAGTCCCTTGGGCAGCGGCACCCAGCCTTCACGCAAAATGCTCAGCCGCACGCCCACCGGCACCTGCGTGATCGACCCGATCTTCAACTTCGTCTGCACAATGCCCGTAAACAAGTCGAATCTCCTCTGCGCTGTCTGAAAACGCTTCCATCCTCAGCCCTGAGGGGCGAAGGTATTCTGGCCGTGGGTGGAGCGAGTATTCGAGCCAAACCCACGGATAACGAATCTTCCGATGACTTCTATCGCTCAACCCCTTCGATGGGGGTGAACGATTGTAATTGGCCTTCCTAAAAAGCTCATCATCCCAGGCTGGCCAGAAAGCCATCCGGCACCTGCGCCGCAAACACTTGCATCGTCCCAAACGGTGAGCCGTTGTAGATCACATGCTTGTTGTCTGCGGTCAGATACGGGTCCGGCTCGTACCGCGACGACCCGGCGATCCCGAAATTCTGGCAATCCTGGATCAACGCCCGGTATTTGCCTGTATGGATGTTGGCCACCACGATCCTGCACGGCCCAGGCCCGCGGGACACAAACCCATCAGGCTTAAAGTCCATGAAGTCATCACCCACCATGTACGTCCCGCAGATGGAGACACTCATGTGGTAGAACGCGTGCTCGGGCATCTTGAAGATCACCGGCTTTTCATCGCCCGCGGAGCAGATCGCGATGTTACCCTCGGGATGCCGCGGGTCGTGCTTGCGATTGGTGCTGTCCCAGGCCAGGGCGCAGGCGACTTTCCCCGTCAAGCCCACCCACGCCATGTGTCCGCTGGATTCCGCGCACCAGTCCCCGCCGATGGGGAACTGAGCGGACTTCCCCGTCGAAAGATCGTCCGCCATCACCTGAATCTTGCTTTTGCCCGTGGGTGAGAAAAACTGCCGCATCGCATGCGGCCCATTCGTCCGCCGGTCAAACTGGCTGTGCGGATTTCGATTCTCCTTGCCCGTCGCCAGCACATGCTTCTTGAGCGTTTGCAGGTCCAGCGCGTACGTCGTGAACCCCGCATCGGGCACCATCTCATCGATCATCAGATACCGGTTGTCCACGCTGATCGATGTCACCCATACCGTCCCCGGGCGGGGCATCTCACTGGCCGGCAGCACTTCCTGCCGCTCCAGCGTCAGCAGCGAAATTCGCCTCAGCGACCCATCCGCCACCTGGTAGTACGCCCATTCCCCCCACGCCACATGTGCGAACGATTCAAACACCGCATCTTCCACCAGCGTCAGATGCCACGGGCTTGCCGTATCCGCGATCAAAAGCTGCCGCGTGGCGCAAAACGGATCGATCGCCCGCACCACCATCACCCGCTTCCCGTCCGGCGAACAATACGGCTGCTCGCAATAAATATTGTGGCTCCAGATCGGCGGCCCCGTCAGCTTTCTCACCAGCGACCCAGACCCCGGATCCACCCCCCAATCCCCCATCTCCTTATGAACCTTGTAATCATTCTTCAACGTCTTAAACCCACCCATCATCGCACTCCTCATGTTGATCGCTTCACTTTATAAATCGCAAATTACAAATTATAGACTCCCCTTCTTCTCATCCTCACCCATATCGATCGCCTCCGGCCGGTCCGCCGCCTTGCCCTCAGCCGGCTTCTCTTGCTTCACTTCAACATCTTTCACCTCAGTCACCGCGCTGTTGGCATCCAGATCGATCGCCTCGGGCCTCTCATCGTATTTCGGCGCAGCCATGCTCTCGCGAAACTCACTGGCCGTCATCTTCACCGTTTCGGCTTTCGGTGCGTCCGGCGCTTCCGCCGCGGCCGCCACCGGCGCCACGCGCACGCCGCAGGCCGGGCAATTCATCACATCCGGCGTGCTCAGCAGGTCATGCCCGCAGCGCATGCAGGCCATCCCCTGCCCATGCAGACCCACCACCTGAAACTCCGGACGAAACTGGTCCACAAACGTCAACGCAAACACCGGCAGCATCAAAAACACCGGCAGGAAAATCACCGTCCCCAGGATCGGCATCAGCCCGCAGCACCAGAACGTCGACAGCATCCCAAACACAAACATCCCCGCGCAATAAACCCCCAGACGGATCATCAGCACGCCGATCATCTGCACCATGTGAGGCCGAACCATCACACCCCACGCGATCGCCGCCGCCTCCGGCGCAGACCGATGCTTCAGATACATCACCGGCGCCACCACCGATTCCAGCACCATCCCCGCAAACGCCACGATCAAAAAGCTGATCCCCCCAATGAATCCCGCAGCCCACATCCCCTGCCCCTCACCACCCGACGGCAGGGAAAACAACCAGGACAAAAACTTCACCACAGAAAATATCACCAGCACAAACAACACATAAAGCAGGCTCCACCGGAAATAATTGTCCGCCTCTTTCCCGTACTTCTTGGACCCCGCCAGGATCATCGGCTCCCCCTGCGCAATGCTGTGGTACAGGCAAAACAGCGCCCGGCTCCGGAGCCACAAGCCAAACACCACCACCGGCACCGCCACCGCCAGAAACAACCCCCGCAGCACCATCCCCAGAATCAAATCCTTGTCGCCCATCCCGCTGGCCGCATCCCAGATCGCCCCGACATGCTTCGAAGGCGAAATCCATCCGTACTGCCCCACCGTCGTCAAAAACACCAGCAGCGCCATCGCCACCCACACCCAGGCGCGAAACGGCCGCGTCAAAATTGTCAACGTCAGATCCCACGCCCGCGCCAGCGGGGCCACCACCTGAATGTCTGCGTAATCATGCATAGGTACTACTTGTTTCAAACATAAAATACCCCATTATTGTTCATTGTTGTTTCCCAGAATCACTTCGATCGTCAGGCTAAACGCCCGATTCATCTTCTTAAGCTCTTCGCCCGTCGCCTCCCACCGGTACAGGCTCGACAAAATCGGCCCATCGATGTTCGGATAGCCCGAGGTTCTCAAAATCTCGGCCGAGTCGACAATCCCATCCTTGTTGAACACCACCCGGCACACCGGGTTGCTGGGCACACTGGTGATCATCGCCACGACGCTGAAGTCAGGGTGAAACGTCTTGATCTCAATCCCTTTACCCGTAATCACCCGCCCCGGGCGGATCGGCAGCGTCGAGTCCCCTGTCAGGCTCACCGGCGCGCTGTCCCGGTCGGATTTTGGCGCGCTCGTCTGCCTTGGTTTTTCCTTGCTGTTGGGCTGGCCTTGAGGCCCCGCCGCCCCCGGCGTGCTGCTGGGCTGGTTGGCGCCCTGTGAAGGCTGCGACGGCTGTGCCTGCGCCTGCCCCTGCGCGGGAGCAGGCGAAGGGGTATTGTTTTGCGGCGCCACCGGCGTCGGCACCGCTTCGGGCACCCGCGCCATCGCCACCGTGTCGGGGGCCACCGCGCTGGCCGTTTCCACCGGCCGTGCCTGGTCCATCGGCTTGGTCGTCGGCTGGTCTTCCCCCTTGGCTTCCTTCACGCCCTGCGTCGCTTCCCGGGCTTGTTCTTTCGTCTCGCTGCCGGTCTTGCCCGTCGAATGCGCGGGGTCGGTTGCCGGCCTGGGCGCTCCCTCCACATGCCCGGCCTCCGGCGTATTGGCCATGCCATCCACCTTGGCTTTGCCCGGCTCCAGCGATGCTGTCTGATCCGGTCCGATGCCCGGCCCCTTGTCCAGCGACACGCGTTCGGATGTCTTGCCTGCCGACAAGTCTTTGGCCACACCCTGTTCACCGGGCCCAGCCTGGGGTTTAGGCGATGCCTCCGGCTTCACCGCGATCTTCGCATCCACATCACGGCTGGCGTCTTTAGACGCCTCAGGCTGCTCGCCCTTGTTGCCCAGCGATGCCACCGGCGCCTGCCCTGCGGCTTTCGTCGGGTCGGCCTCCGTCGGCTTCTCCACCGGTTTGGATGGCGCCTGGGCGGTCTTCTCCGGCGCTTGCGGCACCTCCGTAGGCGGTGTCTTCACCGGCACCGGCTCCGCAGCCTTCTCCGGAACCACAGTCGCTTTTTGAACCAGATTCTCCGCCGGCTTCATCGCCGCCATCGATGGCGATTCCGGCGCAGGTGTCGGCACCAGCGTCCGCCCCTCCGGCGAAGGCGGCTGCGCAGGCGCAGCAGGCCGCATCGCCGCAGGCATCTGCGGCACAGGGTTCGCCGCCCCCATCCCCGCCCCGCCCTCAGGTTGCGGCTGCCCCTCGCCAAGCGTCGGATTGGCGATCATCTCTGCACCCGACACCGGCGTCACCATGCTCTGCTGACCCGGCTGAAGCACCTTCCCCTGCCGCGCAACCATCTCCTCAAACGCGTCGTACGAAATCCACGCCATCGTCGGCGTATCGCTCCCCTTGTCCTGCCCCAGCGGCACATCCTGAGACTGCTCCGCCGGCTTCAACTTCGGCGGCGGAGCCATCAGCGTCCGCCTCAAATTCTCCCTCACATCCACCTTGTCTTTTTCCGCCTCCGGCTTCACCTTCTCCGGGTCCCTGGGCTTCCCGTCCGCCGTCACTTCCGTCACCTGTTCCGCCTGACCCCGCGTAAACAACCACTCCCGGAACCCCTCCATGAACGGCGCGAACAACACCAGCCCAAACACCAGATGCACCCCCACCGCACACGCAAAACCAATGGCAAACACCCGCCCGTCATCGGCCCTGTCGTACCGTCCCAGGTTGTAGTCGGCCGCCTGTGACATTGCGTTACCGGTTTCCCCCCGGCTGCCCCACCACCACAAAATCCGTCACCCCCGCGCGCGTCAGCCGTTCGATCATCGAAAGCAGCACCGGCCCGCGATCCGTCGTCCCCTCTGCCTGCATCGCCAGGAACAGCTTCGGCTTCGCAGGGTCTTTGGTGAAGGATTCCAATTTCTTTTCCAGTTCCCCCGTTTCAAGAAGCACCCGATTCCAATACAGCTTCCCATCTTTATCGATGGTAATCGCCTCGATTTTCCCTGATGGCGCCTTCTGTCCTGCCCCGATCCCCGTCAGGTTCACCGGCAGCACTTCCGCATTGACCATCATCACCATGCAATAAACAAAGAATGTCAACAGCAGGAAGATCACGTCGATCATCGCCGCCATCTCCACCTTCGGCTCGTAATGGTTTCGCCTGATTTTGCGCATAGCCGCGTAATTATAAGTCATCCGCAGCGAAAAGACCCAACCACGCCTACCCAACAGAGCCCTCGCACCTGAAATCTGCCCTGTCTCATCTTCCCTTCGCGACTTTACGGTTAACTCTTTTCTCTCCCAAGGATCAAAGCATTTGGCGAATTTGTCGGCACATGCACCCGGGGTCTCGGGTTTTCGGGTTATCAGGGGGCTTGGATCAAGTTCATGCCACCCAAGGTCAATGCCATTTTGCGGCATGATTCCCCTTTGGGTTCCTCATGGACACCCGACAACCTGTCACCCGGGCGCGTGGGAATCGGCCAATGCTTTTACCCTGCTTTCTCCCCCACTTAAAACCCATCCAGAAATCGGCCCCGCGGATTTGCGATTCTCGCCCATCTCCCTCACAATGAGGCCCTCCCTACAACTCAGAATCCGGATACACGCATGGAAGCGATTCTCAAAGAACTCAACATCCGGCACCAGACCAACGTCCCACTCGGCCCACACACCTGGTACGGCGTCGGCGGCAACGCGCGCGTCATGGCCCACCCCTCCAGCGTCCAACAGCTCGCCGAGCTCTGTAAACGCACCTACGACGCAAACATCCCCGTCTATGTCCTGGGCTCCGGCGCCAACCTCCTCGTCCTGGACCAGGGCGTCGACGGCATCGTCATCAAGCTTGATGACCCCTGCTTCAAACAACTCAAAATCGAAGGCACCGCCGTCACCGTCGGCTCCGGCTACGACCTCGCAAAACTCATCCTCGACACCATCCGCGTCGGCCTCGCTGGCCTCCAGGCCCTCATGGGCGTCCCCGCCACCATAGGCGGCGCAGTCCGCATGAACGCCGGCGGCCGCTTCGGTGAAATCGGACGCTTCGTCCGCCGCGTCAAAGTCATGGACGCCTGCGGCCAGGTCTACTACCGCG
>CAZIWA010000144.1:0-5458 GCA_964542875.1 uncultured Phycisphaeraceae bacterium
TCCTCAAGCATTTGCCTGCGTGTGTGCTTGCCCCGAATCCGCACCAGAGGAACCTCTCCAGGCTTGGCCGCATGTTTAAAAAGAAACTCCCCCAAGGTGCGGCTCATTGCCTGAATCTCTGCTTGAAGCGCGGAAATCTCGGCCAACATTTTCGAATCTTCGGCCTTACGCGCTTTGTCTGCTTTTTTATTGGACTTAAACCCCCGGCGCTGGTTGATTTGCTGAAACACCCGTCCCAACTCATGCAAAGTCAGCTTTTCATCCAACGCGCGAGCTCGCAATTCATACGGGTTGGAGTTCCCTAAAAACGCCTCCTGCTCAATAGGATCAGAAGGCAGCAGTCCATGCAGAGCTAAAACCTGACGCAATTGCCGTTTGCGTATCGCGCGTCGGCGAATCTGCCGCCGCATGCCGCGGGCAATTCTGCGTTTCTGGTTTTTAGATACCTCAGTTCCCTTGTCGCGATCAACGCCCTCAGGAAAAACCCGAACGCCCGCATTGAGTATTTTCCCTTCCTTGGGAGATACCAAAGCCCAACCGATAGATTGAGAACCAATATCCAGGGAAAGAATGACCTCAGACATAGACACCTCCGGAGTTTGCCAATTAATACCTTGACAATCAATCTCAGAAACCTATTCTATAGAAAGTGTAATCGACCCTTGCCTGCGATCTTTCCGTAACAAGAAGAAAGATTTGCAAGGCGTGCTCTACGGAGCACGTGCCGTCCAGCTTAGCTCGACGGCTTTTTTTATTGACTGAATTCCCTTGTCCCCCCCGCCCATCTCTTGCCCAAAACAATCATCCGCCCTCAAAACCCACCCAAATCCCTTGCACTAACAACCGGTTCATATACCTTGGATCACCCGCCACACCACCAAGGTTCCACCCATGCCCCTCCCCAGCCAGCCCCCTGCTTCCTTCCGCCCGGTCCCCCTCTGGTCCTGGAACGACAACCTTCAGCCTGATGAACTCCGCCGCCAGATCCGCGAAATGGCCGCCCAAGGCTATGGCGGATTCTTCATGCACCCCCGCATCGGCTATACCACGCACTACCTCTCCGATAAATGGATGTCCGTCGTCCGCGCCTCCGTCGATGAAGCCCAAAAGCAAGGCATCAAAGCATGGCTCTACGATGAAGACCGCTGGCCCTCGGGTTACGGCGCTGGCCTCGTCGCCGAGCAAAACGCGGACTTCCGCTCCCGCGCTCTGGTCATCCGTGCCAAGGGCACTGAAAAACCCAATGACACAGTCCTCCAGGAAGTTGCCATCCGCGGCATTCCCCACGTCATTGCCATCCAGGTCTCTAATCTCGGCCGCGAGTGGTACAACGGCTCCACCTACCCGGACCTCATGAACCAAGACGCCGTGCGCGCCTTCCTGGATCTGGTCCTTGAGCGCTACAAGCAAGCCTGCTCGGAACACTTTGGCAAAACCATTCCCGGCGTCTTTACCGATGAGCCTCTCTATCTGGACAACAGCGCTTTCGATGCCGTCGCCGTCCCTTGGTCCACCAAGCTTCCTGACTACTTCCGCAAGCTCCACGGCTACGACATCACCGACCATCTTCCCAAGCTCTTCCTGGATATCGAAGACTTCCGCAAAATCCGTTTCGACTTCTACGACGCCGCCTCCAAGCTCTTCCGCGACAGCTTCACTCGGCAGTACCACGCCTGGTGCGACGCCAACAACCTTCTCTTCGTCGGCCACTTTCAAGCGGAAGACAACCTCCGGCTCCAGATCCAGTGGACCGGCGACGTCATGGCCCACTACCCACACATGCACTACCCCGGCGTTGATCAGCTCGAGCGTCACGTCGATGAGGTCGCCCTCGTCAAGCAGCTCACCAGCGTCACCGATCAGCTTGAAAAGCCCCGTGCCTTCTGCGAGTGCTACGGCATCTCCGGCGTCCAGGTCGCCTTCTTCCACCGCAAGTGGATCTCCGATTGGCTCATCGCCCTGGGTATTAACTTCATCGACCCGCACCTTTCTCACTACTCTCTTCGCGGCCCGCGCAAGCGCGACTGCCCCCCCAACATCGGCCCCCAGGCTTCCTGGTGGCCTGATGAACGCGGCCTGTCAGACTACATCGCCCGGCTCTGTGAACTCTTCACGCCCGGTAAGCGCCGGCTCGACACTCTCTTGATCCAGCCCCTCACCAGCGTCTGGACGGACTATTCCCCGCTCCAGTGGGACAGCCAGTACGCCGCCGTCGCCGTCTATGACAAGCCATATCAGGAAATGGCCCGGAAGCTCCTGTCCGCCCAGGTCGACTTCCACATCGGCAATGAAACCATCATGAAGGACCACGCCCGCGTGCAGGACGGCCTCCTCTACGTCGGCCGACACGGCTACAAAACCGTCGTCCTCCCCCCGATGGTCAATATCCGCTCCACCACCTTCGCCCTCCTCAAAGACTTCATCTCCCAAGGCGGCCGCGTCATCATCACCGGCCCCGGCCCCGCCTTCGTCAACGGCGTCGCCGCAGACACCCACCTCCCAGGCGCCACCTACGCCCCCCGCATCATGGAAGCCATCGCCCTCGTCGCCCAGCACGCCGGCGACCGGCTCACCGCCACGGACCTGCAAACCGGCAAAAATGCCGCGCAGGTCGTCATCCACACCCGGGACAGCCAGGCGGGCTCCGTCCACCTTCTGGCCAACACCGCCGAGATGCGCGAAGTCTCCCTCCAGGTCCGCATCCCCGCATCAGACCGCGCCCACGTCGCCATTTTCGACGCTTCCACAGCAAGCCTTTATGCCGCGCCCATCACCCCTGACGGAACCATCGCCGTCACCCTTGCCCCCGCGGGCTCTCTGGTCATCCTCACGGGCGATCACGCCAAGCCCGCGGCCACTCCGGCCCCCGCCCTTTTGGGCTCCGGCGCCACCCTCCCCGGCCTAAAACCCCAGCCCAGCGCCCCGGCCCTGGCGTCCACCTCTAAGTTCGACATCACCCTCCAGGCGCCAAACGCCCTTCGCATCGATGAGGCCGCTCTTTCCATCGCCGGCAAGGACGTCTCCGGCCCCACCTTCTCTCTCTGGCAGCACTTTTTCGCTGTTGAAGACGGCACCCCATTCACCGCCGCCTACCACTTCGACGCCGACTGCGCGCTTTCCGGTTGCCAGGCCGTCATTGACTCCGCTGAATACCTCGACACCATCACCTTCAACGGCCAGGCAGTCACGCCCTTGCGCTCCAAAGACACGCCTCTGCTCTTTGACGCCGCCACCTCCTGGCACGATCTTGCCCTCACCCGTGTGCCTCTCCCCCCAATCGTCCCAGGCCGCAACACCCTCACCCTCACCGGTCGCAAGGTGAATGTCGCCAAGCCTTCAGGCGCTTCTCACCGTCGCACCCGGCCCGGCCCCGAGCCGATGGAAACCCAGCTTGAGGACATCTTCATCCTTGGCGATTTCCGCGTCCGCGGCCTGGGCAATTCCCGCTACACCCTCACGGCTCCCCAAACTCCTTACGCGCCCGGCAACCTCACCCAGTCCGGCGCCCCGTTCTACAATGACCGCGTCCTTTATCAGACCACCCTCACCCTCGCCAAAGCGCCTGCAAAGGCCACGCTTTTCCTTCACGGCTTAAACGCAGCCTCAGCCCGCATCACCGTCAACGGCGGCCTCGTGGGCACGCTTCGCTGGCTCCCCCATGCACTGGAAATAACCGGCCTGGTCGCGGGTGAAAACCACATCGCCATTGAGCTTGCTCCCACCCCCTTTAACGCCATGGGCCCCACGCGCCACGCCGACGCGCAAAACACCCGCCGCGTCCACATCCGTGAATTCAACGACCCCGGAAACATGGCGGGCCACCACGACCTTGCCCCCTTTGGCCTCGAATCCGTTTCCATCATCGAAACCTGACCCAAACTTGAATTTTCCGATCCTCCACCTGTACCTCGCGCCTCATCCCTTGTACCTTTCTTTCATGACCACCGACTACAACCAGATCGCCGAGGAATACAAAAAGTCCAAATACCAGCCCTGGCGTCTCCACGTGGAGCGCCACGTCATCATGCAGCTTCTGGGCCCCCTCTCAGGCCGCTCCGTACTGGACCTCGCCTGTGGCGAAGGTTTCTACAGCCGCCAACTCAAGCAAGCCGGCGCATCCCGCGTCCTGGGGATTGACATCTCCAGCGAAATGATCGCCCTCGCTAACAAGCAGGAAACCCAGCTCAAGCTCGGTAACGAATACCTCGTCGCCGACTGCACCGACCTCCACCTCAACCAAACCTTCGATCTCATCCTCGCCGCTTACCTCATCAACTACGCCCACTCCCAAAAAGAGCTCGCCGCCATGGCCACCTCCATGACCCGCCACCTGCGTCCAGGCGGCCGCCTCGTCATGGTTAACAACAACGTCAACCACGACCCCGCCACCTGGCCCGACACCCGTCACTACGGCTTCGTGAAAAAAGGCACCGGCAAACATAAAGAAGGCGAACCCATCACCTGGGAGTTCTATCTCGACAACGGCCAGGTCTTCTCCCTCGACAACTACTACATCGACCTGAACGTCCAGGAATCCACTCTCCGCGATGCCGGCTTCTCACAGGTCAACTGGCAGCTTCCCGAAGTCGACTCCCAGGGCGTCCGCGCCTTCGGCGGCGACTACTGGTCCACCTTCATCAAAGACGCCCCCGCCATCTTCACCCACTGTGTGAAGTAATCCGCCTCACACCTGCGTCATACCCCCATCCACAAACAGCTCCGTGCCCGTGATATAGCTGCTCTCTGACGACGCCAGAAACAGCACCGCTGCGGCGATCTCTTCCGGCGTCCCCGTCCGGCCTGCCGGGGTTGACGCCGCCAGCGCCTCCAGCTCTTTGATTCCCTCATCACTCAGGCCCAGCTCATTCTTGTACCCCGGCGTCACCACCACGCCGGGCGCCACGATGTTCACCCGGATCCCCGTCCCCTTCAGGTCCGTCGCCCACGTGCGCACAAACGACCTCAGCGCCGCCTTGGTCGCCGCATATACGCCAAACGCAGGCATGCCCTTCACGGATGCGTTGGACCCATTCACCACGATCGTCCCGCCCTTGCCCATCAGCGGCAGTGCCTTTTGTACGGTAAACAGGGTGCCCTTCACGTTGATCCCGAAATACTTGTCAAAGTGATCTTCAGTGACTTGCCCCAGCGCCTGAAACGCCCCGCCGCCCGCATTGGCGAACAGCACATCCAGCCGGCCGGCTTCCTTCTTGATCACCTCAAAAACCCGGTCCAGATCAGCCATCTTGGAGATGTCTCCCTGCACGCCGATCGTGCCGTGGCCCAGTTCCTTCACCGCGGCATCCAGCTCCGCCTGACGCCTGCCGGTGATGAACACCCTCGCCCCTTCCGCGATGAACCGCTTGGCAGTCCCCAAACCCAACCCGCTGCTGCCGCCTGTCACCAACGCCACTTTTCCTTCAAGCTTCTTCGACATGGCCATCCCTTTCGTTTGTTG
>CAZIWA010000144.1:5558-13600 GCA_964542875.1 uncultured Phycisphaeraceae bacterium
CCAACGCCACTTTTCCTTCAAGCTTCTTCGACATGGCCATCCCTTTCGTTTGTTGTCTCGATACTTAATTTCATACCAATAGGTACAAAATATCCCTCTGCGGTCGCCGAGTCAACAAAAAAAGCAATCATCTCAAATAAAAAACACTCTACGGAAAGAAATACAAAGTACTCATCGATCATTGAGTGCGTTACTTTTCCAATATTCTTGACTCGCCAGCACTTCCGCCACAATCGACGAATCTTTAAGCGCAGCAACCTGAGGCACGCATGCGAATCGATGCTTGGCGACCCAACCCTCGTAATTCAGATTCTTGGCATCCACATGCAATATGGCGCCATCCAGACAGACATAGCGTTCTCCAACCTGTACATGGGCCGTCAGCTCTTTCATCGCCTCAACCCACAATTTTAAATCATCATCCGTTGGTTGTAGTCTAGACATACCGCTTAGATCGCGCATGCCCAACTCCTCCCATGATTCCTCTACCTCCACCCCGCGCGCAAACGTAAAGGCCTTCCGGCATTCCATGCACGTAAACAACCATCCACAACCGCACCAGGGGCAATCCATCTGAGGCGGAAATGTCACCAATGCCTTCCGGCAACTGCAATGACACACTAAATCTCGCCCGTCACGCTCAAGATAAATGTGCTTCGCCAATCAAATCTCTTCTCTTTTTTGCGTTTCACTCCGGACACTTTCCCCCGCCACCACCGTCAACGCCATCACCGCAAACACCACATTTCTCAACACTGTCATCCACCCCACCCGCGCCGAATCAGGGTTCGTCGAAAAGCATCCGCACGCGGTATCCAGTCCGCGCGCCGTCGCTACCACGGCCAGCGCCCCAAATGCCAGAAACACCACGCCCGCCACCACCGCACCCGCTTGGCGCATCCCCAGCCCCGCCACCAGCGCCACCCCCGTCATCACTTCCAGCGCCGCCACCATCACCGCAGCAAAATTCACTGTCGACGCAGGCAGCAGCCGGTAGTTGTCGATGATCCTTGCAAACCCTTCCAGGTCCTTCAGCTTCACCCCGCCCGAATAAAGCAGAACTGCCCCCAGCGCAAACGCCAGGGGCAGTCTGATCTTCTTCAATAAATCCAGAATCTCGTCGCGCATGGGCCCGATGATACCCAACACCCCGCACCGCCGACGATCCCGATCTTCCTCAAAAACCTCTTCAAGTCTTCGACGCGGTACGCAGGACGCAGGACACGACTCCGCCTTACGGCACAAACGCCTTCGGCGCAGAATCCGCGCCCTTAGCCCCTTCGCGCGTCTCGCTCACCACTTTCGCCACGCTGGCCTTGAGCAGGTAGAACGGCTCGGCGACGCACAGCAGCCGGTACCCCTGCTTGATCGATGTCGGGCCGTCCCCGATCATCCACAGCAGTTTGCCCGCCGCGTCTGCCGACTTCTTCAGCCGCGCCTTGGCATTCACCAGCCGGTCATCTTCCGGGTTCCAGCAGCAGCCCAAACGGGCCGACAAGTCATAGGGCCCAATCGCCAGCGCCGTCGTCAACGGATGCTTGGCAATCGCCTCGCTGTTGTCCAAACCCTTGGGGCTCTCGATCTGCGGCCACACGATAAAGTCGTCTTCCACTTCCTGCTTCCACGTCGGGTAGTTGAAGTTCGACACCCACTGGTTGCCAAACCCACCCGGCCGCCGTTCCCCGCGAGGCGGCATATACACCCCCTGCTGGATCTCATTCATCTGCTCCACACTCTCCACCATCGGGCAAAGCAGCCCGCATGCCCCCGCGTCCACCGCCAGCCGGATCGACTCCCGATCCGTCCGCGCCGGACGAATCAAAATCGGAAAGTTCGTCAGCCGACCCACCATGCACGCATCAGACACCATCTGCGCATCATGGTTCTGATGCTCCAGGTCGATGATGATGTAATCCAGCCCCGCACTCATGGCCAGTTCAATGAACTGAAGCCAAAAGTGGTTCGTGCAAAGCATCCCGATCACCGGCTGGCCAGAGGCCATCTTCTGACGAAGAATCTGAGCAGACTTCATAGTTGAATCCTGTAAAAGAAGTGGTTCAGGCCAGACAAGATAACCAGACAACTTTAAAAATGCACATTTTCTCCGAATAGAGAACCTTCTTTATAAACACCTCAACCCCTGCCCTACCACCACTCCCGGCCATGCGATTAGCCCCGTCCCCCCGGCACCCGGGCGCGTGGGCTTTCGTCAAATGCGATCACCAAAATCCGATCGCCTATGCCCTCCATGGAACTTTTCATATATACTCTTACCTATCCAGTATTCCAGCCTGTTTCACCCCATGCTTTTGGGCCAACATTCACTCCACAAGACAAATGTTATGACCAATAATCCCAACGACACAAACACCGGCGCTTCCCACACACGCTTCGCCAAAGGCCCCATCGTCAAAGGCCGCCCAACCCTTGCTCAAGTCGCCAAAGCCGCCGAAAGCTCCGTCTCCACCGTCTCCGCCGTCCTTAACAACCGCCCAGACTGCTGGGCCTCCAAAGAAACGCGCCAGCGCATCGCAGACGCCGCACGCGCCCTGGGATACCGTGCCAACCTCGCCGCCCGCACCCTCCGAGGCGGCCGCACCCAAACCATCGGCCTCATCACCGCCGCCCTCCGCGTCGAAGTCACCGCCAACAAAGTCCAGGCCTTCGAAGAAGAAGCCCGCCGACACGAATACGTCACCATGATGGGTTTTTGCCCAAACGATGAAGCCCTCGAAGACCGCCTTCTCGAAAACCTCTCAGACCGGCACGTCGACGGCATCGCCGTCTATCCCACCGAAACCGGCCAGCACCTGGCCTTCCAGCAGCTCCTGGCCGCCGGCCTCCCCCTGGTCACCGTCGACGGCGCCCAGCGCGCCAGCCTCGCCTGCGACGACATCAGCACCGACTACTACGCAGGCGGCTTCATGCAGGCCGAATACCTCATCAAGGCAGGCCGCAAACGCATCGTCTCCCTGGCCACCCTTCCCAACTGCTACACCAGCCGGGAGCTCGTCCGCGGCCTCGCCGAGCGCGTCCGGGGCACTGGCAACTGCCAATACATGAGCTGGGAAGTCAACGCCAACCCGGACATGGGCTCCTTCATCGATGACACCCTTTACAGCACCATCCGCAATCTGCTTGCCGCCAACAAAGGCAAGTTCGACGCCATCGCCTGCCCCGACGCCCTCGCCGCCGGCGCCATCCGCGCCGCCATGGAACTCGGGATTAAAGTTCCCACCGACGTCGCCGTCATCGGTTTTGACGATTCCGCCATCGCCAACTCAAACGCCATCCCCATCACCACCGTCGGCCAGCCCACCACGCAGATCGGCCAGAAACTCTTTTTCATGCTCAAAGACCGGATCGAGCATCAGGAAGAAAACCGCCCCCTGCAGAAAATCCTCGTCAAACCCCACTCCGTCGTCATCCGCGCCTCCGCCTAACACTACAACGCTAGAACACTTCTTACCCCCTCTCCCTTTGGGCTGATCCTTCCCCAAGTTTTGGATTGCTCGACGATAGGCATCAAAACCTACTTGCCGCATCCGTGTCCCCCCGGAGGGGGTACAGCATGTAGCCCCGCCTTGAGCATGTATTCATGCGACACCCGGGGTTAAAGCATTTTTTAAACACTCTTGCACGCGCCTGCTTCAACCCGGAAAGATCAGTAACGGCTCAACTCCCTCTGGCCTTTTACCCTATCCCTTGTACCCTGACCCTGGTTTTGCCTTTCTTAACTTCGCGGCTTCGCGGTTAAAAATCTGCCTCTTCCATATCGCTGCATAGTCCCTACCCGCCAAACACCGTCTCAAAAACTTGGGGAAGGGTCAGCCCTTTGGGAGAGGGTTGGGGTGAGGGCCGCCTGCGGATGCCCTCAACCCAACGATTCACCACTCTGATCCCCTCGCCCCCCATGATGCTCTTGCACACGCCCACGCCCATGCCAATCAACCGGTAACGCCCCCCGCCTTCCCTCTGACCAGACCCCAGACCCGAGACCCCAGACCCTAAGGCTTCAAAACCTCCACCAGCCGGTCCACATGCACCTTCATCGAAAGCTTCTCGCTCAGCCCTTCGCACGCTTTGGCGCACTTTGCGCGTTCGGCGTCGTTTTCCAGCTCCTGAATCGCCATCGCCAGGGCACGCTCATCGCTGGGGTCGGTGATCAATCTCCCACGCACTACGTTTCCCGAGCGTTCAAAAATCATGTCGCTCGCCCCGTTGTAGGACGTGCTGATCGCCGGCACGCCCATCATCAGCGATTCGATCACCACTTTGCTCGACGGGTCGTAATACGTCGGCAGCACGGTCACGTCCGTTGCCATGTACAGTTCCGGCATCTTCCGGTCGCCCAGCACGCGCACCAGGTCCATCACGCCCAGGCTCCTGGCCAGCCGTTTTTCGCGCGAGCCAAACTCGCCCGCGCACAAGACCACGGCGCGCGTACCCTGCTTTTTCCGGATCGCCAGCGCCTTCAAAAGCGTGTCCACACCCTTGAGCCGCGGGTTATACGCCGCAAACAAAAACGCCACATCCCGGTCTTGCAGTCCAAGCTCACCACGCACCCGCAGGCGCGTCTGTGCCCGCTCCTGCGTTGTCACCTTGGGCATCGTCGCCGCATTGGGAATCACCACCACCTGCTCACCGGAGATGTGGTAATGCACTTCCAACTGCCGCACCACATAGTTGCTCACCGCGACGATCTTCGCCACCATCGGGTCTTTGAGTGATTTGCGCTCCGCGCGCTTAAGCACCCACTGCTTCATTGAAAACATCGCTGAAAGCGCCTTGGATGCCCGGTCCAGCCCCGGATCCCTCGCGGCGAGATTCCGCTGATGCACTTCCACCACCGTCCCTCCTCGGGGCTGCATCACCCGCGCAGGCGCATTGGTCGTCACCGACAAGCTCGTATCGAACGGGCCTTTAGCCAGTTGCTTGCGCACCCAGTCCCCAAACGCAGCCACATGAAACACGCTCTTAAAGCGGCCCTTGGGCAGCATTACCTTCACATTGACTTTCTCATGTCGAGGCGCCACCGGCGAGCTCCCCGCCAGCACCGTCACCTCATGCCCGCGCGACATCAGTTCGCCGGCGATTTGCGCAGTCGAGCGCTCCGCGCCCCCGGCATTCGGATCATAACGCTCGATAACAATCGCGATTTTCATGCTTTGTGTGTCGGTTCGTATTGCGCGAGCACTTGCCCGCTGGCGCGCACCACCATCTCTGGGGTCACCTTGCGCATGCATTGCAGTTCCTTGGCCGTTCCCGCCAATGGACACTTTTTCTTCTGGCACGGCCCGCACTCGACCGGCACCAGCACCTTGGATTCCAATCTTGTCTGGATCAGCGTCCACGCTGGGTCCGTCGGCCCGTACACCACCACCACCGGCACACCCAGCGCCAGGGCGTAATGCCGTGGGCCCGTGTCGTTGGTGATCAGTAGCTGCGCCCGTGAAACAATTCCCTTGAGGCTGCCCAGGTCCACCCCATGCCGGCTCAAATCCAGCACCGGTGTTTTGGCGTGTTTCACCACCTGATCGATAATCGCCCGCTCTTTGGGCGACCCCGTCACAGCCACCACGGCGTTGTACTTTTTCGCCAGCGCGTCTGCGGTCTCCGCAAACCGGTTGGCCTCCCAGATCTTCGCATCCCCGTAGTTGGCGCCCGGGTTCAGCAGCACCAGCGGCCGCTCATCATCAGCCTTGTATCCTGCCCCCACCAGCACTTTCTCAGCCTTCTGCTTGTCCCGCGCGCTCACAAACAGCGCCATCTTCGGGTCCGGCTTCATCGCCCCCAGGTACTGCGCCAGCCCCAGGTAGTAATCCAGCGTCGACACCGGCTGCAGCCGCCCCTTCACCCGAAGCGGAATAAGCCGGTCCGTCAGCATGATGCCCCGGCCGTCCCGGTCATATCCGATTCTTCGCTTGATCCCCGCCATGCGCACCAGCAAGGCCGACCGGAAGCTGTTGGTCAGCAGCACCGCTGCATCAAACTTCCGGCTCGATAGCCGGCGTGAAAGCACCAGCAGGTTGTCCGTCCGCTTATCCACCAATCTGCCCTTGCGCGCCGATCGACTGGTGATCGTCTTATCCACCCACGGGCACCCCTGCAGCACGCCTTTGATCGGCCCTCTGATCAATGCCGTCACATGCGCCTTGGGAAATAGCTCACGCAACGCCCGCAGCGTCGGTGTCGCCATGACAACGTCGCCAACCCAATTGGGCATCACGACTAACAATCGTTTGGGATCAGAAATCGGCAGCGATCGAGCGTCCATATCAAAACACAGTATACAAAAGCTCGGCCAACACACATTTGTCCAGCTTGTTCTTTACAATTTCAAATCGTTTCAAAATTAAATTTCATGTAAAAATAACCTTCTCTACAGTACAATGCCGCGCCTGTATTAAGCGCACGCCAGGTGCAACTTCGGCTTCCTTCAATTACTTTTTTGGTCAGGAGTTTTTCGTGAACCGACCGCTCATGCGTAAATCCGGTTCCGGGGCATTCACACTCGTCGAGCTTCTCGTTGTCATCGCCATCATCGGCGTCCTCACCGCGCTCATCCTTCCCGCCTTCAGCAGCGCCCGTGAACAGGCCCGCCGCGTCGCCTGCGCCGCCAACCAGCGCAGCTTCGGCATCAGTTGCACCACCTACGACCTGGACTACAAGCAGCTTCCCCACACCGACACCAACTCCAACGCCGTCAACTCCTTCGATCTTGAAGTCGCCACCGCCCTCACGCAAAACTACGGCGCCGCGCCCAAGTTCTTCGCCTGCCCCTCCTCCATCAACGAAGGCTCTCCAAACTGGCAGCCGGTCATCGGCTACATGTCCTATTTCTACTTCGGCGGCACCGCAGAGCTCACCGGCGTCAACCAATCCTACGGCTGGGCCACCACAGGCTCCCGCTGGGGCGGCCGCAACCAAGGCTACTTCCCCCAGGTCTCCATCTCCAAGCCCGACAATAAACGCTCTTGGGCCATGCCCATCTACATGCTCGACTTCTCCATCCGCGTCCATCATGTCAACGCCTACGGCACCCTCAAAGCCTATTACCCCAAGCGCTCCAACCACACCACCGCGGGCACCATCGTCGCCGACGGCACCAACGCCCTCTACCTCGACGGCCACGTCGCCTTCCAGCGCCTGCGCCCCGGCGCAAGCTGGGCCATCGGCACCGACGCCTACTACGGCTTCTACTGGGACCCAGGCGACTCCACCCCCGCCTTCCCCGGCGCCTTCCTCTTCTAAAAAAATCCAAATCTCACCGAAACACTTCTTACCCCCTCTCCTTTTCTGGGAGAGGGCTGGGGTGAGGGCCGCCTACACTCTCCAGGAACCTGCCCCCTTCCCGTTGGACCCCCGACTTGCCCCCGCAATCCCCCTCCGAAAACCCACAAAAATCCCCTCCCTCTTTCTGCCTTTTCCCTTGTACCTTTTCCCTTATCCCTTTCTTCCCCCTGAACCCCAGCCCCTTGCTCACCTGCTATACTGCTACCCGTTTTTCCGCTTGAAATAATCAACACCAACCTCTAAACGAAAGCCCACCATGTCATTCGAAATCGACAGCGTACGCGCCCGCCAGGTCCTCGACTCCCGTGGCAACCCCACCGTTGAAGTCGAAGTCTCCCTCACCGACGGCTCCACCGGCCGCGCCATCGTCCCCTCCGGCGCTTCCACCGGCGAACACGAAGCCGTTGAACTCCGCGACAACGACAAAAAGCGCTACCTCGGCAAAGGCGTCCAGAAAGCCGTCGATAATGTCAACGAAGTCATCGGACCGGAACTCATCGGCGCTGAAGTGCGCGACCAGGAAGAAATCGACGCCATCCTCTGCGAAGTCGACGGCACCGAAAACAAAGGCAAAATGGGCGCCAACGCCATCCTCGGCGTCTCCATGGCCGTCGCCCACGCCGGCGCTCAGGCCACCGGCCTCCCCCTCTTCCGCTACCTCGGCGGCACCGCGGCTCGCACCCTCCCCGTCCCCATGCTCAACATCTTGAACGGCGGCAAGCACGCCGACAACACCGTCGACTTCC
>CAZIWA010000145.1:0-13219 GCA_964542875.1 uncultured Phycisphaeraceae bacterium
ACGACGGAGGAAAACCTTCAAGCGCGCATCCGCGGCGTGATGCTGATGGCGTTTTCCAATAAGTTCGGGTCGCTGCTGGTGACGACGGGAAACAAGAGCGAGCTGGCCGTGGGGTACTGCACTCTTTACGGCGACATGTGCGGCGGGCTGGCGATTATTTCCGACGTACCCAAGACCGTCGTGTGGGCGCTTTCCAAATGGATCAATGAAGACCCGGCTTCGCCCTTGCGGATGGGGTACATGGGACCGGTGATTCCGGATAACTCAATTTCAAAAGTGCCTTCAGCGGAACTGCGGCCAAACCAGACCGACCAGGATTCCCTGCCGGAATACGAGGTGCTGGACCAGATCATCGAGATGTATGTGGAGAAGGAGCAGACCGCGGGGCAGATCATCCAGGCCATGCCCAAGACGGACCCGGCGGTGATTTTGAAGATGGTGAGGCTGATCGACATCAACGAGTACAAACGCAAGCAGGCTGCGCCGGGGATCAAGATTTCCGGCAGAGCGTTTGGGTTTGGCAGGAGGCTGCCGATCGCGCAGCGGTATGACCATCACAAGACGCTGGAAGACAATTTGAAGTGATCGCGGGAGCGAGTGGGGATTCGGTGGCCAGTGCGCCTGGGGTATCGGGTGGGCTACGAGAACGCTTAAGGTGAGTTTTCCTTAGAGGAAGAAACAGGCGTGTTTTCGTGGGGAGTTGGGCTGGGTAATATGTCGGTCCCCTTTCCCTGAGGAGCACCGACATGCGTGCAGGATATGCCCGGATCGACATTACGCCGCCTAACGGCACTTCGCTAATGGGGTATTGGGATCCTTACAAGCGCTTAAGCACGGGTGTGAACGATCCGCTTTATCTGCGGGTGGCTTACTTTGAGCATGACGGCAAGAAGGTGGCGATCTGCAGCGTGGATTTTTGTTTCATCGGGCGTGATGAAGCCGAGCGGATGGCGGGGATTGTGGGCCGGGAGGTGGGGCTGAGGCCGGATCAATTCATGATTGCGGCGACGCACACGCATGCGGCGCCGGCATCGGGGACGTATGTGCAATTGGAGTTTGGCCCGCCGCTGCGGGACTACAACCGGCGGCTGCATAAGGCGGTGGTGACGGGGATCAAGCAGGCGATGGCCGGCAGCGTGCCGGTGAAGATCAAAGCCGGCGCGGGCAAGAGCGATATCGGGATGAACCGGCGCAGGAAACTGCCGGCGGGGAATATCGTCAATGGGCCCAATCCCGGCGGGGAATGGCATGATTCACTGCCGGTGTCGGTGTTTGAATCGGTGGAGACCGGCAAGCCGGTGGTGTGCCTGTTTTCAGCATCGACGCACCCGGTGACGATGAACAAGACGCTGGTGAGCGCGGACTACCCCGGCGTGGCGTGCGATGCGCTGGATAAGCACTTTGGCTCGAATTGCGCGATCTTTTTGCAGGGGTGCGGAGGGGATTCCCGGCCCAAGGCATTGCAGAACGGCGATGTGTGGAACTGGGATTGCAATTTTGGACATGCGCAGGTGATCGGGCAGCAACTGGCGCGGGAAGTGGTGGCGCTCTTGCCGACCCTTACACAGGTGGAACCGTGCATCGCGACGGCGCTGATCGATACACAATGGCCGATGGAGGCGCATTTCACCCAGGCGCAATACAAGGAATGGTCAGCGGCGAAGAATGACCAGGGGGAAAAGACCGATCACGCCCGGTGGGCCACCCGATGGCACACGCTGCTGGAGAACAAACAGGAATTGCCGACCCATGTAAGCGTGCTGCTGCATGGCATTCAGCTTGGGCTGGGCTTGCGGATGGCTGTGCTGGAGGGCGAGCCGCTTTGCCCGCATGGCCGGGCGATGGAGGCGTTTTTTGCACCGGCGGGCGGGGTGACGTTTGCCCTGGGCTACGCCGGAGGCGAGGCGATCTACATTCCCGACAGCGAGCAATTGGCCCAAGGCGGGTATGAATCCATCAGCTACTGGGAATACGGCTGGCCGGCCTCGCTGGCGCCGGGCATGGAGAAAGTGCTGCGGCAGGGGTTGTATGAATTGCGGGCGATGGGGGTGGGGTGAAGAAGTGAGCAGGGAAAAGATACGAAGTAAAAGGCCCAGGAGCGGGAAATGAAGTTTGTGATTGCGCCGGACAGTTTTAAGGAATCCATTGGCGCGCCGCAGGCCGCGCAGGCCATCGCACGGGGGATTTTGAAGGTGTTCCCCGGTGCCGAGTGTGATTTGTGCCCGATTGCCGACGGCGGGGAAGGGACCGTGGAGGCGCTGGTGGCCGCGACCGGGGGGCAGATGCGCGCCACGGAGGTTATGGGGCCGCTGGGCGAGCGCGTGACGGCCGCATGGGGCTTGCTGGGTGACGGGAAGACAGCGGTGGTGGAGATGGCTGCGGCGTCGGGCCTGCCGATGGTGCCGGTGGCCAAGCGCAATCCGATGCTGACCACGACGTATGGCACGGGGGAATTGATCAAGGCTGCGCTGGACGCCGGAGTGACGAAGATCATTCTGGGGATCGGCGGAAGCGCGACAACCGACGGCGGAACCGGCGCGGCGCAGGCGCTGGGGTATCGGTTCATGGATGCCGGCCAAGCGGAAATCAAAGCGCCGATGGCGGGCGGTTTGTTGTCGAAAGTCGTCTGGATCGATTCTTCCGGAGCGGACCCAAGGCTGAAACACGTGACGGTGCTGGTGGCATGCGATGTGACGAATCCACTGACGGGGCGCAACGGCTCCGCGGCGATTTACGGCCCTCAAAAGGGAGCAACGCCGGAAATGGTGCGTTTGCTGGATGATGGCCTGGCGTACTTGGCCGAGGTGATCGAACGCGACCTGGGGCGGGATGTACAAGATTTACCCGGGGCGGGCGCCGCCGGCGGACTGGGCGCGGGCGCCATGGCGTTTTTGAATGCGAAACTGAGCCCCGGCATCGGTCTGGTGCTGGATGCGGTGGGGTTTGATGCGCGTGTGCGCGGCGCGGCGGCGTGTCTGACGGGCGAAGGCCGGATCGACGGGCAATCGCTGGCGGGCAAAGCGTGCCTGGGCGTCGCAAACGGGGCGCTGACCCATGGCGTAAAGACCTGGGCGCTGGTGGGGAGCGCAGGGCCTGGGGCTGAAGATGCCATCGCCGCGGGCCTGGCGGGGTATGACGTGATCGGCAAGGGGCTGACCAAAGAGGAATCCATGCGCCGGGCCGGAGAATTGCTGGAGGCGGCGGGTGAGCGGTGGGCGAAGGCGTGGGGCGGGGGGTCATGATGGATTTTGCTGGGGGAATGCAGGTGGGAAGAGACAGAATTTTCCCCCCTTTCTCCTGAGCCTGCAAAAACAGCCGTGCGCCCGACGGCAGGGGGGTCAAACCCTCGGGCTTGTTTTTTATCGCGTATGCGGGTCAAATATCACATTCCTTTTTGAAACCCGAACCAAGGAGCGATGGTGCCCAATTTGATTTTTGATCTCGACGGAATTGATCTGACCAAGGTGCAGTACGACGTTGCCGCTGTCGAGAAGATCAACCCGCATCGAGGTGCCATGCGTTTGCTGGACGGTTTGCACTACATGAGCGAAGACTGCACCCGTGCGGTGGCTTTCAAGGATGTGAAGGCCGATGAGTTCTGGGTGCCGGGGCACATTCCCGGGCGGCCGATTTTCCCGGGGGTGCTGATGATCGAAGCCGGGGCGCAACTGGCGAGCTTCGCAACGCTGAGCCGGCTGAAGAACGAGCCGTTCATGGGCTTTGTGGGCTGTGATGAAGTGAAATTCCGCGCGGGCGTGGCGCCTGGCGATCGGCTGATCGTTCTGGGGTTGCAGACGGAAGAACGCAAACGCCGGATTACCTGCAAGGTGCAGGGGCTGGTGAAGGATAAAGTGGTGTTTGAGGGCGTGATCATCGGGATGCCGATGTGAGCAGGGGTGCGGGGTTCGGGGTGCGGTCAGAGTGGTCGTTTGGCTGATTGGCGTTATCCACTAAGGCGGTAAATTTCGATGAATCCCTATCCCGTTTGTTTTACGCCGATTTTGCTGCCGAAAGTTTGGGGCGGGCGGCGGCTGGCCGCGTTTGGCCGCGAATTGCCGGGTGACGAGAGCGTGAAGATCGGGGAATCATGGGAATTAGCGGATCTCGGGGCGACGAGTGTGTCTGGCGCGGGCGGCGGTGCGGCGCGGACACTGATCGGCAATGGGGCTTTGGCGGGCAAGACGCTGGCCGAGGCATTGAAAGCCTGGGGGCCCGCGGCCCTGGGACGGCTGAAGCTGGACGAACATGGGCAGTTTCCGCTTCTGGTGAAGCTGATTGATGCTTCCGAAAATCTGAGTGTGCAGGTGCACCCGAGCGTGGATTACTGCGCACGGCACGGCGGCGTGTTTGTGAAGAACGAGGCGTGGTACATCGTGGCAGCAGAGCCGGGCGCGGTGATCTACCAGGGGTTGGCCAGCGGCGTGACCCTGGAGGCGCTTGGCACGGCGTGCCTGGAAGCGGCCACGACGCCGGGCCGGTCGGCGAGGCTGGAGGCGATGTTCAACGCGCGGCCGGTAAAGGCGGGGGATTTGATTTATCTGGCATCCGGCGACTGCCACGCGCTGGGCGCGGGTGTGGTGGTGGCGGAGGTGCAGACGCCCAGCGATACCACATTCCGACTTTACGATTGGGGCCGGACAGGCCGGGCGCTGCATATTGAGGAGTCGATTGAGAGCATTCGGACGTTTGTGCCGCCTGACCGGTCGGTGACCAAGCGGTCGCATATCGCGGGGGTGTTTACGACGGTGACCCGGCTGGTGAGCAGCGATGACTTTCAGATCGAAAAAGTCCGGATGGCTGAGACGTACCGGCAAGAGATTCCCTACGACCAGCCGACGGTGTGGGTGGTGCTTGAAGGGGCGGGGACGGTGAGCCTGGGTAAGAAGGGCGCCGCTGGGAAGTATGCATTCGGCAAGGGGCAGACGTGGCTGCTGCCGGCGGGGATGGATGAGCCCTGGGTGGAGTTTTCCAAGGATACGGTGTGGTTGGAAGTAACGTTTCCCAAGGCGATGCCGGTGCAGATTGCGTGATTTGGGTGGTGGGAATGCTGAGTTCGAATTATGAATTGAAGAGGTTGAAGCGGGTTGGTTTGGGGGCGGGTGAGACGTGTTTTGAGGTGGTCTTGTGCGCTGAAGTGAGTAGAGCAGTACAGCAGTAGAGCGTTAGAGTCAGAGAAGAAATGCGGAAACCCGCACCGGTTTGATGGTGGTGCGGGTTTGGTGATTTATGCGTTGACGGGTCTGGGGTGTGGCGTGGTGGGCCTCGAGGACTCGGCCGCACCCTACAAAAGACCACACCGCACTTGGGGTGCGGTGTGGGGTCAGGCGGATTGATCGTCAGTGCGGCTCAGCGGTCTTTTTTCTTGCCCTTGGTGACTTGGTTCTGCTGGTTTTGCTGGGCGGATTCCAGCTTGGCCTGCTGGGCTTCGACGATCTTGGAGATCATGGACATGAAGCCGGGTTTCTGGTTGGGGTCGACCTTGAAGAGGGTGCCTGCGGCTTCTTCGCGGGCGATGTGCCGCTTGACGATGAGGCTGTCGATGATGCCGGCAGCCGTGGAGGCGAAGATGTACAGCGTGAGGCCTGAGGGAGCGCTGTAGAGCATGAAGGGGAAGAGGATGGTGACGAACATCATGATCTTCTGCTGCTGCTTGGCCTGGTCCGTGGTGGCCGGGGGAGCGGTGAGCTTCTGATTGATGATGAACATCGCGCCCATGAGGATGGGCATGATGTTGAAGGAGGAATAGTCGAAGTTGATGAAGAGCAGGTGGAAGTTGCGGGCTTCGGGGAAGAACACGATGAGCCGGTCAGGGCTTGAAAGGTCGGCAAAGAAGTGCCAGTTGGGATTGATGGCCTGGAAGAGGCCCCAGAAAGCGGGCACATGGCGCAGCTCGATGGCGAAGTAGAGCATGGCGTAAAGCGCGATCCAGATGGGCATCTGGAGGAACATGGGCGCGCAGCCGAGCATGTTGAGGGGGTTGATGTTCTTTTCGCGGTAGAGCCGGAGGGTTTCGGCCTGCTGGGCCTGGGGATCGTTGGCGTACTTCTTTTTGAGTTTTTCGAGTTCGGGCTGGATGGCCGCCATCTGCTTGCCCATCTTGGCCATGTTGATCTGAGATCGGCGGGTGATGGGGTGGAGGCAGAGCCGGACGACAACCACGAGGATGATGATTGCGATGCCCCAGTCGCCGGTGACGGAGTGGATGAAGTAGAGGAACTTGAGCAGGAAGTGGGCGAGCCACTGGAAGGTGCAGAAGCTGCACATGCCGCCCAGGGAGTAGATGATCATCTCGGAGAAGCCCAGTTGCTTGTAGGGGGCTGCTGCGAGGATGGTGGGGTCCAGGGGGCCGGCGTAGATGCTCAGGTCAAGATCGTGCGAGGCGCCTGGGGCGACGGCGAAAGGCGCGGTGCCCAGGGCGAGGAAGACGCTGCTGGTGTCGTGCTGGATGTCCGCGGGAGGGTAGACGCCCTGGACATCAAGGCCGACGTAGGGGAAGAGCTCATCGAGGCGCTTGAGCGGGGTGCCGGGCTTGGGCGTGGCGGCAGAAGGTGTGCCGGTTTCCACGGGGACGGGGCGATAGACAGCGGCGGCGAAGTAGCGGTTGCGGTAAGCGAGCCAGACCATTTCGGCTTTTTCAGGGCCGGCGGTGAGGGGCCAGAGGGCGTGGGTGCGGTTGTCTTTGTTGAACTGATCGATGGCGTGGGCGCGGGAGATGGTGTCGGCGGTGGTGTAGATGAACTGGCGGGAGGGGTTGTAGCCTACGTCGAAGTAGCCGACGACGTCGAGCCGGCGGTCGCCCATGTAGGCGGTTTCCTGAGGGGTGTCGCCCATGGCGTATTGCTGCCACACGACGTTCAGGGGACGGCTGGTGAGGTTTTTGACGTTCTGCTGAAGCTGGATCTGGTAGCTGTCTTTGGCGACGGTCCAGGTGCGGGTGAGCTCCAGGACGGGTTGGTCTTTGTCGTCGACGATGGTGAGTGCGTAGACGGCCTGGTTGTTGATTTTGCCAGCGGCAGGGGCCGCGGGCTGGGAGGCGGAGTGTGCTGAGAGAACCTCGGGAGTGAGGGTGAGGCGGTAGCTGTCGGTGGGGGATTTAAGCTCCCAGCGGACGCGGGAAAGATCAACAAACTGGTTATCAACGATGACGGCCCGGGCAGCAAAGGGCATGGTGTAGACCGCGCCCTGGTGGTACTGCTGAATCAGGTAGGGGTGGCCGTTGATGACTTCGTTGGTGTAGCGTGAGGTGGTGGCGGTGAGAACGGAGGCGCCCCAGGCGGAGAGCTCGACCTGGAGATTAAAGCCCGTGGTTTTGTCGTTGGAGCCGATGGTGGCCACGCGTGCTTCGGAGAAGCCTTTGGCTTTATAACCATTGACGGGGGCGATGACGGCGGGCTGCGTGGCGGGGGCCGTGGTGGCGACTGCCGTCGCAGCGGGCGCGGTGGTGGCGCCGGGGAGCGTCGGGGTGATGGTGGATGCGGGGGCATCCGTGCCGGTCTTGGCGACGGGGGTGTTTTCGGTTTTCAGCTCTTTTTCGGCGGTTTTTGCATTGAAAAAGAATGAAACGACCACCGCAAGGGCGATCAGGACCGCAATGAACGCGACAACTTTATTGCGCACAGGTATTTGCCTCGAAAGTCAGGAGTCAAGCCCGAAACGAAAGACGCAACAGTATAGGGCTTGTGCCGCCGGGCTGCGAACGGGATGGAAGGAAGTTGACGGAGTAATAAGGCAGGGCTTTCAAAGCGGGGGGGCGAGGATGCTAGACTTTGGGTCTGCGGTAAGGAAAAGACACTCAGGGATATGCGCATGCCGATTTATCTTGATGGTGAACTGATTGCGACGGACGCGCCGATCCTGGCGGAAGCGCTGGAGGCCGTTCGACTGCATCTTCTGCCTTCGCAGAGGGTTATCAGTGAGGTTTGGCTCAATGGAAACCTGCTTTATGGGCAGGAATTGATCGAACTGCGTGGCGCGGAACTTGAAGGCGTGAAGGTGGAAATACGCTCCCAGAGCCCGGTGCAACTGGTGGTGGAGACGCTGGTGGCGGTGCGTGAAGGCCTGCCGCGGACGTACGAGGTACAGCAGCAGGCGATCGTGGAGATTCATCAAGGACAAATCGACGCAGGGCTGGCGATGGTGAAGGAGACGGTGGAGTTCTGGGATCACGTGCTGGGAGCGTTGTCGCTGAGCGTGGACCTGCTGAAGATCGATCCGCATGATGCGGTGTTTTTATCGCGCGACCTGACGTTATGGGCCGATGAACTGCGCCGGAGCCTGGGCGACCTGCAAGAGGCGCTGGAGAAGAAAGACACGCGCGCGGTGCAGACGCTATTGGCGGGGCACTGGCCGGACCTGACGGAAAGCTGGGGCCGGTTGCTGGACTATCTGGCGCATGAGGTGCGTAAGGCAGGGGTTTGAGTCGTCATTTAAGGAACAAACATGAAATACGTGAGACTTGGCAATACGGGTTTGAAGGTGTCGCAATTGTGCCTGGGGTGCATGAGCTATGGCGTGCCGGAGCGGGGCAACCACACATGGACGCTGCCGGAAGAGGTGAGCCGGCCGATGATCAAGCTGGCGTTGGAAGCGGGGATCAACTTTCTGGATACCGCGAATGTGTATTCCGATGGGACCAGCGAGGAGATCGTGGGCAGGGCGATCAAGGATTTTTCCCGACGGGAAGAACTGGTGATCGCCACTAAGGTGCATGGGCAGATGCGCAAGGAACCCAATGGACGCGGGCTTTCGCGTAAAGCGATCCTGGGAGAAATCGACAACAGCCTGCGGCGGCTGGGCACCGATTATGTAGACCTATACCAGATCCACCGGTGGGATTATGAAACACCGATCGAAGAGACGCTGGAAGCGCTCAACGATGTGGTGCGGGCGGGCAAGGCGCGGTACATCGGGGCGTCGTCCATGCATGCGTGGCAGTTCGCCAAAGCGCTTTTCACGTCCAAGGTCAATGGCTGGGCAAGGTTTGTGTCGATGCAGAACCACTACAACCTGATGTATCGGGAAGAGGAGCGGGAGATGATGCCGCTGTGCAAGTCCGAGGGGATCGGGGTGATTCCGTGGAGCCCGCTGGCGCGAGGCCGGTTGACGCGCGGGTGGTCGGAAAAGGACGCGACGGCGCGCTCAGGCACGGACAATGTGCTGACGCGTTTGTATTCGGCGACGGAAGCCGCGGACGAAGCGGTGGTGCGCGCGGTGGCAGAAGTGGCGCGCTCGCGGCAGATATCGATGGCGCAAGTGGCGATGGGGTGGCAGTTCACCAAGGATTATGTGACTTCGCCGATTGTCGGGGCGACCAAAGCAAAGCATCTGGAAGATGCGGTGAAGGCGCTTGACCTGAAGCTGACGCAGCAGGAGATCAAACTGCTTGAGGAAGCTTACGTGGCGCATCCGGTGGCCGGGTTTGAATGATCAGAGAGTTGGATCGCTCGGCGGGCTTTGAATGACCTGAGCGAGAGGAATAACCGGTGTGACGGGGCGAATCCGGATGAGCTGCCGGATCAGCAAGAAGGTGCTCAGCACTGGGAGGGGGAGTGACATGCACTCAAGGAACGCCTCGGGAAATACATTGCCGGAATAGTCGGCCTGAAACACCATCAGCAGCAGAAAGAACGCTATCGCCGTGGTGGCGATGTCGATCCTGGTGATGATTCGGGTGATCCGAAGGATGTGCGTCGCGGGTGGCCTCACCACCTGCATGACGAGTGCGGTGATGTACAGCAAGGCAGCCAGAATCTGGAAGCCGGTATAGATCGTGACGGCGAGGAAGAAGAGCGTTTTCAAGAGAGTGGAATCGTTAAATAGCCTGCTGTATTGAAAGTCAAAGATGGAATCAAAGGCCGCCAGAGCAATGAAGAAGAGCGGAACAGCGATGAGAAATTTGAGGGCCGCATTTCCCAGGAGTGCGTAACAGCGAGAGGTGGACTGTGAGGACGAGATGGTTGCGGTTGGGCGCGTGGAGGTGGGAGAGTGGGGGACAGAGGATTGAACCTGAGCGTTGCGTTTAAGCTCAAGGTATTCGGTGAGGACCAGAACGTAGCGGATGACGGGGAGCAAAGCGGCGGCAATGGTGACGCAGGTGAGCGAGAAAAAGATAGCCTCGAATGTTGTGTCGGGGTCGGGCTGCCGTTTGATCCAGAGATACACGGAGGTGACGCCGACAGCCAGGGCGATGTTCAAAAGTGCGTCAAGCGCTGTCAGGTTCACGGTGGTTTGGGATTGCCGGAGAGTGTGGCGATCTGTGAAAAGCATGGTCGCGAGATAGTGGTAGAGCATGGCCAGGGACCAGAGGATGCAGAGGAAAAAGGTCCCGAAGACCAGCATCAGGCCTGCCCCGGAGCCTCCTGGGCCGATGCCGAGAAAACATAAAACGGCGAACAAGCCGGTAACGACTGCGCTGATGAGCTTGGAGCCCGCGCACAGGAATGAGATGAAAGAAATGGCCGTAACAAGCAGTTGCGATGTGGGTTGGGCAGAAAATGTGGCGGACGGCGGTGGTGTGTTGGATGAAGGTGTGATGGGAGCCCCCTTTGAAATTGAGCGCCGGATGATAACGGAGAAAAAGGAAGTGAGGGGAAGGGAAGTGCGTGAGAGGTTTGAGCCGCCATTCGTTTTGAAAGTGGGGCAGGTGCTACAGATCGGATGATGCTCTAAATTTTCAGTTATGGGAGTGGCTCCCAGTAAGTTTGATCAAAAGAAGCAGGGGCCTTGTGTTTTCCACCAACCGGTGAGCCGAAGTTATTGATCAAACATTAAAATTCAGCCATTTTGCCTCCACATTTCACGTGAGGAACAAAACGTTTTATACTGCGTCAATTGTGCGGTGTTCGGATTGTTTTGAGGTTCCTTTTCAATACGGAAAAATCCATGAGCAAGCTTCACATCGGGATCGTCGGCGCGGGTTTGATCGCACGTGAACATTCGGCGACGCTTACACGCAACAAGCGCGTGGGCAAGCTCAGCGTGTTTGATTCCGACGCGGCACGCGCCGGGGCGTTCAGCAAAGACATCGGGGCCGGGGTGGCTGGGTCTTTGGAAGAGTTGGCCAAGTCGGTTGACTTGCTGTGGATCTGCACGCCGCCGGTGGCGCACCTGCAGGCGGTGCAGGCCGGCTGCAAAGCGGGCAAACCGATTTTCTGCGAAAAGCCGCTGGCCCAGAACACCAAGGAAGCGCAGGCGATCCAGAAGCTGACCACTGCGGCGAAAGTGCCGTTTTTCATGGGGCAGTCAGGCCGGTACACCGACGCATTCATCAAGATCAAGGAAGTGGTGGAGAAGGGGCTCATCGGCGATGTGGTGTATGTGTGGTCGCTGCGTCATGGCTACCTGGACCGGAAGAACCAGCCCGCATGGCGCTTTGAGGACAAGTCCTCGGGCGGCGTGCTGGTTGAGTTTGGCATTCATGAGATCGACTTTGCGCAGTGGATCGGCGGGCCGCTTAAGGATGTGTCTGCGGTGAGCACGTCGAGCATTCTCAACCCCGGAAAGTTCACCGAAGCCGTGACCGCGGTGGGCACGTTTGCCAGCGGCGCCAAGGCAAAGGTGGAAGTGAGCTGGGCCAATCCGCGATACCTGTGGCAGCGCGGCGTGGAAGGGACCAAGGGCAGCCTGTTTTACGACGACAGTAATTTCAACCACGTGATGCATGTGGTGCCGGGCAAGCCGGCGAAGATGATCAAGGCCGGCGGGATCCACTGGAAGGACCCGGTGACGGGTGAAAACATGTCGTTTAAGAACCAAGCCAAGGCCGTGCTGGATGCGCTGGCAAACGGCAAGCCGGCGCCGGTGGGGATCGAGGCCGGTTTGCAGGCCGTGAAGGCCGCCGACGCGATGATGAAGGCTGCCCAGAGCGGTAAGAACGTGGCGGTGAAGTAAGGAGAGAGTCCCGTGTCCCGCGTCGAGTGTCCTGGGTTTGCGGAGAAGCACGGACTTCAGACTTGGCGCGAGGTATGGATCGAGCGGGTCGTGATCTAATTGAATTGAAGGATGAATCAATGGCTACCAAGACGACTAAGAATCTGGGTATCGGGATTATCGGCGCGGGGAACATGGGGGCGATTCACGCCGAGTGTTTCTCGAAGATCAAGGGATGCAAAGTGGTCGGGATCTACAACCCGACGACCAAGAAAGCCGAAGAACTGGTCAAGAAGTGGGGCGGGAAGGTGTTTGAGTCTGTGGAGGCGCTGATCGCCGACAAGGATGTGAACACCGTGGTGATCGCCAGCCCGCAGGCGCACCACCGTGATCAGGCCATTGCCGCGGCCAAGGCCAAGAAACACATTCTTTGCGAGAAGCCCATCGCACTGACCGTGAAAGAGATGGACGAGATCGCCAAGGAAGTGAAGAAGGCGGGGACGACGTTCATGGTGGGGCACCAGATGCGCTACCACCCGATCATCCACGCGGTGAAGAAAGCCATGCCTGAACTCGGCAAGGTGTACAGCCTGGACATGGAATGGGCGTTTAGGATCGCCGGGCATGAGGGCAGGTGCTGGACGAGCTACCGGCATGGCGGGTTCTTCATGGAACTGGGCTGCCACGCGGCGGACCTGGCGACATTCTTCATGGGCCCGGTGAAACACCTGACGGCCAACACCCTGCGCATCAACCCCAAGCGGATCACGGAAGACTTCACCCGTGCGCTGCTGCACTTTGAATCCAACGCGTCGGGCTCCATCGTGGTGAGCGCCAATCACCGGACCGAACGGCAGGGCATGCTGCGCGGGCGCGTACTGGGCGAGAAGGGCCGGATCGACTTTACCTGCTACCCCTATGCACGCGACCACAACGAGGCGAGCATTACCCTGGACGGCGGCAAGGAAATCTTTGTGCCGGACGTGACGGTGCGGGCGCTGAAGTTTGAAACGCCCGAATCGCAATTTCAGGTTTACCCCGGCTTTTATGACATCTATCAGAAGCAGGCGGAGAACTTTGTGAAGGCTGTGCGGACCGGCAAGCCGCCGACCTGCACGCTGGAAGACGGCCGGGCTGCGGTGGAGATGGTGCTGGCGATTTATCACCAGCAAAGCGAGGCCAGCACAAAGGCGAACTTCAAGAAGCCGCCTAAGAAGTATCGGTCTGACAAGACTTCGCATCCGCTGGTGAAGTGAGGTTTTAGGGTTTGTTGTTCAAAGGGCCGGTGACGTCGACGTCACCGGCCTTTTTTGATTTGAGGCGGTCGATTGGGTGGGAAGCAGCCCAGAGG
>CAZIWA010000146.1:0-13027 GCA_964542875.1 uncultured Phycisphaeraceae bacterium
CCCATACGCCCCCTCAACCAACCGCCTCACCGCCACCTCATCCACCGCCACCCCCGGCTTCAGCTTCACATGCCGCATCCGCTTCCCTGTCCCCAGCAGCAGCCCCGCCGGGTCATCCAAATCCACCCCATGGAAAAACCCTACATTCACGTGCGCGGCGAACACCCCGACATACGCAAACGGCGCGTCCTCCACGCATGCGGTGGCCAAGCCGTCGTGCATCAGTTCCCGCACATCACCGCCGCAGCCGCGCATCACAGCGAACCACTTTTTCGCCAGCGCTCCCAGTTCAGGCGGCCGCGCGTCCAGCCACGCATCAATGCCCGGGTCATGCTTCACCGCTCCATTGAACCGTAAAATCCCATCCATACCCCATCGCTCCTAAGCGGGAAAATGCGCCCGTCCGCATGCGCATATGCTTGAGGTTATAAACCAACGCGCTCGACCGATCTAGCCATTCCGGAGCCCCAGGAAAAACCATGCCTGAGCAGAACCAAACCCCCGCGCCGGAAAACACCGCAGTCCGTGTCGCCCTTTGGCGGGCCCTGCACTTACTGGCCGATCCGCCGCCGCACGTGCTCGACGACCAGGTCGGCCTCAAACTCGCCGCCCCCGACGACCAATGGCGCAGCCGCCCGGACATGAGCCCATTCACAAAACCCTTTCGCGCCGCCATCCTCGCCCGCGCCCGCTTCATCGAAGACCTCGTCACCCAGCAGGCCGCGCAAGGCGTCAACCAATACGTCATCCTCGGCGCAGGCCTGGACACCTTCGCCCAGCGGCGGCCGGAAGTCGCCTCCCGCATGCTCGTGTTCGAGGTCGATCAACCCGGCCCGCAGGCCTGGAAGCGCCAGCGTTTAATCCAGCTCGGCCTGGGCATCCCCGCGTTCCTCCGTCTCGTCCCTGTGGACTTTGAAGCCGGCGACTCCTGGTGGCAACGCCTCTCCCAAGCCGGCTTTGACGCCGCCCAGCCCGCGGTCGTGGCCTCCACCGGCGTCAGCATGTACCTCACTCGGGAGGCCATCGCCGCCACGCTCCGCCAGGTCGCTGCGCTTGCCCCCGGCTCCACGCTCGTCATGTCGTTCCTGCTCCCCATCGAAATGGCGGACCCTCAAATCCGCCCCGGCATCCAGCGCGCCGTCGATGGCGCCCGCGCAAGCGGCACGCCCTTCATCAGCTTCTTCACGCCTGCCCAAATGCTTGATCTCGCCCGCGAGTCCGGCTTTAAAAACGTCCGGCACGTCTCCGCTGCCACGCTCGCCCAGCGCTACTTCGCAAACCGAACCGACGACCTTCGCCCGCCCAACAACGCCGAAGAACTTTTAGTAGCGGCAACCTGACCAACGTCAGCACATCTTGAATCACACAGTTTGTCAGGGTTAACAGCCCAATGCCATATCCCCTGGAATGCCGTCACCAATCTCGCAGCCCCCCGACACCCCGACAACCCGACAACCCGATAACCCGGGCGAAAAAATCCCCCGCCTCCCCCCGCCCCTCAAGCAATCCCCATCCGCTCCCCGGCGATGCTCTCCAGCACCCGCACAGGCGAAACCTCCGGCTTCACCATCGCCGTCACCGGCACAATGAACGTCTGCTCAATCGCAAATTTCCCGGACAGCACCGCATGCGGCACCGAATCGGTGTACACCAGCCACGTCGAGCCAGGTGGAAAATTGTCGTACGCCTTCCCCACACTCTTTTGAAAGCTCTCGTTCTCTTTCATCCAGTCATGAAACCGGAGCATGAACTGGTCATACCCCGTCGTCGGCATGCCCGGGTGCCCCGTCATGGTCCGGAACACCGCCTGCGCCCTCCGGCCCAGCTTCACCATCGGCTTATTGGAAAACTTTGCGATCTCCTTCACCCCCGCCTGCGCGGCGTATTGCCGGGCCAGCGTGGGGAAGTCTTCGCTGGCGGTCACCCAATTACGCGTTTCAATCGGGTTGATGTTCGTGAAGCAGCGCAAAATCCGCCCGCCCCCCGTCGGCCGGTTGGGGAAGGAGTCCACATGCAGCAGGTCATTTCGCTTGTGCAGGGCCAGGTCCCGCCCTTCTTCTTCGATGGGCCGGAAGCTCGCATAATCCAGCTCCCGCTTGCCCGCGTAAGGCGACAAAAACCGATCCACAAACGCCGCCGCCTGCTTGGAATAATCCTGAATGATCCCCCGCAGCTCCACCACATCTTCCTTCACATCCGAGCTGAACCCGCGGATCTGCCCCGTCTTGGGCCGATACGAAATATTCTTGTGGAACTTGAGCTTTGATTGCCGCTTGGTCAAAAGCGCCTGCCGGTTAGCCTCTGAAAAATCAAAGGGAATGCCCTGAAAATAAAGGATCTTCCCGGCTTCAAGCATCTCGCAGTACGCACGCGCCCGGGCTGGAGCCTCACTGGCGTTGGTAAATCCCTCAGGCGCCCGATAGTCAGTCACTTCAACCCAGCTCATGGCGGATTCTCCCGAATAAACCGCAAATTATGCCCTAAAAGCCCCCTCCCCGCCACACTGGAAAACAAGAGCCTCAATTCCAATTCCGGCTGGCACGTACACCCGAAGCAGTGCTGCATCCACCCTTGCCTCTCACCTTCTGTAAGAGCGCTGGGGTGAGGTCCGCCGGCGTATGCCTCCGCCGCAATGGCTCCGCGCCATCTTCCCCCCGGCAAAAAACGGCCCACGGCGTTCAAGCCGTGGGCCGTCAATGATCTCAAAACTCGCTCAACCCAAAATCACTTGAGCCCCTTGGACTGCAAGAATTCCAGGCTGACCTTCAAGCTTTCAAACGGGTCCATTTCGCCGTTGTCGCGTTCCACCAGGGCGTATTCGCAGCCGCCGGCCTTGGCCGCGGCGATGATCGCATCCCAGTTCAGGTTGCCGGAGCCCACTTCGCACATCTTGCCGGACTTGCCGTCCACGTTCTCCACTTTGTCTTTAAAGTGCAGGCACTGAATGCGCCCGGCCAGCTTGTTGAGCCACCACACTGGGTCGCCGCCTGCTTCGGCCACCCAGTATGTATCAAGCTCAAACCACACGGATTTATCGCACTCGGCCACCAGCAGCGCGTAGGGAGATTGCTTGGGCGCATCGGGCAACCGGGCAAATTCATGCGCATGGTTGTGGTAGCCCAGAAACACGCCTTGGGCAGACAGCGTCTTGGAAATCTCGCTGAACTCCTTGGCAAAGTTCGTCCAGGCCGCCAGCGTTGAATTGTTCCAGCCAAAGCCGCCCAGCGCCGTGTACTTGCAGCCCAGCGTGTTGTGGTACTCCACACACTTGGCGGTGTCTTTCATCACATCCAGGCTCACGTGCGTCACCGCCACCACGAGCCCTTCTTCCTTGATCATCTTGGCCAGTTCCTTGGGGTCCACCGGGCCAAACGCCGAAACCTGAATCGCCGAGTACCCCATCTTCTTCACCCGGGCCAGCGTCTTAGCCATGTCAGGCGGAGTCTTAAGGTGTTCGCGAAGCGTATACATCTGTGCGCCGAGAGTCAGGTTGGTCATGACGTGTCTTCCTGTTCTTTCAAAATGATGTCGAAGCCTTCAGGGCACAAACCCCGAATTCTGCACAAAACGATATCACAAAAACCCGCCTGAAAGAGTTAAGGCAACCGGCCACCCTCCAACACCCGGTGCCCGGTTGATCCTCCGGACCGGAGAAAAAAAGATGAAATCCAACAGCAGAATTTTGACCGCGAAGGCACAAAGTCGCGAAGGAAAAGCCAGAAAGTTAAAAGAAGAGCAAGAATGAGACTTTCGAGTCCGCACCAACGTTACACCTAAGACTTTCCCAAGGACACGGCGATTCAAAAAACCGTCCAACGCATCTCAATCTTGATCCTCTTAATCATCTCGATCGATCTTCATCCCGGTCAAAAAATTCCGTCTCTTCTCTTTCCGCCTCTTCCCTCAATACCCCAATCACTCCAGTTCCATCTCATCCAGCCGCACAACATCAGGCGATAAAAACGTCTGCGTCGTGATCAACCCATTCTGCGCCACCCACACGCGCACAAATCCATCCCGCCCGGTCACCAGCCGCTTGGCCCCGGTCATCTTCAGGTACGTCGGCCACCGGTCGTCATCTTCCAGCCGTCCCATGCCCGAAGACTGCACCAATATCCTGGGCGAAACATCCACCAGCCACTGGCCGGACTTCTCCACGAACCCGCCATGGTGAGGCATCTCCGCGATATCCGCCGCCAGCTTCTCGTTAAGCGCTTCCAGCGCCGCGATCCCGCGGTTTTGAATATCACCCGACAGCAGCACCGTGCGCCCGCCCGCGGCGATCCTCATCACCACGGACACGTCATTCGTGCGCCACCCCTTAAGCCCCGCCGACGGCCACAGCACCTCGCCCGTCACGCCCGGCACCGTCACCTGGTCCCCACGCTTGATCGTCTCCGTCGGCACATCCTTGGAGCCCGCCCCCGTCATCGCCTTAAACAACACCGCTTCGCTCCCCTGCGGCTGCGCCGAAGCCTGGTCCACCATGTACTGCGTCACCAGAATGCGCCCGATGGGAATCTCACCGGCCAGGTCCGGCACGGCGCCAAAATGGTCCAGGTCCGGATGGCTGATCACCAGCGTGTCGATCCGTTTGATCCCCAGTGCCGCAAAGCACGGCGCAATCGTCCGCTTGCCTGTGCGCCCCAGGCTCTGCGATCCCGCATCAAACACCAGCACGCCTTCCGGCCTGCCGTTTACATCCCATGACCGCACATAAAGGCAACTCCCGTCCCCCACGCTCACCGCGCCCACCTCCAGGCAGGCATTGGCCATCGGCACATCCCACCTGTCGGCCTTGGGCGCAAGCCACGGTCCCGCAAACAGCCACACCCCCACCACGGTCAGGCTCAGCGCCAGCCCCATCGGCCGCGCCTGGAATTTCCCCCACCCCAGCGCCACCAGCACGCCCGCCGCGCCAATGAGCCAAACCGCGTCCGGCCGCGCGCCGGGTGCAAACGCAAACGATGCGCCCGGCATCTCTCCCGCCCACGTCACCCCTGCGTGGAGCACGCCTGCCAGCCACTCCACGGGGGTTGCAAACACCATCGAAACCCCCGGCACCGCCAGCCCCAGCACCATCTTGATAAACCCCAGCGCCAGCAGCGCAGTCACCACCGGCGCGGAGATCAGCGACCACAGCCACCCGATCGGGTTCACCGTGCCGAACTCAAACGCCAGGATCGGCAGTGTCCCCAGCCATGCAGCCAGGTTCGCCGCCACCCACAACCGCCCCCATCGCCCCGCGGCCAGCACCACGTGCCCCGTCCCCGTCGTCGCCCGCCACTGGCTGCGCCAGGTCACCCGGCTCACGCACGCGCTTAAAAGCTCGTCCACGGGCCCTGTCAGCCACATCAGCGACATCACCCCCACGTAGCTCAACTGAAACCCCACCCCCATCACCTCCTGAGGCCGCACCAGCAAAATCACCCACGCACTCGCCAGCAGCCCCAGCGTCGCCCCCAGCCTCCTGCCCATCAAATCCCCCAGGCACAGCCCCAGCACCATCAGCGACGCCCGAATGATCGGCACCTCTTGAGGCAGCACCACCAGGTAACACCCCAGCACGCCCAGCACCAGCCACACCGTGCTTGCCGGGTTGGCGAAACACGCACGCCCCATCAGCCACACCAGCCCCAGCAGAATCGATAAATGCGCGCCCGAAATGCTCAGCAGATGAAACAACCCCGTCTTGCGGTACGGCTCGCTGATCTCATACAGCCGGTCATCGCGCGTGCCGATGATCAGCGCCCGGGTCAGCCGGCCAGAAGGCTCTTCGGGATCGATCCCCATCATCAACGCGTCATCCGCACGCGATCGCAGCCGCCCGCGCCACCCCATCGCTTCCGGCGCGTCCGCTCCGCCTGCCAGCACCTTCACATTGCCTTCGCCTCGCGTCTGCACCCGGGCTTTGATGCCATATCGCTCCATGCTTCGCGCGTAGTCCTCCTGCCCGGGGTTCATCGGCGCAGTCGGGCTCAGCAGCCACCCGCGCACCTCCAGCCGCTGGCCCTTTGCCAATCGCTCGTCCACCCCTGTCACGTTCACCAGTGCCCTGCCGCGCGCCCGCACCGGCCCCGACTCCGTCCACACCCGCTCCACATCCAGCACCAGCCGAGTCGTAGGCGGACGGTGCCCAAACCCCTCAAACACCCCGTCATCTGCCGCCGCGTGCCTCGGTATCCCCGACACCACCCCCTCCACCTGTGCAATATGCCCCTTCCCCTGAATAAACCGATCGATCCCCGGCGCATCCTCCTGCCAGTTCATCACCAGCCCCGCCCACCCCGCATGCACGCACAACACGCCCGCCAGCAGCCCCCACCACGCCCATGCCGGCTTCCTCAGCGCCCGCACCACCCATCCCAGCACCAACGGTGCCCAGGGGCACGCCACAGCCAGCGCCAGCCACACCACGGGCATCACTTGCCATTGACCTAAAATCAGCCCCAACACCCCCGCCACAATCAACGATGCACCCGCGCCAAAGCCGCGCCGTGGCCGGGTCAGTCCCGTCTCATCGTTCAATGATCCCCGTTGCCCCACCGGATCGCCCGCCGTCATCTCGACGGCCGCTGCTCACGACGGTTTTGGTTCGCCAGCTTGTCCAATTCTGCTTCAATGTCTGACAGGTCCGCATCCGCGGAATCGCTCTTCTTGGACTGCCGCTGCATTCCCGCAGGGTCACCCAGCTTCGCGTCCGCAGACACCTGCATGATCGCGAAGTTCAGCCGGTCAAACACCGACTGCATCGAATCCGGCCGATCCGCGGGGCTGTCGCGCACGCAGTCCACCACCAGCATCGAAAGCGCCGGCGGCACCGAAGGGTTGTACTCCCGAGGCGGCTTAAACGGCTCTTCAGCACGCTTGGACACCGCACTGGTCGTCTCGGAAGACACCACCTGCTTGGAATACGCCGAAGGCACAAACCGCCCCGTCAGCAGCCAGTACATCGTCGCGCCGAAGTTATACACGTCCGTGCGCGGCGTGATCTCCTCACGCTTCACCTGCTCCGGCGCGATAAAGTCGATCGTCCCCTGAATCCGTTCCTTCACCGTCCCCGCGCGGCAGCTCTGTCCAAAGTCGATGATCTTCACCTGATTACGCGAGGTAATCAGCACATTCCTGGGCTTCATGTCCGCATGCACGAAACCCACCTTGTGCATGTGGATCAACCCCGTCGCGATCTGCTGACAGATCTTGCACACGTCCATCATGCTCGTGAACCGCGTGTCCTCCAGCGGTGTTCCGTCCACCAGCTCCATCACCACATAGATCTCTTTAACCCGCAGGAACTGCCGCTGGTACAAGAGCTTATAGCTCTTGCGGATCGAAGGATGGTCCAGCTTCACGCAAACTTCATGTTCGGTGATCGCCTGATCAACAAACCGCTGATCTTCCGGTTTGGATTTGACCACGCGCTTAAGCGCGTAAAGCTGGTCTTTATTGTCTTTCACGGAATAGACAGTGCTGCGAGCCCCCTGGCCCAACGTGCCAAGCACCTGATATCCCATGATTTCCACTGGGGTTGTATTCACGCGTAATGCCTCGGAAAGGGCTCTCTCGTTCCCTTGGTGCGCATTGGTTCACATCAAACCTGGACGTCCCGGATACCGTTGCACACCGCGCTCCACCACAACACGATACTTAGCGTTTCATTGGTTTGCAATGAGAAAACCATGAAGATTACATCAGGTGCTTAATCCTTGGGCACAAATACACATGTCGACATTTTTTTGCCCTCCTTTTTCATGAAATCTCAAGATTTCGACACGCAATGCACCAAACCCTGTCTGAAAACCTTATCCCTGAAGGGGGAAATGTGTCCCGGTACTCCGGGGCCGGATGAGGGTGTTCTTTGATCCGGCCATTCTGAAACACTTTCAGAACAAACCTAAAACACCTGCGCCCCTTCCTTATACATCCCCACATCGCGCTTGCTCAGCAGGGCATGGCTCCTGGCAAAGCTCCTGGCCGTCCGGTGCTGCGCCGCCGGTTCCATCATCTGGTCCGTATATCCCTCCGGCTGCGTCATCGCCTCGCGTGCCTGCATGCGCGTCCACACTGCTTCCCCCGTCAGGGTTGAAAGCCGGATCCACGCAGACGCCAGCACCATCAGCGGCACCACGATCATCACCCACATCCACACCGATAAAGCGATCAATGCCGCATCCTTCCACCAGGCCTGCAACACGCTCAGCTCCACCACCCAGGGCCGCAGGCCCACCGCCCCCACACCCAGCAGTATCGAAGGAACGTATGCCATCCAGTAATACGGCCCCACCGGCCGCAGGCTGATCCCCGCCAGCGAACGCTTGATCATCCTCGCCCAGGCGATCTGTTGCCACGACACGCCCAGCACCATCAGCATCGCCACCCCCCACAGGCTCACTTCTTCCATCCGCCCCTGCCCCAGCGCCACACACAAAACCCACACCCAGACCAGCGCCCCAAAACCGACATACGCCAAACGCTCGCCTGCTCCGATGCCTACCCCTTCCGGCTCCGCCGCATCGTTGCCGAAGGTCAGCGGCACTTCCATCGCTCCCCGCAGCTTCATCAGCACAAACAACCCCACGCACGCCCCCACCGCCGCCCACGCCGCCACCACGCCCGGACGCAGGCTTCCGCGGAACATGCCCGTGCTGAAAAACCACAAAATAAACACCCCAAACCCCGTCGCCACCCACCGCTGCATCCGCACCTGGCCGGCGATCCAATTCTCGCTCACCCAAAACCGCCGGTACTGCTCCACACTCACCGCCACCGGAAACCCACACTCCGGGCACACCGCTTCCTTCGCCGGTATCCCCACCAGCGGATACCGGCAATGCCGGCAAAAAAACTCACACGTAAAACGCCCATCCCCATCTACGCGAGGCCGGATCGCTTCCGGCACCGCCAGTTGCCCGCTCTGCCCATTCCCAAGCATTGACATCGCCAAACCCTTGGAACCAACAAACACACCCCGGCCCCCAGGAGGCTCTTACACAGACGGACCTCAAAGCTTCCGGTTCCTTTTCCCTTGTTTATTCAACACGACGCTTCCTGCCCCCTCCCCCTCCTTGAGGGCTGGGGTGAGGGCCGCCACCCAATGCCCACTACTGACTCAAACGTCTCAAACCACCTGGAAGCTTCACCGTCACCCTTTGGTTTTATGCATCGCCCGCGCCATCCGCTTGCGATGCTGATGGGCCATCCGCTTTTGCCACCACGGCCAATACGCCGGCCCCAGCGTCACCCCCGCAGGCGCATTGCCCTCGGCGCGTGCGCTCATCCGGGCGTAAACCCCTTCCTCCACCAACTGCGTCACGATCCGTGAAAGCTTCAAAAACACCAACATTGGAGAAAGCGCAAGCAAAATGGTCAACACGATCACAAACATTTCTCCTTCGCCTCCCCGCTCGTCCATAAACAGCCATCGCGACAACATCACTCCCGCAAACGCCCCGAAATACAACAGCCCGGGAAGCGGCAAGAAAGCAAGCCAATACTGGCGTTCCAACTTGTTGATCCCAAGCGCCGAGTACTGCTGCCGCAGCGCCCACGTCACCGCGGCTTGCACCAAAGCCACCCCGGAAAACAACAACCACAAAATCGTCATGACTTTAAAGCTTTCCTTCAAATCGAGATTCAACCATCTCGTTTTGAACAACGCCATAAGCACCAATCCCAAAACCATCGGCGCCCACGCCAGCAACGTCACAATCCAATGCAGCCAGGCGCCGCCGCCGACAGCGTGGCGCTGCTTTACCGGCGTCAGGCTCAGCAACGTAAACGCCACAAGCGAAAAGAAACCGAGAACCCAGATCGCTATCAAATACGGCACAATCTTGTCGACGGCTCGGTGGCCAAACACCAGCAGAGTCGCTCCAAGCATCACCACCGACAAAAACAGCGCCACCAACGCCCCCATGATGCAAGCAGCCCCGATCACATAATCCCGCATCCAGCGCTCATCAAACCACCACCGTCGATACTGCTCCACAGCATCGCCCGTCGGAGCTCCGCATTCCGGGCAAAACGCCGTCAGTCCATCCAGCCCGCGCAGGCTGTACCAGCACTTTCGGCAATGCACATCACACGCCCACCGCCCCTGGGGGTCCTTCACAGGCTCCGGTGCCTGGCCCTCTGTCACCGCAGCAATTTGTCCTGTTTCTTCGCTCACGCTTCCCCGAATTTTGCTTTTGAAATCCACTCATCCTCGAACGAATCAAACAACCTCACCTTAACCGGTCACAACACCGCATCCCCATCCTTGTATCGTCCCTTGCTGATGTTACGCCTGCGCGCAAGCTTCCTTTCAAACCCGTGCGCCGTCCACCGTTGCCAGAGCCCAAACTCCTCCCACTGCACGCCGATTCCCCCCGGCAATGTTCCTGCTTGCCGCGCACGCACACGCGTCCACACCGCTTCCTCATACATCTCAGTCACCGGCCCCGACAATCGCGCCATGTTCATCACTGGAGTAAGCAACACCACCGTCCAAGATCCCATGATGAACAATCTCACAATCCACAGCGCATCATGCTCATCAGGAATCGGCTTCATCAGTTGCAGCACCACCGGCGAAGCAAGCAGCATCAGAGTCATCGGAACATACGCCAGCCGCGCACCAACGGGCGACGGCCGCGCCACCAGCGCCCAGTGCGCCGCAAATAGATCCCTCACGATCGCCAGTTGCTGCCATGTCACTCCCACCGCCCAAGCTCCCCAAAGCATCACCGGCAACACCCATCCCTTGCCACCGCCATCGGACATGATCGCCACCATCCCCAGAATGCTCGCCAGCACAAACGGCACCCCTTCCATCAGCCGCTGCCGCACCCTTCCCGGTACATGCCATGCGGGCGCCACGCCATAGGTCACGGGCCGGCTCACCCAATACCGGCGAAGCAGAAACAACCCCACGATCGCCGTCATCCCCAGCAACAGCACCCACCACCCCGCATTACCCTTCACATGGCTCATCAACCCGGCGCAAAACCCCGTGACAATGAAAACCATCAGCATCGCATAGGCGCAAAAAAGCCCCCGAATCTGCTCACGCACCCAACCCTCATCCATCCAGAACCGCTTGTATTGATCGATCGACGCCCGCACGGGATACCCGCATTCCGGGCACAACGCGTTCTCCAGTTCCGGACCCAGCCCCCGCAGGTTGTACCGGCAATGCCTGCAATAAAGATCACAAGCGATGCGCCCCTTGCCATCCAACGGCACCGTGATCATCTCCGGCGGCGGATACGGCAACTCACCCGCAAAAATCGTTCGCCACATCGCATCCCCCCGCCTGATTTTTCAGCCGGCCAGGGCATCCCCTGACCCGGCAAACTCAGGCCTTGAGTTTCTTATGCGCATCCAGAATCAGCGCCTCGGTCTCTTCCCAGCCGATGCACGCGTCGGTCACGCTCACGCCGGGTTTCAACAGCGAAAGATCTGCGGGAATCTTCTGGTTCCCTTCGTGCAGGTTGCTCTCCAGCATGATCCCGCACAAGGCGTGCCGGCCGTCGATGCTCTGCTGAATCAGGTTGTTCCACACCGCCGCCTGCTTCTTGTGGTCCTTCTCGGAGTTGGCGTGCGAACAGTCCACCACCAGCCGATGATTCAGTTTGGAAGACTCCAGCTTCTTGCCTGCTTCTTCGATGTTTTCCTTGGAGAAGTTGGGACCCGCGCGCCCGCCGCGGAGGATCAGGAATCCCCACGGATTGCCCTTGGTGTTGACGATGCACGTCATCCCGTCTTCATCGATGCCCAGGAAGCTGTGTGAGCTCTTGCCCGCGGTCATTGCGTCCAGGGCCACCTGCAGGCCACCGTCGGTTCCGTTCTTGTAGCCCACCGGCATCGACAAGCCGGAAGCCATCTGCCGGTGCGTGGGGGATTCCGTCGTCCGTGCGCCGATCGACGCGCACGAAAGCAAATCGGCAATGTACTGAGGGGTAATCGGCTCCAGCAGCTCCGTCGCGCTGGGCACGCCCATCTCCGCGATATCCAAAAGCAGCTTCCGGGCCAGCTTCAGGCCCGTGTGAATATCAAACGAGTCATTCAGGTGCGGATCGTTGATCAGCCCCTTCCACCCCACCGTCGTGCGCGGCTTTTCAAAGTACACGCGCATCACCAGCATCAGCTTGTCGCTCACCTTGTCCGACAGCTTCTTGAACCGGGCGGCGTACTCCAGCGCCAGGTCCACGTTGTGGATCGAGCATGGCCCGACCACCGCCATCAGCCGGTTGTCCTTGCCCGCCAGCACATCCTGAATCGCTTTACGCGACTTCACGACCGTCTGGTTGGCGGTTTCGGTCATCGGATACTGAGCCATCAGATCCTTGGGAGAGATCAGCTTGATGGTGCCAGTGACGTTAATATCGGTGGTCCGTTGCATAGGGGCAGACATTGTAGGTAATCCCCAAACCCACGCCAAACAGCCCGTCATGCAATTCCTGCTCCCCCCTCTTAAAGCACCCCCCGGCGCAATCGTTCACACTTCAAATGATCACCCGTCCGGAACCTCGGCCATCCTTCACCGTCTAAACCCCGTCCCAACACCACACGGAGCCCCCGATGCCTTCTAACATCTCCACCCGGTCCTTCCTGCTGGCCGCGCTCGCGCTCACCGCCTGCGGCACCCTCGCCCACGCCCAAACCGACGCCAAACCCGCCACCGCCCCCGCAGCCACCCAGCCCGTCTCCCAGCCCCTCACACCCGAACATCAGAAAGTCATGAAGGCCGTCCAGGCCGCCCCCATCGACGCTCCCTACCCCAAGATCGATACCCGGGCCTACGACAAAGACGGCAATCCCAACCCCAACTTCGGCAAAGTCCAACCCTCCTTCCAGGCCCAGCACGAATCCTTCCTCAAACGCAAGGAAAAACCCATCGGCGTCCTCTTCCTGGGCGACTCCATCACCGCCGGCTGGAGTAACACCGGCAAAACCGTCTGGGCCGAACGCTACGCCAAGCTCGACGCCGCCAACTTCGGCATCGGCGGCGACCGCACCGAACACGTCCTCTGGCGCATCGAAAACG